>WQZF01000117.1 GCA_009780885.1 Betaproteobacteria bacterium | reverse complement strand
CTTTTTGGAAAAACATGCCTTGAAGATATTCTTACCCCCCCCCCCCCCCCCCCCCCGAAATCACCGTATAGTTATTTAGCATTATTATCGGCCTCGCAGGAAGGCCGGAAAGAATTCTCGACGCCGCCCTGTCTTCCCTCGCCGGAAGCAGGGCGGCGTCGTTTCTGCCGTTGTACGTTCGCTTCGCCCCGCTTCCCTTTGTTCGGAAACGGGGTTTTTTTGTAATCCCTATCTTCAGAAGAGAGGAGTATTTTGATGAAACAAACTGTCTTTCACACCCTGGGCGGCGTGGCCTTGGCGTGTTCATTCCTTCTCGCGCCAATGTCCGGGGCGGTGGCCGCACCCATCATCATCTCAGCCGATCCTGGTCACGACGTCTGCGGCAATTCGAGCGACCCGACTTGGAACTGCAGTCCATTCTCTTTGCTCACCAGCGATAACGACATTCAGCTCACCGTCGAAAGGGGCGTTCCAATAAATGGGGGGACTGGTGAGGTTTACGGCAAAAGTGTACCGGACAGCAGCCAGATCGCTGTCACGGGCAACCATGTATTCTTCAATGGCAGTGCAACGCGGGTCTACGGCGCATCTCTCTATAACTCGACTGATATTGCCAGCGCTACGGGAAATCATGTGACGGTCTCCGACGCGGCCGCGCAAATCACCGCTCAGGTTCATGGCGGATATGCCTATTCGGTGGACAACGCCAGCGTCACAGACAACCAGGTCTTGATAGAGGCCGGGACAGTAAGCAACCCCACCGGCGGATTAGCCGAAAGCCACAACACCAGCCCCGCTACCGCTTCGAATAACACCGTGTCGATCACAGGGGGGACGATTACAAACGACATCAATGGCGGACTAGTCTACTCCGGCAATCCTGCTACTGCCTCGGACAACACCGTGTCGATTACCGGCGGGACGATAGGCTCTTCAAACATCTATGGCGGGATGGGCTCCGGCAGCAGCGCTGTTCATACCGCCTCGAACAACACCGTAAGCATCGGCCCAGGCGTAACGATCCGACCGGGGGGCCTCCTTGGAATTTACGGCGGTTTTACAACATCCGGCACTTCTGCCAATAACACCTTGAACCTCGGTCAAAGCGGTGTGGCGGTAACAGAACTGAACTACTTCCAAAACCTGAACTTCACGATTCCCGCAAGCCTGGGCAATGGGGAAGTGATGCTCAGCGCCAGCACTCTTGCAGAGATCGGCAACGCCGTCATCAGCATCGAAATCGAAAGTGGCTCAACCCTCAAGGCCGGCGAGCGGATCGTGTTGATCGACGCGCATTCTGGAACGCTCTCCGGCACGCCCTTCCCGGTCGTCAAAAGTGTGACTGCGGGCTACAACTTCGAGGTTGATACCTACTGGTTGAGCCTGGGGTATCTCGTGGTCAAGCTGACGGATGTTCCGTCGTCGGCGCCAACTCCGACACCAACTCCCACGCCGACCCCGACTCCGACACCCACGCCTTCGCCAGGCCCGGGGCCTTCGCCGACTCCGACGCCTTCCGGTAGCGTCTTTTCCGATGGCGATACGCTGACGGGAGGCGGCTCCTACATCGCGCCTTCGGGGAGCCCAGGATTCTGCCTGGGCGGCGGCTCTGCTTCAGTGAACTTGTCCATCGACGGGGTTTCGTATGCGATCAGCCCGGGGGGCGAAAATACCTGCTTCGAGATTTTCTCCGCAGGCAGCGGACGCGCGTTGATCCTCGACAGCGGCAGCGCCGAAGTCAGTACGAGCGCTTCCGGCTCGCCCTTGCTCGAAGCAAGGAATGGGCAACTCGTGGTCAATAACGGCAACGGCAAGATCCGCGTGACGGTCGATCCTGTTTGCACCAGCACCCGGGTGGAGATCCTGCAAGGCGCAGTCTCCGCGCCTTCGTGGATGATGTCTCCGATGCCGGCTTCGGGTTGTCCGGCGGATGCGCTGACGCCCGCCAAAGGCAGCTTCATGATCAGCGACGGGAAACTTTCCTGCCCGCCTTCGGCGCTGACGATCAAGGGAACCTGGGCGAGGTTGAAGGTGAAGCAGACGCAAACTTTGAGCGCCAGCCAGCAGTTTTTTGTGGTCGCGGGCTATGCCCCGGCGGGCTGGTTCCAGAATAACCGCCTCCACAGTTGGGAAACGCTGGACAATCCCCTGCTGCCGCTCGATTCCGCAACGGAGACTGGCTCGAAGACGGAGACTCTCGTCGACGGGCTGGATGTTCGCGGCATCCTCGGCACCGAGTTGTATGCCGGCATCGGGACGGATGTGGATGAGATGATGAGAAATGGGCGGTATTGCGGGGTATTCCGGGTGGCTCCTTGAACCACCCCGTCGGCTTCGCCGCCACCCCTCCTCGGAGGGGAATTGAACAGCGGCGCTCCTTGGAGCGCCGTTTGTTTTGAACCTGCGAGAACGTGGAATACATCCGGCAGGCAGGATGGGTAGAGCGCCAGCGAAACCCATCGGAGTTCCAGAGGGAGCGTTGCCGCCCGATGCTTGCAAACGG
>WQZF01000116.1 GCA_009780885.1 Betaproteobacteria bacterium | reverse complement strand
TGACCGCTGACCGCTGACCGCTGACCGCTCATTGAAATTCAAGAGCGCGTCGCGGTAGTATTTATGCTGTCGCCGGCGAGCTTCCAGTTCAGACCTTAATTCAACCTCCAGTTTATTCTCCAGCTTTGTGAAAGTGTCAAGTACTCTCACGATTTCGTGTTGAATTTCGAGTGGTGGCACAGAAACTCTATATTTGAGAATGGCTTCCTTGCTGCCGCGCGGCATTTTTGCGCCTTTCGCGTGTTGCATGTTATAGGCAAAGAAGTTGTCAGACGACAGCGGGTAGTAAAGATATTCAGGTAAAAGTAAATGTAGAAATTTATTGGAAATGCGAATGGCTAATACATCACCGCTGCATCCACCGTTATTATCGGCCAGCCAGATTTTCTTAAGATATGGGCGGATGTTTCCTAAAAGAACATCGCCTACTTCGTAAGCTGTGATGCGAGCTGCGTTTGGTGTGTAGTTTGCATTGGTTTTTCCTGCCGCGTTTGGTAACAAATTGTCAACGCCAACGAATGTTGTTTCGTCAAGTTCGTCGGCGTCAACTCGTGTGTCCGAGTAGGTGGCAATTTCTCCCAGTGCCTTGAACTCCACCCCATTCGGGCAAAGCTCGGTAATAAGCTCATCAATCCGGCTCATGTCTCTTTTTCCTTGTTTGGTTCCTCCGGTGGCGTTTCATCCGCCAGCTCAGCCTCGATTTGTTCGATGCTGGGCAGATTATCGGCTAGTGGCGTTGACAAGTTTCGCAGCAAGTCAAATTCGGCGATGCCGATAGGTTTCGCAATGCCGTTGACCGCATACTGGGCAACCAGCCGGTTTTGTTTGCGGCACAGCAATAAACCGATGGAAGGCCGGTCATCTTCCGCTTTCACCTGAGCATCTACTGCCGTCAGGTAAAAGTTCAACTGGCCGATATGTTCAGGCTTGAACTTTCCTCCCTTGATTTCGATGACGATGTAGCACTTCAGTCGTGTGTGATAGAAGAGCAGGTCAATGAAGAATTCGTCGCCAGCTACTTCAAGCCGAAATTGCCGGCCCACATAGGCAAAGCCGGTGCCCAATTCAATGAGAAAGCGGGTGATGTGACGGATGAGGGCGTTTTCGATTTCGCGTTCGTGCGCGTCATCGGCAAGACCGAGAAAGTCGAACAAGTAGGGATCCTTGAGCGTCTCATGAGCCAGCGCGGAAGTCGGTTGGGGCAGGCGCAGGGTGAAGTTGGTGATGGCCTTGCCCTGCCGCTGCCGCAGGTGGCTTTCGATGTTTCTCTCCAGTGTGAGCCGCGACCAGCCTTGCGCCACAGCTTGGGTGGCGTACCACTCCCGTTCCGATGGTTCTGCACGGGTCAGCAGCGCGACGATGTGGAACCAGGGTAATTGGGCAGCAGGCTGCTGCCCAAATCGACCCTCTGGACAGTGCTCCGCGAAATAGCGCATGTACTTGATGTTGCGCGTGGAAAACCCTTTCATGTCGGGAAAGGCCGCCTTGAGATCGGCTGCTACCCGGGGGATGACCTTGCTGCCCCAGCCATCACGCGCCAGACGCTCAAGAATGTCCTTGCCGATGCCGTGGTAAAGCAGAATCAGTTCCGCATTGACAGTCAAGGCGGCTCGGCTGCGAGCGGCGTTGACGCGGGTTTTGATGTCTTCCAGCCAGGCAGCATAGCCTGCGGGCGCGGACAATGGATGGCTCTCTTTTGGGGTCATGAGTCGGCCCCCTCCAACTTCGCCACGATGGCGTCGATCTGCTCGCGCAACTCAGCTTGCCGCGCCACGATCTGGGCGATGCGTTCGTTCAGCGCCTTGATGTCCACGACCTCGCTGTCGTCTGCCTGTTCCACGTACGAGGACACGGCGATGTTGTAGCTGTTGGCGGCGATGTCGGCGTTGTCCACCCGCTTGGCGAAATGCGCGGCATCGGCGCGGGCAACGAAGGCGTCGAGAATTTTTTGCTGGTGGGCGCCGGTCAGCTTGTTCTTGTTGCCCACGCGCACGAACTCGGCGGAGGCGTCGATGAACAGCGTGGCGTTGTCGTGCTTGGATTTTTTCAGCACGATGATGCAGGTGGCGATGGTGGTGCCGAAGAACAGGTCGGGCGGCAGCTGGATGACGGTATCGACGTAGTTGTTGTCGATGAGGTATTGGCGGATCTTCTGTTCCGCGCCGCCGCGATAGAGCACGCCGGGGAATTCGACGATGGCCGCCGTGCCGTTGACCGCCAGCCAGGAGAGGATGTGCATGGTGAAGGCCAGGTCGGCCTTGCTCTTGGGAGCCAGCACGCCGGCGGGGGCGAAGCGAGGGTCGTTGATGAGCAGCGGGTTGCTGTCGCCGTCCCACTTGATCGAATACGGCGGATTGGAGACGATGGCCTCGAAGGGTTCGTCGTCCCAATGCGCGGGGTCGGTGAGGGTGTCGCCGTGCGCGATGTCGAACTTTTCGTAGTTCACGTCGTGCAGGAACATGTTGATGCGGCACAGGTTGTAGGTGGTCAGGTTGATTTCCTGCCCGAAGAAGCCCTGCCGCACCTTGTCCTGCCCCAG
>WQZF01000115.1 GCA_009780885.1 Betaproteobacteria bacterium | reverse complement strand
CGTTGACATCGTGTCCCGCTCCAATGGTTACCGTATCGCCGCTGAAGGTCGTGGCTTCGGCTTGGGTTTGTTCAAGGCTATTGCGCGTGGTGGTTTGCTTCGAACCGAGCAGCCCGCCGCTCTTGCTTCGCCGGTGCAGGTCTGTTCGCCCACGCGCGGGATGGTCGAGGAGCCGAGCACGCCGGTGTCGTTCGGCGGCGGGTCGCCCTTCCAGCGCAGCAGGAAGGTGTGGCTCCAGGGATCTTGTCTGAAGCTCGATGCGTCGTATTTGTTCGGATCGCCTTCGGGCTGGACGTAGGAACGCTGCTCGGGTCCGACAACCAGCACGCGTACCGTGCTGAAGTGTTCGTTGCTGTTGAGCAGGCGGTCGGTCGAGAAGGTGAGCCCGCCGAGCGATTCGATTGTGGCGCTGGCGTTGTGGATGAAGCCGGCGCTGCCGATGGCGTGGCCGTCGGCGTCGAGCGCGCCGCCGAAGTTCATCGCGTCTTCTCCACCGCCGGCGCTGAAGATCAGCGCGCCTTCCTGATTGATGACGGTCTGCGCGCCGATGTCCAGCCGTTCGCGCGCGGCGATCGTGCCGGCCTGGGTGAGCCCGCCGACGGTTTCTTCGCGGTTGTTTCGAAGCGTGGGAAGGAAGGCTCGCGGGTTACTACCTGTGCAGGTAGGCGAGGCGGAGAGAGAAAAAAGAAAAACTGCTGTCCGAACGACGCGCGGCGCGTGTCGGGGAAACGGCTGTGCGTACCGCAAAAATCCAGCCTGACAGAGATAAAAATGGAGTGAAAATCAGAACTCAGACATAAAAAATGCCCAACGATTGAAGCCGTCGGGCGTTTTTCAGAAAAAATTTCGTGGTTTGCGAAAGGCTTGTGCTTATTTGAACGCTGGGCAGGACAACCAGGTATCAGTTGGCCTCAGTTCTCGAATTCTCAATTTCATGGATGTGACGTAGCCCCTCTTTGCGGAAATAATGACCAAGGAGAAACGCGCCAACCAGAAAAACAAGAAAGACAAAATACATTGGGCTAACAATAAATTTTACCAATTCCGTCATGTATATATTCTTGTTTGTTCCATCCAGAGCGCCTTTTAATAGAAATGTGAGTGGTGCAACGGTAAACAGAATCATTATACCTTTGTATATTCCAACGCCAATATCAATCAATGATTTTCCGAATGCTTCTCTTGCCTTTGGGTTGTATTCGTGTGGTTTCATTAGGTATCCTTTTTGTCGTAAGTTTGTGTTTATACAGATTGTTTAAAAACCTTGGATGTATCTATGCCTGATCCAAATCTTCTGGGAGAATTGCAAACATAGCTCTCGTAGTTCCATTGCTATTTACAAACTCTACTTCGTATGCTTCGTTAGGTAGAGTAAAAGCCATAACGATGGTGCCAGTATCCCCTTTCTTTACTCCTTCTTCCGGGAAATCTTTTAGTGTCTTAACTGATTCTAATTCATTAAATTTCATGACAGTCTCTTCATTTCACAAATAATGTTGTCATTCTCGGAACATTAGATCCAGGTTCGAGAATCCACCCTGTGCGAACAATTGCCGTATTTCCGTTTGGCCCCGTTATTGGAATGTCCACTGTAAATCTTTGCCCGTACTGATCCAGTTTTCCAATAATCGCCTCACTACTTGGCAACTTGGTTTGAATCTGCTCTATCAATTGCCCTGCATTAGATTGGTTGTACCCTAATGCGCTATCAAAAACCTTTGCCTTGTCTGCGCCACCAGATAAATTATTTGGATTTAACGCGTAATCAATTATTTTTCGGGAATCAACAACAACTTTTTCAACATTTGGCAGTTTACTGCCCACTCCTTCGGCAATCGCCGCACCCTCCGTTACCCCCTTCCCTACAACACTCTCCCCAACCCTCCCAAGAAGCGCCGCCACCCGATTGGTCACCATGCCGCCCAGGACGGTTTCCTCCACGGGATAGACGGGCTGGGCGCTCCCGTTCATGACCCCCATGTTGTCCAAGCGATTCTCATCCCGGCTCGCCATGCCGGGAACGATGGACGTGTCCGGGGGGGAGCCCAGGACGTAGTTCAGCCTGTAATTCGCCCGCTGCTCCGGCGTGGCCGAGAAGTAGGTCTGGTCCGTGCCGCTAATCGCTTGTCCCTGGTAGGTCGTCAAGATCCCGGCGGCGGTCTGAAGGTCGGCGAAATAACGATCCACCGCGCCCGTCACATGTCCCTCTGTTCCCGAATTGGCTCCGATCTGTTCCAGTTTGGTTAAGTACTGGCTATTGGCTGAGAATTCCTTGTCGTCGACCCAACTCTCGGCGACACGCTCCAGGGCGTCCGCCCAATACGCCGTTTGACTGTCGAGGCACTGGGCATCGCTTCCACATACCTGCTGCGCCTTGTCTTTGGCCAGTTTGCGGATCAGTATCCGTTCATCCGGATGCAACTGGCGGTTATTCGTATCGGCATTGAAGGCGGTGGCTGCTCCAGAGGTTCCGCCCACGGCCGCGCCCAGCCCGGAGGCAAGGGCCGCACCCACGGCTTGCTTAACGCCATCGGGCAGATCCTTCGTCAGCTCATCGATAGTCGGCGCGGCCAGTGACGCCACACCCGCGCCCAGCGCCCCG
>WQZF01000114.1 GCA_009780885.1 Betaproteobacteria bacterium | reverse complement strand
GCCCGCATTCCCCTCTCCCCCCGCCCCTCTCCCGCAAGCGGGCGAGGGGAGTTTTTGCCCCTCTCCCACTTGTGGGAGAGGGTGCCCCAAAGGGGCGGGAGAGGGAAAGGAGCGTATAGGTTTAAACAAAAACCGCTCTAGAAAACTGGGCAATCAAGGATCGATTCGTGTTCGCGTCAAATGCTGAAATGCGAAACGCGCTCCCGAAGCATGCGCGCCAGTTGTTCCAGTTCCGAGGCGCATTGCGCCGATTCCTGCGCAACCCGGCTGTTATTGTCGGCCATCGAGGAGACTTTTTCGACGTTGCGGGAAATGACGCCGATTGCGGCCAATTGCTCTGCCAGCGCCTCCGAAATGGCGGTGGTTGCCGTCGTGGCCTGCCCGGCGCTCTGGCGAATGCTCTCGATGCTTCCGCCGGCCTGTCCGGCATAGGAAACGCCTTCCTCGACCTGCTGCACTCCTTCTTCCATGCTGGAGACGGCATGAGCCGTACCGTCGAGAATGCGCTGGATCAGGGGGCTGATTTCCTGCGTCGAAGTCGCCGTGCGCTCGGCAAGCTTTCTCACTTCGTCGGCGACGACGGCGAAACCGCGCCCCTGTTCGCCGGCGCGCGCGGCTTCAATCGCGGCGTTCAGCGCCAACAGGTTGGTCTGGTCGGCAATCTCCCGGATCACGTTGACGATGTTGGAAATGGCCTGCGACTCGCGCCCAAGCTTGCTGACTGCTTCGGAAGCGGCGCGCACGGTGCCTGCGATGCGCGTCATGCTCTCGGTGGCGTGCTGGATGACCACAACGCCTTCTCCGGAAATGCCCTCAGCATCCGCCGAGACCTGATGCGCCTGTTTGGCGCTGTTGGAAACGTTGATGATGTTGTTGTTCATTTCCTCGATGCCGGAAGCCATCATTGCAGCGGAATCGCTTTGCTGCGCCGATTGGTCGGCAGAATCGTGGGAAGTCCTGACCAGATGTTCGGCGCTGATGCCCAGTTGCTCCGCAGCGTTCTGAATGTCCCCCAACGCGGAACGCATCTTGTTGGCCATCGCGTCGGTGGCCTCCAGCAAGCGTCCCACTTCATCCTTGCCGTGCGCGGGAATCGCAATATTCAGATGCCCCCTGGCAATCTCTTCCATCGCGCCGACGGATTCCGTCAGCGGACGGGAAACCCAGCGCCGCGCAGTGAAGAGAACGACGACAAAGAGCAAGGCGCCCAGCGCGACGGCGCCAATGATCAGGTAATTGCGCACATTGGCCGCATTTTCATCCAGATCCTTTCCATCGAGGCCGGAGACGATGATCCACTCCCACTCCGGAACTTCATTGAAGATCGAGATCCTTTTGCGAGCCTTGGTTTCGCCGGCATCTGTATTGACGAACCAGTATGAGATCACGCCGTTTTTCTGTTCGAGCATGGCGCGGATATAGGCAAACCCCTTCTCATCCGTTGCGTCGGCCATGTTTTTCCCTTCGAGGGTCGGGTGCGCGACCATGGTTCCCGCATTCTTTCCGGAATCGATCACGAACATATAACCGTTCTTGCCGAACCGGGCTTCCAGGATGCTCTTGCGCAAGGTGTCCATTTCCTTCGTATATTCGTAGCCGGTAAAGAGCGCGCCGACGACCGCGCCGGAGGCATCCTGGATCGGCAGGTAATAGGTCATGTAATAACGTCCGAAGAGGAGAGCCTTGCCTGTGTAGGGGAGTTTCGCCAGCAACGCGGCATACGCCGGATGTGCGCGATCCAGCTTGGTGCCAATGGCGCGCTCGCCGTTTTCCTTTCTCAGCGAAGTGGAGACGCGAACAAAATCCTCGCCGTCGCGCACGAAGATGGTGCCGACGGAACCGAACAGCGTGGTGAAATGGTCGACTACCTCGAAATTGAGGTTCAGCACTTCGTTGCCCGCCCTGAGCGTCGGGGTTTTCAATCCGGCAACCTCGACGCGATGCGCCGTATCGAGCGTATAACCGGAGGGCAAGGTATTTTTCAGAACATTGCCCATCCGGGTGGCATTGGTTTCGAGGGTGCTGTTGAATACCCGGATCATGCTCAGCGTCTGCTGGCTGACCTGCTGTATCGTCTCGGTCTGATCCCTGATGGCGGTTTGCGTTGTCCATTCGGTCAACCAGGTGATGGCGACGACGAACAATATGAGCAAGGCAATGGATTGGGCAATGATGAGCTTGGTTGCGATCGGCAAGTCGCCGAAGGAATTTCTCGACGTTGTCATGTCCGCCTCCTTTCGATGTTGGGCCCGGATTGAAGAATTTTGTGTATGGCGCTGCCACCCTCCCCCAAGCCAAGGATGCCGAACAACTGCGGGGAACATCCAGGCAAAATCAGAATGCTCTTTCCTGCATTACTCGTCAACTATAAAAATATATGCCAATAGACTTTTCATGGGTATCGGACAAATACTGCCGCGAGTTTGGGTGTGGAGTGCGCCATCGCTTTGTTTTCTAAATTTAATTAAAGAATTTTTTATTGTAATTCACTACTGTAGCCTAATATTATTTAAGTAAATTTAGAAAATACGAGGGCTTTTATTCACCCGGCAATGAAGGGTTGATTTTGAGTCACCCCAACCTGAAGGTTGGGGATTCCTCGACACAATGCGGGGCGCCTTCGGCGCCTGTTACGCCATGTCTCGCTGACCCCGCCATGAATGGCAGGGATTGCGCTCGACAGGTGT
>WQZF01000113.1 GCA_009780885.1 Betaproteobacteria bacterium | reverse complement strand
CCAAGACATCGCCGTTCTCCCGTTCCCAAGATGACGGCAAAAGTGTTACCCATGTCTTGGCACATTTGTTACCTATGTGTCGAGTCTATACACACCTCCCTCAGAGAGGGAGGCTGGACGGGGACTTTGATTTCCGGCCTTCTCCCCTGCGAGAAGGGAAGGGCAAAACACTTTCTGTCCTTGAGGAAAAAGGCCTCCCGGCTTGTTCGGGGCATTCCTGGCGGAAGGATTCCGGAAGCTGTGTTACTATTTTTGGTTATATTCCGCTTTGACCTCCACGATATTCGCCACGTCCTTCGGACATCCCTTGGCAGCCTGTTGCGGCAGTCAGACCGGATTCGCACCAAGCCAACTCATCACTCACGCAAGGAAGAGGAAAACGCATGAAAATCCACGAATACCAGGGCAAGGAACTCCTGCAAAAGTTCGGCGTGGCGACCCCGCGCGGCGTGCCCTGCTTCACCGTCGACGAGGCGGTCAAAGCGGCTGAAAAACTCGGGGGAAAAGTCTGGGTCGTCAAGGCGCAGATCCATGCCGGAGGGCGCGGCAAGGGAGGCGGCGTAAAACTCGCGCGCTCGCTCGACGAAGTGCGGCAGCACGCCAGCAGCATTCTCGGCATGCAACTGGTCACGCACCAGACCGGCCCGGAAGGGCAAAAAGTCCGCCGCCTGCTGGTCGAGGATGGCGCCGACATCAAGAAGGAATACTACCTCGCCGTCCTCACCGACCGCGCGACGCAGAAAGTCGCGATCATGGCCTCATCCGAAGGCGGCATGGATATCGAGGAAGTCGCGCACAGCACGCCTGAGAAGATCATCAAGGAATTCGTCGATCCGCTTTCCGGCGTCACCAACCAACAGGCGGAAAACCTCGCGCGCGGCATTGGCGTTCCCGAGGCTTCGGTCGCGCAGGCGGTCGACACGATCAAGAAGCTCTACACCTGCTACATGGAAACCGATGCCGCGCTGGCCGAGATCAATCCGCTGATCCTCGAAGGCAACGGCAACATCAAGGCGCTCGACGCCAAATTCAACTTTGACTCCAATTCCCTCTTCCGCCAAACCGAAATCGTTGCCTGCCGCGATCTGGACGAGGAAGACCCGCACGAAATCGAGGCTTCCAAATTCGATCTCGCCTACATCTCGCTCGACGGCAACATCGGCTGCCTCGTCAATGGCGCCGGTCTGGCGATGGCGACGATGGACACGATCAAGCTCTTCGGCGCCGAGCCGGCGAACTTTCTCGATGTCGGCGGCGGCGCCACGGCAGAGAAAGTGACCGAAGCCTTCAAGATCATGCTCCAGAACACCAAGGTCAAGGGCATCCTGGTCAACATCTTCGGCGGCATCATGCGTTGCGACACCATTGCGACCGGCGTCGTCGCCGCCGCCAGGGAAGTCCATCTTTCCGTGCCGCTGGTCGTCCGCATGAAAGGCACCAACGAAGACCTGGGCAAACAGATTCTGAAGGAATCCGGCCTGCCGATCATTTCCGCAGACACCATGGCCGACGCCGCGACCCGGATCGTCGCCGCCGTCCAATAACGAGAGGAGCAAGAGGAAAAACCATGTCCATTCTCATCGACAAGAACACCAAGGTCATCACCCAGGGCATCACCGGCAAGACCGGCCAGTTCCATACCCGCATGTGCCGCGACTACGCCAACGGCAAGAATTGCTTCGTGGCCGGCGTCAATCCGAAAAAGGCCGGCGAGCACTTTGAAGACATCCCGATCTACGCGACGGTGAAGGATGCGAAGCAAGCTACCGGCGCGACCGTTTCCGTCATCTATGTCCCGCCTGCCGGCGCGGCTGCGGCGATCTGGGAAGCGGTCGAAGCCGATCTCGATCTGGCCATCTGCATCACCGAAGGCATCCCGGTGCGCGACATGTTGATGGTGCGCAACCGCATGAAAGCGAAGGTTGCCCAGGGCGGAAAGGAAACCCTGCTGCTCGGTCCGAACTGCCCCGGCCTCATCACCCCGGACGAAATCAAGATCGGCATCATGCCCGGCCACATCCACCGGAAGGGCCGCATCGGCGTCGTCTCCCGTTCCGGCACGCTGACCTATGAAGCCGTCGCACAACTGACCGAAATCGGCCTGGGCCAATCCTCCGCCATCGGCATCGGCGGCGACCCGATCAACGGCCTGAAGCACGTCGACATCATGCGCATGTTCAACGACGATCCCGACACCGATGCCGTCATCATGATCGGCGAAATCGGCGGCCCGGACGAAGCCGAAGCCGCGTACTGGTGCAAGGATCACATGAAGAAGCCGATCGTCGGCTTCATCGCCGGAGTCACCGCCCCTGCCGGAAAACGCATGGGACACGCCGGCGCGCTGATTTCGGGCGGCGCGGACACCGCTGACGCGAAGCTGGCGATCATGGAAGAATGCGGCTTCACCATCACGCGCAACCCCTCGGAAATGGGCAAGTTGCTCAAATCCTTGCTGTAGCCACGTTTCTTCAAGGCATCAACGGGCGTCCTTCGACGCCCGTTATTTTATTAAAATTTTCTAAATTAGAATCAAGAATTCATTCATTATAATCACTACTGTAGCGAACTATTATTTAAGTAATTTAGAAAATCGGGAACTCTCTCCGAATGATGCCCATCATCCTTGCAGGGCCCTCATTGAGTCACCCCAACCTGAAGCTTGGGGATTCCTGTACGGGCGGCGTAGGGGCGGGTTTGAAACCCGCCCGTACCACCCGCCCCTACACAATGCGGGGCGCCTTCGGCGCCTGTTACGCCAT
>WQZF01000112.1 GCA_009780885.1 Betaproteobacteria bacterium | reverse complement strand
TGCGCCTTACTGGGCCGGATTGCGCGAAGGCGTGCTGAAGTACCAAGCGTGCGCCTGCGGCCACCGGTGGCTGCCCGCGCGTGTTCTTTGCCCGGCGTGCCTGGGTTCATCCTGGGAATGGCGTGCGGCAACAGGCTCCGGGTCCATCAAAAGCTGGGTGGTCTATCACGTGGCCTACCACCCTGAATTCAAGAGCCGGCTGCCCTACAACGTGGCCATCGTCAAGCTGGACGAAGGCCCCCAGTTAATCACCAACATCAAGGCGCCCAACGACAAGCTCCACATTGGAGCCAGGGTGCGCTTTCAGCCTGATCTCACCGCGGCGCAACCGCTGGCCCTTTTCACCTTGATTTGAATAACCCCCTGCTCAGGAGAAATTTCATGCGACGTTCGACTCTGATTGGCGCCACCGCGCTTGCGGCACTGTTGTCATTGACCGTGGGATTCCAGGGTTCGGCGCATGCCGAGCAGGCGTTCCCTTCCAGACCCATCAAGTTCATCGTCCCGTATCCGCCGGGGGCATCGACCGACAACGTGGCGCGCGCGTTCGCGCAAGAACTCTCCAAAGAGCTGAAAACCCCCGTCATCGTCGAAAACCGGCCCGGCGCGGGCAATGCCGTCGGCGCGCTGGCGTTCAAGCAACAACCGGCCGATGGATACACACTGTTTTTTCAGACCACGGAGCTTTTCGCGAGCAAGTTGGCCAACCCCGAGTTGAACTACGAATTCAACGATTTCGAGATCATCGCCCCACTGGCCAGGACACCCTTCACCTTGGTCGTTCCCGCCAGCAACCAGATCAAGACGCTCGACGAGCTGAAAGCCAGCGCCGTCAAGAAAAAGAACGAACTGGATTTCGGCTCCCTCGGTCTTGGCGCCAATCTGTACACCATGCTCAGCCGCACTTTGAGCGAGCAACTCGGAGTCAAGCCGAATATGATTCCTTACAAGGGTGGCGTGGAGGGGCTGACCGCAGTCATGAGCGGCCAGATTGATGCCTACCTCGCCACGGTGGGCTTGGCATACCAGCAAAAGGACAACCCAAAAATCCATATCTTGGCGCTGACCTCCGACGGCGGCGCCAATCCGTTTTTCCCCAACGTCAAATCGTTCAAGGAACAGGGAATCAAAGACATGGTTTTCTACAGCCTCTACGGCGTAGTGGTTCGACCAGACACGCCCGAGGCGATCAAAACGCAACTGCAACAAGCGGCTGGCCGGGTGACCAATTCAGAGGAAATGAAGCGAATCCGTCGCCAGATCGCGCTCGAGGACTTCCCTGGCACCCTGGACGAATTCAAAGCCGGCATGAACAATGTGAGGCAGAGAATGGAAGCGGCGTACAAGCAAGAACAAAAGCGCTGACCAGCGCCTCAGCGGAACGTGGTGCACTTTTAGCTTGATACTATTGATCCGACTCACCCGGGGAGCCTCTGCATAGCCCTGCGTCAGTTAGTGCGTTTGGTTTGGGGATCTGCTGCACTGTAAGGTGGCCGCCAGGGTTCGACTGTGGCTGACGCCGATCTTGGTCGATTTGTTTTCGATGAACTTCTGGCTCAGGACATTAGATTTTGATAACCACTTACTCAGGAGACATCTCATGCGACGCTCAACTCTGATTGGTACCATCGCGCTTGCAGCACTGTTGCCATTAACCTTGGGATTCCAGGGGCCAGCATATGCACAGCAGCCGTTCCCATCCAGACCCATCAAGTTCATCGTCCCGTATCCGCCGGGGGCATCGACCGACAACGTGGCGCGCGCGTTCGCGCAAGAACTCTCCAAAGAGCTGAAAACCCCCGTCATCGTCGAAAACCGGCCTGGCGCGGGCACCGCCATCGGCGTGCTGGCGCTCAAGTCGCAACCAGCCGACGGCTACACGCTCCTGTTTCAGACCGAAGGACTTTTTGTAAGCAAACTGGCCTCCCCTGAGTTGGGCTACGAGTTCAGCGATTTCGAAGTGATCGCCCCGCTGGCCCAAACACCCTTCACCCTGATCGTTCCAGCCCAGAACCAGATCAAGACACTCGATGATCTGAAAGCCCGCGCCACCAAGAGAAACAATGAACTGGATTTTGGCTCCCTCGGCCTTGGCGCCAATCAGTACACCGTGCTCAGCCGTATCTTGAGCCAGCAACTTGGGGTCAAGCCGAATATGATCCCCTACAAAGGGGGCATGGAGGGGCTGTCCGCAGTGATGAGCGGTCAGATCGATGCGTATCTCGCCACGGTAAGCCTAGCATACCAACAAAAAGACAATCCCAAAATCCATATCTTGGCGCCAACCTCTGTCGGAAGTGCCAATCCATTGTTACCCGACGTCAAATCGTTCAAGGAGTTGGGCATCAAAGACATGGTTTCCTACAGTCTCTATGGCGTCGTGGTTCGGTCAGACACGCCCGAGGCGATCAAGGCGCAACTCAAACAAGTGGCTCGCCGGGTGAGCGATTCGGAAGAAATGAAGCAAATCCGCCGCCAGATCGCGCTCGAAGACTTCCCCGGCACTCTGGACGAATTCAACGCCGGAGTACGAAATAATATTCAGATGCTGCAAGCAGCCTACGAACAGGAACGAAGGCGCTGATTACCTTCTTTTTCAGCTCCCTGACAGTCACAATGAGACCCCAGCGCCTGCCCCATGCGCACAGCGCTGCCGGGCGCGCAGTCGGGGGCAAAGCGCAGCGCGCCGGGCGGCCACAGCAGCACGACGGTGGAGCCAAGCAAAAAGCGGCCCATTTCAGCGCCCTGGGCCAGTTCAATGTTCTGATCGGCGTAGTCGTGCTGGCAGATCCGGCCGGGCCGTGGCGGGTTGACCACGCCGTGCCAGACGGTGGCCATGCTGCCGACGATGGCCGCGCCCACCAGCACCAGCGCCAGCGGGCCGCGGGCGGTGTCGAACAGGCAGACCACGCGCTCGTTGCGCGCG
>WQZF01000111.1 GCA_009780885.1 Betaproteobacteria bacterium | reverse complement strand
GCGCTTTACCCAGCGCGATCCGATTGGGTTGCAAGGCGGGATCAATCTCTATGCTTATGTGGGGAATAATCCCGTGAATTTCGTGGATCCGACGGGAACGACTAGAAATTCGCCGCTCATCGCCGCCGCGAAAAGCAGCTATCCTGACACGGGAGCGAATGTGGATTGGTCGTTCGTTTCCCAAGGTCAAGGTCTAGGAGGTCTTGATTCGTCGCAAGGCACCCAAGTGGCTTGCCTTGTGTGCACTGGCGTACTAGGAGTAGGAGGGGCTCTTCAGGGGAAAAATGGTAACAGTTCAAACAGTGAGAATGGCGACTTGCTTGGAGGTGCAGACCGCTCTGGGAACAGCGGAGGCGGGTGGGACCCCTGCAAGGCTTTCGGAATATTCTGCAATTCAGAAAATAGCGGCTCAGAACAACAAAACGTCGCAAATGGAGTCAAGCTTTACCCCGACGGTAGCTTAAGAACTCCTGATGGGAAATTCGCCAGCATGCCAGGAAAACCAGCGCCCGGAACAACGGCGGCTTCCAACTACGCGGACTTCTTAAGTCAAAACAGGGTCAATGTTGTAGGTAAAGAAATGGTCGTCGAAGGCCCGCTTGGTCCTCGTCGCTACGACGTTGTTGTTCGTGATGCGTCAGGAAATTTGCAAGGGATTGAAATTAAAACAGGCGGTGCTGGAAAGACGTTTTATCAAGATTTCACGGATAGATTCATTAATCTGTTTGGCGCGCAAGGTACTGGCCGGATTGCAGGGGAGGTCATCAAATCCTCTATTACTATTTATCTGCCTTGATGAGGATATTATGCGTTTAGAGAGCGAGGGGAATGCCCCTATCGAAAATCCTAAACCTTCGCAGGTGAAAAAAATCATTTCCTCTCTGCGGAGTTATGGGCCGTCATCGTATGCGTCCATTACCGATCCGCAGGGGTCATACTTGCAAGTTGCCGGAGGTGGAGTGACGTGCTTATTAGAGCTTTATCAATCGGATACCGGTAAAAGGTTTCGAGCGTTTGGTGATACAAAAAATAAGGCTTTCCCAGATGGAACCTTGCTTGTCTTTCGTGCCGGACAAATTGCGATGCAGTCTGATGAATGGTTTATGGCCGAAAAAATTTCTGAAGCCTTTTGCAATTTCTTAGAGGGAAAGGAATTGCCTAAAGAGATTCATTGGCGTCCCGCCCCGGGCTTTTAATGCATCCGATTACACACAAATCATATTTCCCCGTTTTCTCTGACATGCCGCATTCCGGCGGCGAAGGACAGAGGTGGCCACACAAATTCAGACAGGGCCGTAGGCTGGGCTGAACATCGTGAAGCCCAGCGTTACTGCGCGGCGACCAAGGTCTTACGCCGCAAACACGACGGCGACATGTCCAACCGAAGCCGCACTACGCGCAGGACCGTAGGTTGAGGTGAGCGCAGCGAACCCCAACACGGCAGCGGCTCCATATCTGCTCAACCGCGTGCCTTGAGCCATTCGCGCATGGCCTCATCGACGCGGGTCTGCCAGCCGCGCCCGGTGGCGCGCAAGCCGGCCAGCACGTCGGGGGAAAAGCGGATCGCCGTTTGCACTTTGGCAGGCTTTTTGCCCGGCCCACGCACACGCCCGATCTCCACGCCGTTCTTTTTCAGGGCAGCACCTTCCCAATCGGCGGGGGTCGTTTTCGGACTGTCCTCGTCAAACTGGATATCCGCGTCCGTCATGGCGCGCACCCGCGCCCAATCAGTCTGGTCAACCGGGGTAGTTTTTCCAGAAGATTCGTTCTTCATGTTTTTCCGCCTTTCGGATCGAAATGATGTGATCGATATCGCCGCGCGCGGTATGCACCACGAACACCACCACGCCGTTCCACAAGCCAATCGACTGCAAGCGCATCTCGCTATACGCATCGCGCGCATCTTCGCGGCAAACCGTAGGGCCCGCGAAAATAGCTTCCGCGCCCACGAAATCGAAGCCGTGCTTAGCGAGGTTCCGAATGCGCTTGGCTTCGTCGTAACTGATCATAATCAAATTGTAGAACCAGTTTGTGTAAGGCACAAGGGAATGAAATGAGGGCCGTAGATACCGTCCCTGGCTCTTGACGCCGGAGACGGTATCTACACGCTTCGACGGCGTGCTCCAGCACTACGCACCGTTCTCGATGGGCGTCATCACCCACATCGGCCAGTAGGGGCGAATAATCATTCGCCTGTTGCGGGAGCGGGTTTGAAACCCACCCGTACTCAACCGCGCGCTTTGAGCCATTCACGCATGGCGTCGTTGACCCGCGTCTGCCAGCCGCGCCCAGTGGCCTTGAGCGCGGCCAGCACATCGGGATCAAAACGGATAGCAGTCTGGATTTTGGGCGCGACGGACTTGGGACGCCCGCCACGGTTTTTCAGCGACGCCAAGCCTTCGTATAGGGCGGCCGGAAGCGCTTCCCGCGCGGGGCGGAAAAGCGCCATATCCTCTTGCGTCAATTCCCTGACTTCGCCGTCTTCGTCAATCAGGGGTAGCAGCGGCTTTTTCATAGGTTCTTACCTCTCTCGGGTTGGCCTTGCGGAAACTGATCACACGAATACCCTCCGCCTTCGGGCTGAAGGCCAGCACATGCAGGCGGCTTTCCAGGAATCCGACCGCCACGAAACGGCGCTCCGGGTAAGCTTTCCGCAGATCTTCCCAGATGATCGCGGTCTCAAAATCGAAATCGGCGGCGTGTTCGAAAGAAAGGCCGCGCGCCTCAATGTTTCTGCTGTTTTTGTCCGGATCGAATTCGATATGCATGGAGGTTATTGTATAACCAAAAACATGGATTCACAAACGCCGCGTAACGGTAGATACCCTCTTCGCCGTCAAGAGCCGCGGCCTGCCGCGCGGCAACAGCATGAGCTTCGAGTACTACGCCAACGGCAAAGTCCTGCGCCACACCACCAGCCAGGGCGAAAGCAACAGCTTCGTCTACAACGACTTCCGCCTCGAATCGCGCGCGACCAACGAACGGGGGCTCACGCGC
>WQZF01000110.1 GCA_009780885.1 Betaproteobacteria bacterium | reverse complement strand
TGTTCCAGCACCAGGCGCACTGCGCGCTCACGCACTTCCGGGGAAAATTTGTTTGCGTTGTTTGGGCTCATGGCTCCATTCTCTCAAGAGTTAGAGCCTCCGCGAAAACCGGGGCGGTTCACGTTTGCCCGCTCATTCCTGCCGCAAGAGGCGCATTGTCTCCGTTTCATCAATGCCGACCTGATTGCCGCCGGGTTGTCACCCTTTGCGCCCGAAATCGAGGCCGTCAAGGCTGGCCGCCTGATGTTGGAGGAAATTGCCGATTGTGTGCGGCGTGGCGAGAGTTTCGCTTTTGAAACAACACTCTCCGGCCTCGCCTACCGCAGGCACATCGACCAATGGCGCTCCCTTGGCTACCACGTCAGCCTGTATTTTCTGGCACTGCCAGAGGCCGAAACCGCCATCGAGCGTGTCGCCGAGCGGGTGCGCCAAGGCGGGTACGATATTCCAGAATCCGTAATCCGACGCCGTTTTACCGCCGGACTACGCAATTTCAATCATCATTACATGACCCGAGTGGATGCTTGGGCCTTGTACGACAATTCCGGCCCTGAGCCGGTGTTGTTGGAATGTGGAGAAAACACATGAGAACCCAAGACATTTCCAAGGTAAAAAATCCTGAGCTTCGCGGTTCGCTGGCAGCATTGCAACGAGCCGCCGCAATGGCGCGCAAGACTGCCATCCAGACCAATACCGCTCTCGTCATCGTGCAGGATGGAAAAACGATCCGCATCCCCGCCGAGCAACTGCGCCGGGAAGAGCAGAACGGAAAGTAGCAAACCATGACGGGCCTCTCGGCATCGACATTCCCGAAGGCTTCAGCCCTGAGTCTTGTGGTGATCGCCTGCATCGCCGATAAATTGACCGAATCGGACGATTCGCCTAAAATTTACGTCAGATCGCCCATGCTTTGCGAGGATTGCCATGCTGACGTTTACCGCGAACGATGCCAAAAGCCGTTTTGGCGAGTTGCTGGACCGCGTCCAGCGTGAACCCGTGCAAGTCACCCGCCACAACCGCGTGGTCGGCGTTGTCGTGTCTGCCGAGGACTACGAAGCGATGCGCCGGTTCTATGCCAATCGTCTGCGTGGCACGCTTGCCAGCGCAGCAGAGTCGGCGGCCCAGGCCGGACTGACGGAACAGGAACTGGAACGCTTGTTGGCCGATGAGAGTTGATCGTGTCGTCATCGACACCAACGTGCTCATCAGCGCGGCGTTGGTTCCGGCGTCGGCCCCGGCCCGATGTGTGGATTGGGTCTTGGCGAACGCCACGGTTCTTTTTTCACCCAGCACGTTTAAAGAACTGCAAACGCGCCTGTGGCGACCGAAGTTCGACCGCTATTTGAGCCTGGAACAGCGTCAGGCCATCTTGCACGACATGGGCGCTGTGGCGTTGTGGGTGACGCCCAAGCTATCCGCCACCGCCATCACAGGGTCAATCAGCCGCGATCCCGATGATGACAAGTTCATTCATCTGGCCTTGGCAGGCAAGGCGGCGTGGCTCATCACCGGCGACCAGGATTTGCTTGCGCTTACCCGCGTCGAGAACCTGGAAATTATGACGCCCGCGCAGGTTCTGGAAAGAATTCAGGCGTAGTCCGTCGTACCCAGTTCGGCTTTTGACACGAAACCATGACCGACCTCGAAAAACAGCAACTCGGCAAAACTCTCTGGGCGATTGCCGACCAACTGCGCGGCGCGATGAATGCGGACGATTTCCGCGATTACATGCTGTCTTTCCTCTTTCTGCGCTATCTCTCGGACAACTACGAGTTAGCCGCGAAGAAGGAATTGGGATCGGACTATCCGAAGCCAGCGAACGGAGAAGCGACGCCGCCGCTGGCGTTGTGGTACGAGGCAAACCCGGACGATGTGGACGCGTTCGAAAAGCAGATGCGGCGCAAGGTACACTACGTCATCGAGCCCAATTATCTCTGGGGCAGCATTGTCCAGTTGGCGAAGACGCAGAGCGACAAGCTGCTCGATACTTTGCAGGAGGGATTCAAGTACATCGAGGAGGAGTCCTTCCAGAGCAACTTTCAGGGGCTGTTCTCGGAGATCAACCTCGCCTCGGAAAAGCTCGGGCGCAAGTACGCCGACCGCAATGCCGTGCTTTGCTCGATCATTTCGGAAATCGCGCGCGGCATGGCGCTGTTTTCGACCGACTCCGATACGCATCGGCGATGCCTACGAATATCTGATCGGGCAGTTCGCGGCAGGCTCGGGCAAGAAGGCGGGCGAGTTTTACACGCCGCAGCAAATCTCCAGCATCCTGTCGGCCATTGTCACGCTGGACGGGCAAGAACCGAAAACCGGCAAGCGCGGCAAGCTGGACAGCGTGTTCGACTTTGCCTGCGGCTCAGGCTCGCTGCTGCTGAACGTGCGCCACCGCATGACGGAAGCGGGCGGCACCATCGGCAAGATTTTCGGGATGGAGAAGAACATCACCACCTACAACCTGGCGCGCATGAACATGCTGCTGCACGGGGTGAAGGATTCGGAATTCGAGATTTACCACGGCGATACGCTGACCAATGATTGGGACATGCTGCGCGAGATGAACCCGGCGAAGAAGCCGCAGTTCGACGCGGTGGTGGCGAACCCGCCATTCAGCTACCGCTGGGAGCCAAATGAGGCGCTGAGCGAGGACATGCGCTTCAAGAACCACGGCCTAGCTCCGAAGAGCGCGGCGGACTTCGCCTTTTTGCTGCACGGGCTGCACTACCTGAAGGATGACGGGGTGATGGCGATTATCCTGCCGCATGGCGTGCTGTTTCGCGGCGGCGCGGAAGAGCGCATCCGCCGCAAACTGCTGGAAGACGGACAAATCGACACGGTGATCGGCCTGCCGGCCAACCTGTTTTATTCGACGGGGATTCCGGTCTGCATCCTGGTGCTGAAGAAGTGCAAAAAGCCGGACGACGTGCTTTTCATCAACGCCGCCGAGTGCTTCGAGAAGGGCAAGCGGCAAAACCAGCTTCTGCCCGAGCACATCGACAGGATCATCGACACCTACCAGCACCGCAAGGAAGAAGCGCGTTATTCGCGGCGGGTGAGCATGGAAGAAATTGGGCAGAGCGATTTCAACCTGAACATTTCGCGCTATGTGAGCACAGCGGTGGCGGAGGAAGAGGTGGACCTGGCCGCTACACACCAGCGGCTGCTGGACATCGAGCAAGAGATTGGCAAGGCGAGGGACAGACACAACGCCTTTTTGAAGGAGTTGGGATTGCCCTTGCTGCCCTGACGCAGTACCCAAGGCGCTGTTTTGGTTTAATCCTGTACAACGGCGGACGGCAGGATGCCGCCCCTACAATTTGTTTGCAAATCCAATCTCCTGAAAAATCAGGACGATATGTAGGGGCGGCATCCTGCCGCCTACA
>WQZF01000109.1 GCA_009780885.1 Betaproteobacteria bacterium | reverse complement strand
GGGCATCTGTCTTTTCCATGCGCCGCATTATATCACGTTATTGTATTTAATTGCCGGGTTAATAAGTTCGTCCCAGTCGAACCCCTTTTGTTTGTTTGTATCCTCTCCACGGTCGCCCTCGATCAACACGACCGGCAGGTTGGAGACCTGCGCAAAATTCCGCGCCCGCGCGGCCAGCGTGGACTTCGATGGATCAAACCCCTCATAGTCGGCGCGCCCAAGCAGTTTCCATAAAAATTCAATCAGGGTAGTTTTTCCCGCCCCCGGTTCTCCGACCACTTCCAGAAACGGAAAACTTTTATGCTCTGCGCGTATCTGCTCCGCGAACAAAGCGCCAAACCAGAAGGTCAGCGCAGCGACGCCCTTCTCTCCGAACGAGCGCCAGAGCAAGCCGATCCACTCACTACGAAACTCGGACAAATCGTGATTGATCTGTAGCTCGCCACTGCCGGAGATAGACTTAATCGAAATCTTAGCCATGTCGTAAAAATCCTCATCGTTTAAAAGAAAAACATGCCCGTCCTTTACTGCAACGTCGTTGTAGACGTAGCAGGCGAGCTCCTTGCAGTACCCTATATAGTCCAACACCTGCACCGATTTAATATTGAAAAGCTGACTCTTCAGCACCCGGTCGAGCTGATGCGAAGCCCCGGTAAAAAACGCGCCCGGCGCCACCGCCAGCAGGCGTTTCTTGAATTCAGAACTTGATGAAAGCTGCGCCCCGGTGAAGGTGTTCTTGACGGCGGCGCCGGCGTGAGGAAAATCGATCCGCAGGTAATACCAGCTTTCATCCGTCATCGCGTTCGCTTGGTAATACAAGGACGTCGGGTAACAGTTCGCGATCTCCGAAACCGCGCCGGCCTTGATCAGCGCCAGCTCGCGCAGATCCTCGCTCGACTTGGCCGCGCCGTGCGCCTCGCTCAACTGCTTGAGTTCCTCGTTGAATTCCCCGGCCTCAAACTTGAACCAGTACAGCCGGGACCGGAACTCGAAATCAAAGGCCGACCAGCCATGCCGCTTGTAGATCAGCCGCCCCTTTTCCGCCGCGCTTTTCGCCAGCAGCAGATCGCCTTCGTAGAGCGTCTCGTCGATCGCTTCCGGCGTCAGCTTCTCCCGCTGAAACAGATCGTTCCAGTCCTGCTTGTCTTTCCCCTTTTGAGGAATCTGCGCCGCGCGGCAGACCCATCCGGCCTTTTGCGCCCGCTCCACATGGCGCAGCGTCGCCTCGCGGCCCGCCTTGTCACCGTCGAGCGCCTAGACCAACACTGGCTGCGCCGCCTCGTTGCTGGCGCATTGTTGCGCCAGACCCGCCAAAAACAGGCTCGGAAAATTCACGCTCGACATGATCGACACGGCATAAATATCCCGGTGCAGCAGCGCGATCGCATCAAAAATCCCCTCGACGATCCAGACCTGTTTTTGGTCCGGCGCCACGCCGGGCGGCGCCCAGGCCATGCCCCTGTACCCGCCGTGGAAATTCGCCTTCTGGCTGCCGAAGCGCCCCGGCTTGTCGATGATCCGCTCCCAATACACATCCTGCCCGAGCGCAAAGCGCACCGTCGCCGAACCCGCGCCCAGGCGCGAATCGTAGAAGGATTCCTGCCGGTACCAGCCGCGAATCTTCGGAAGGTCGAATCCTCGCATTTCCGCCAGATAGGCGTCGGCGGCCGCGTTCGGGCGCTCCGGCGTTTTTTGGTGCCGGGTGCTCCAGTCGTCGAACAGTTCAGGATAGAGCTGCTTGACGTGCACCTCGTGGCTGCAATTGTTGCGTCGGTTGCAACGAAGATTCCACGGCGCGTCGGCTTTTGCAAAAAGCTCCTTTTCGCCGCAGGACGGGCACTTCCCTCGATTCAACCATCCGCTGTGCTCTCTGAAGGAAAAGTCGCGAATCAACCGCGCGGTCAATTCTTTGTGGAGACCTGGATTCATAAAGGAATCACCAAAAAAAAGCCTGAAAAAAACCCTTCACGCGCAGCAGCGCATGAAAACAGAATAAAAAGTGAAAAGGAAAAAACGGCCCGCTTAACCGTCGCGTCCGGCGGGGGAGGGGTAGCGGTGGCCCGGGTCGCCGCCGCTCTGCGCGGCGCGCGGGGTGGTTTCGTCGGCGCCGGGTTGTCTGGCGCGGGCGGATTCCGTACTGGCCGAAGTAGGGATATAGACCCGAGGATTCGGTGTCTTCGAAGGAACGATCGTCAGGCTTGCCGTCTGGATTTCCTTCCAGGAATGCCCGCACTGGTAGTTTTGGCACTGGATGTACGCTTCGCGCGAGATTTCGCTGACGGACCGGCTGGTCCTGATCCGCGCGGTGGTGCCGCAGTGTGGGCAACAGACTCTCATCTCTTTTTCCCTCTTGCAAAAAAGACATGCGCAGCGACCGGGCAATAGGAGGAGAACTGCTCGGTCGCCGCGCACGCGGAAGGTTCCTGGCTGCTTTCAGGGGCTGGCATGGGAGAAACGGGAACACCGAAAATCAACTGCATTCCGGCGCGGTAGACCTGCCGGACAAAGCTGGAGCGCGAAATTTCGAACTGTTCCGCGAGCTGCTCGGCGCGGATCATTTCGTCGTCTGTCAGCCGCAGGGGAATTTGCTGCTCCCTCACGAGCTTCGTGTTTTTGTGCAAAGGGGTGTCAGACATGAGACTATTTAGCCTATTCGCTTGTGTTACACATTTGCTCGCAATCTAATGGATAAAAAACTCAAAGTCAAGAGTTGAAAAAAAAATCAATGGCTGACGATATGGAAGGTTTGGAAATTCACGTGCGCATCCGCGAGGAACGCATGAGGCTTGGCTATCGCAGCCAGTCGGCTTTTGCGCGTGAAATCGGGATAGATACGAGAACCGAAAACATGTACGAAGTGGGGAAGTCTCTGCCGGGGTTAAGGGAACTCTTGAAAATGCAGCAGATCGGCGCAGACGCCATCTACATCCTGAGCGGGCGCCGTCTGCCATCAGAAGAAAGCGGGGAAGGCGACATCACGCCGCCCTCTCCCCATCATGTCGCGCTGTATAACGAAGTCGCCGCGCTCGATGTCAGCGCGGCAGACGTGGATCTGTTACTGACCGTTGCCCGCCGCCTGGCACGTCGCGGATAGAACATCGTCCGTTGTCTCGGCGACCAGCCTTGCATGGTCGCAGATCAAATCCAGAACACACGACAGCCCTAGATACTCTTCGTTCTGGTGCGCTACCGCCAGCGCGGAATACTGGCCGGAAAGCAGCGCCAGAGAGTGTTCTATCCGGCGGGCGCCATTCAAAATCGCGTTAAGTTTTTCATCCATATTGCATGTTCCAAAAAAAAGGGAACAGAATGACCTTGCCCCCGTAAAACGTATCCCTTGCTGAAGTGTTTTAATACAAGCAAGGAGAAGCTCAATGATGAAGAATGCAAGAGCGAGCTACACGCTCGAATTCAAGCGGGAGGCGGTGCGATT
>WQZF01000108.1 GCA_009780885.1 Betaproteobacteria bacterium | reverse complement strand
TGCGCGCAGGATGACGGGTCAGGGCCACCGGTACGCACACTCCGTCATCCTGCGCGAAGTCGCAGGATCCAGTGTGCAGGATGGGGTGTTTCTTGAGAGAGCGATAGCGAAACCCATCATTTCTTCCTCTGGAACTCTGATGGGTTTCGCTGCGCTCTACCCATCCTACCTCCTACCTCCCTACATACCTTGAAAATCAACCCTTGATTATCGGTTCAATAAAAGACCTTCGCCCCGTTTTGCGCGGGCTCGGGCCTGCGCGGCGGCGATGGCGGCCTTTTTGGCGGCTTCGGCTTTTTCTGCGGATTCTTGCGGCGCTGCCCGCGCGCGATGCGCTTGCGCGAGGCGTTCGGCCCTTTCCGCCGCGTCGCGCGCGAGACGTTCATTGCGCCATTCGTAGCGCATGCGGGCGGCATCGGCGCCGGTTCGTGGCGAATCCGGCACGGGCAATTCCATCCGGATACATTCGACCGGGCAGGGCGGAAGACAACATTCGCAGCCGGTGCACAGGGATTCGATGACCGCGTGCAGTTGTTTGGCGCAGCCGACGATGGCATCGACCGGGCAAGCCTGGATGCACAGGGTGCAGCCGATGCAGACGGCTTTGTCGATCAGGGCGATTTGGGGGCGGGGAGAACAGCAGTCGGGATATTCGCACTGTCCGGGCAGGGATTCGCTCATTGCCTTGAGAGTGCCGTTGCCGCTTCAGCCACGAGTTTCGGGCCACGGTAGATCAGGCCGCTGTAAAGCTGTACCAGGCTCGCTCCGGCGGCGATTTTTACGCGGGCGTCCTCGCCGCTCATGATGCCGCCGACGCCGATGATAGGGACTTCTCCGGCCAGCGCCAGCGCCAGTTTTTCGAGCACGGCGTTCGCGGCGGAAAAGAGCGGCTCGCCGGAGAGCCCGCCGCTTTCCGCAGCAAAAGGCAAGCCTTCGACACCCTGGCGCGACAGCGTGGTGTTGGTGGCAATCACGGCGTCGATGCGGTGGCTTTTGAGCCGTGCGGCGATGGCGGCGATCTGTTCGTCTTCCAGGTCGGGCGCGATTTTCAGCGCCAGCGGCACATAGCGGCCATGGAGATCGGCCAGCCGCGTCTGCGCAGCCTTGAGCGGCGCGAGCAGCGCATCGAGTGCCTCGTCCTTCTGCAATTCGCGCAGGTTTTTCGTATTCGGGCTGGAGATGTTGACGGCGACATAGCTGGCCAACGGATAGACGCGCTCGAAACAAAGCAGATAGTCCTCGACGGCCTTCTCGTTCGGGGTGTCGAAATTCTTGCCGATATTGATTCCGAGAATGCCGCCGTTTTTGGGGAAAGCGGCGCGGCGGACGTTGGCGGCGAGCGCGTCAACACCGGCGTTGTTGAATCCCATCCGGTTGAGGATCGCGTTCCGTTCCGGGATGCGGAAGAGACGCGGTTTGGGATTTCCCGGCTGCGGGCGCGGCGTGACCGTGCCGATTTCGATGAATCCGAAACCGAGCGCGGCAAGCCCGTCGATGAATTCGCCATTTTTGTCCAGGCCGGCAGCCAGCCCGACCGGGTTGGGGAAATCAAGCCCCATCAAGCGCACCGGCGCGTCGATCCGCTGCGCTCCCAGCAGGGGGGAGAGTTTCAGCGCCGAAAGGAGAGCGATGCCGCGCATCCCAAAGGCATGAGCGTTTTCGGCATCGAGCGAGAAGAAGAGTTTGCGGAGCAGGGGATAGAACATGGGATCATTTTATAGCGATTCCCCCGGCAGGCGCATGTCTCGCGGCCGCTCCCGGAGCGCCAAATTCCAGAATATATGACAAGGATATTTCCGGGAATGTGACCTATTCCAGTATTTTCGAGAGCGATCCATCCAGAGTGCGTATATTTGTGCACTGCGGTGAAGTGTGTGCTATCGAGCTTTTCGATGATGTGTCAGAATCGTCCGGAGTGCTGACAAGGATAGGATATATCAATGACATCTACCGGTTTGAATAAGGATTCCCCCCGCAAACATCTCGACTCCCGCGCTGCGCGAAAAGGAGTTTTTCTGTCGCTGGCCGTTTTCCTGATGGCCGCCGGCAGCAACGTCCAGGCGATCGGAATCAGTGTCGCTGGCGTTTTTACCGACAAGACGCTCCTGATGGTCAACGGCGAGGGGCCGCGCACGGTGCGCATCGGCGAGACGACCAACGAAGGAGTGAAAGTCATTGCCATCGACGGCGATGCGGTGACCCTGGAACAAGAAGGAAAGCGCCGCACCCTGCGTGTCGGCGAGGTGGTTGCGTCGCAGAAAACCAACCCTTCCGCAACGGCGCATCTGCCGGCAGACAGCAGGGGCCAGTTCTTTGCCAATGCCACGATCAATGCGCAGAATGTCCGCTTCCTCGTCGATACCGGCGCTTCGATGATTTCGCTCGGAATCTCGGATGCGCGGCGGATGCAGATCGATACGAGCCGCGCCCCGGAGGTGATGGTCAGTACGGCGAATGGACAGACAATGGCGTATCAGGTGAAATTGTCCACGGTACGGGTTGGCGGGATTACCATGCATAATGTCGACGCCCTGGTGCATCCAAACGACCTTCCGGTGGCTTTGCTCGGAATGAGTTTTCTCAGCCGCACGGAAATGGCTCAGGATGGAAGCACGATGGTGTTGAAAAGAAAATATTGATCGGATCGAGGAGATGGAAATGCCACATCGAGATCAGGAGATTTCTCTCTTGCGCCGCGAAGTCGAACTGCTCATCGAAGAGCGTCAGGCGTTGTTGCGCGTAGTGGGATCGGCGGCGGCGCTGATTGCCAGCCTGGACACGAAATGCCTCCCGCTTCCCGCTGTGGAAGTGGCGGATTTCGTGGCGACGACCCTGAACAGCCTGCCGGAAGAAACCTTGCAGGACGCCCTGTCTGCGGTTCACGCCCAGATCGAGATGGAATCTGCAAAATCGGCTTGATCGAGGTGTCGATGAAATTCGCAGCTTTCCGGAAATATCCGGGATGTCATACAGTGGATTCACCGTGCCGCTGATCGAATCCTTGCGCGCAGCGCTGGCGAACACGCCGGAAGAGGCGGGCTTTGCCGTGGGCGAGGGCGTGACCGATCTTTCGGGCGGATCCGCCTCCAGGACAGAGTGGATCCAGGCTGCGGTTTTGCTTGCGGTCGTGACGCGTCCGGAAGCGCCCACATTGCTCTTTACCCGGAGAACCGAGCACTTGCGCGACCATGCCGGCCAGGTCAGTTTTCCCGGCGGGCGCATCGAGGAAACCGACCGGAATGCCACGCACACCGCGTTGCGGGAAACGAAAGAAGAAACGGGACTCTCGCCGGAATCGGTCAATGTGATCGGCTATCTGCCGCGACATTACACCGGGACGGGGTTTTGCATCACTCCGGTGGTCGGTCTGGTGTCGCCGCCGCTTTCGCTACAGCCCGATCCCTTTGAAGTGGCCGAAATTTTCGAGGCGCCGCTTTCCTTCCTGCTCAATCCCGGCAACCGCCGCCAATCCTGGATTCACTGGCAGGGGCGCTTGCGCCGCTATTTCGCATTCAGCTACGAAGAACATTTCATCTGGGGCGCCACCGCCGGAATCCTCGTCACCCTGGGCGACCGCATCGAAAACGGATGAAACGGCGGCGCCGCAAATCAAGCCCCCGTCCAGCCTCCCTTGTATAGACTCGACACATAGGTAACAAATGTGCCAAGACATGGGTAACACTTTTGCCGTCATCTTGGGAACGGGAGAACGGCGATGTCTTGGAAGGAGCAAACGGTGTTTGAGCAGCGGAAGG
>WQZF01000107.1 GCA_009780885.1 Betaproteobacteria bacterium | reverse complement strand
GCGGGTTTGAAACCCGCCCGTACCACCCGCCCCTACACAATGCGGGGCGCCTTCGGCGCCTGTTAGGCCATGTCTCGCTGACCCCGCCATGAATGGCAGGGATTGCGCTCGACAGGTGTTCAACAGGGCGTCTTATTTTCTAAATTAACTTAAAGAATGTTTCGCTACTGTAGTGATTTTCGTGGAAGAATTATTACAGTAATTTAGAAAACTTAGCCTTCTTTATTCCTTCTTCATTCCTTCTCTTCGATCCACGCGCCCTGGATGGCTTCGAGGATTTTTTCGTTGCAGCGTTTGGGGTCGTCGTCGAAGCCGGGGAGGGCGAGGACCCACTGCATGAGGTCTACGAAATTGATCCGCGAAGGCTCGACCTCCGGGCGGGCTTCGCAGAGTTCGAGGGCGATGTCGTTCACGTCGAGCCACTTCATCGTTTTTCTTCCTTCGCCAGGTTGATGCTGTAGCGCGGGATTTCGACCGTGAGCGGGGTCTGGGCGACGATGGCCTGGCAGGCGAGGCGCGAGTCTGGCTCCAGCCCCCAGGCGCGGTCGAGCATGTCTTCTTCGGATTCTTCGGGCTGGGCGAGCGAAGCGCCGCCTTCGCGGATGACGACGTGGCAGGTGGTGCAGGCGCAGGCCATTCCGCAGGCATGGTCGATTTCGATGCCGTGATCGAGGAGGTTTTCGCAGATCGACTTGCCTGCTTCGGCTTCGATGCTGCGGCCTTCGGGGCAGAGTTCGGCATTCGGCAGAATGGTCAATCGCGTCATTTCGCGCCTTCTCCAGTGGGAACGATCTCGTCTATGTTCTTGCCGGCGAAGGCGGCGCGGATCGACTTGTCCATGCGCCGCGCGGCGAAATCCTTGCTTTCGGCTTCGAGTTCGTCCATGGCCAGCAGAAGCGGGCGGCGGTTGTCGCCGAGCGCTGCGGCCTGCAAGCGCGCAATGGCGGCTTCGATGCGGGCGCGCTCAACCGGATTCAGCAATTCGCCATCGCCCATGAGCGCCGAATGAACCGCTTCGATGAGGCGCTGCGCTTCGACCTGGGTTTCCTTGAGCGCGCGCCTGAAGGCATCGTCCTTTGCGTGTTCGAGCGAATCCTGGAGCATTCCGGCGATTTCATCATCGCTCAGGCCGTAGGAGGGTTTGACGCTGATCCGGGCCGAGACCCCGGAAGTCTCTTCGCGGGCGGAGACGGAAAGGAGGCCATCGGCGTCGACCTGGAAAGTGACGCGGATGCGCGCCGCGCCGGCGACCATCGGCGGGATGCCGCGCAGTTCAAAATGACCGAGCGAGCGGCAGTCGCCGACGAGTTCGCGCTCGCCCTGGACGACATGGATCGCCATCGCGGTCTGGCCGTCCTTGAAGGTGGTGAAATCCTGCGCCCGCGCGACCGGCAGGGTGGAGTTGCGCGGGATGAGCCTTTCGACGAGGCCGCCCATTGTTTCGATGCCCAGCGAGAGGGGAATGACATCGAGCAGCAGCCAGTCGCTGTCCGCGCTCCGGTTGCCCGCGAGCAGGTTGGCTTGCGTCGCCGCGCCAAGGGCGACGACCTTGTCGGGATCGAGGTTGTTCAGCGGCTCCTGGCCGAAGAATTCGCCGACGGCGTGTTGTATCTGCGGCATCCTCGTCGCGCCGCCAACCATGACGACGCCCTTGATGTCCCTGATTCCCAGGCCCGCGTCGCGCAAGGCTTTCTTGACCGGTTGCAGGGTTTTTGCCACCAGGGTCTGCGTGATTTCGTTCATTTCCGGCATCGACAGCCTGAGGTCGACCGTTTCGCCGGTCGAAAGCCGCGCGACGATCCGCGCTTCGCCGTGTTGCGTCAAATACTCCTTCGCCTCGCGCGCCTGCACGAGCAGCAGCCGGGCGTCTTCGGAGGAGAGCGGGGAGAGTTGGGCGCGTTCGAGAATCCAGCAGAAGATGCGTTGATCGAAGTCGTCGCCGCCGAGCGCGGAATCGCCGCCGGTGGCGAGCACCTCAAAGATTCCGCGCGAGAGGCGCAGGATCGAGATGTCGAAGGTGCCGCCGCCGAGATCGTAGACGCCATAGACGCCTTCGGCGGCGTGTTCCAGCCCGTAGGCGAGCGCGGCGGCAGTGGGTTCGTTCAGGAGCCGCAGCACTTCGATGCCGGCGACGCGCGCGGCGTCCCGGGTGGCCTGGCGTTGCGCGTCGTCGAAATAGGCGGGCACGGTAATGACGGCGCCGACCAGCGGGCCGCCGAGCGCGGCTTCCGCGCGAAGCCGCAGGATCCTGAGGATTTCGGCGGAGATTTCGACCGGGCTCTTGATTCCCGAAGCCGTCGAGAGCCGCACCATGCCGGGCGCGTCGATGAAGCGGTAGGGGAGCGTCTCGACATGCGCGATGTCTTCGCGGGAACGTCCCATGAAGCGCTTGACCGAGACGATCGTGTTTTTCGGGTCTTCCGCCTGACGCGCGCGGGCATCGTAGCCGACGGCGGCAACGCCGCCCTCGTCATAACGGACGACCGAGGGAAGCAGGGGGCGTCCGAATTCGTCGCTGAGCACCACCGCCATGCCGCTTTTGACCGTGGCGACGAGGGAATTGGTCGTGCCGAGGTCGATCCCGACGGCCAGCCGGTGCTGGTGCGGCGGCGTCGATTGTCCGGGTTCGGCGATTTGGAGTAATGCCATGAGGGAGTGCGGTCAGGGGTTGGCAGGATGGGTTGTTGGTGGTTTGTAGGATGGGTAGAGCGAAGCGAAACCCATCATTCCTTCATCTGAAACTCTGATGGGTTTCGCTGTTGCTCAACCCATCCTACGGTTTTGTGGAGTTTGTTCATTTTTCAAGCGTGATCAGCGCGTCGTCGATTTCACTCAGCAGTTTTTCCAGAAACATCAGGCGGCGTACCTGGTCGGCGGCGGTGGGCCAATCGCGCTGGTCGTCGAGCAGGACGCCCAGCGTGTCGCAAGCCTTGTCGAGATGTTCGCGCAGACGGTGATGGAACGCTTCGAGTTCGTGATGATTCCCGGCCTCGCGCGCCTCCTGGACGCCTTCGCGCCATTCCATCTGCTCCAGCAGGAAATCGGCGGGCATCGCGGTGTTGCGCTCGGCGTCGATTTCCTGGCCGTTGAGTTGCAGCAGATAGCTTGCGCGCAGACGCGGTTGTTTCAGCGTTTGCAGGGCCTCGTTGGCCTGCGCCGCCCATTGCAGGGAACGCCGCCGGTCGGCTTCTTCCGCATCGACGAAGCGATCCGGATGCACTTGCGCCTGGATTTCGCGGTAGCGCGATTCCAGGAGCAGGAGGTCGATGCGAAAAGCGCGCGGCAGGCCGAACAGGGCGAAATGATCCTCGCCAAAATTCATGCCGTCGCGCCGGAAATTCCCGGCTTCAGACATTGAAGGACTCGCCGCAGCCGCATTCGTCCCTGATGTTCGGATTGTTGAAACGGAAGCCTTCGTTCATGCCTTCGCGGCCATAGTCGAGTTCGGTGCCGTCGAGATAGGGAAGGCTTTTGGGATCGACCAGCACGGTCACGCCGTGCGACTGGAAAGGCATGTCGTCCGGGCCGATTTCATCGGCGAATTCGAGTTTGTACGCCATTCCGGAACATCCGCTGGTGCGCACTCCCAGGCGCAATCCGACGCCCTTGCCCCGCTTGACGAGAAATTTGGCGATGTGATCCGCTGCGCTTTTGGTCAATGTGACTGCCATGATTTTTCCCCTTTCTTCGTTTGAGTCACCCCAACCTGAAGGTTGGGGATTCCTGTACGGGCGGCGTAGGGGCGGGTTTGAAACCCGCCCGTACCACCCGCCCCTACACAATGCGGGGCGCCTTCGGCGCCTGTTACGCCAT
>WQZF01000106.1 GCA_009780885.1 Betaproteobacteria bacterium | reverse complement strand
TTTTTAAGGCTGCGGACTCTATCCTTCCTGTTGATACTCCAACGCTCGAATCCAAACCCCCACCCCTTCGGGGCACCCCCTTTGAAAAGGGGGCTTTGGCTTCCGGCGCTTCGCGCCGCAGGTTGAAAATCAACCCTTAATTGGCGGTTCAATAGGCAGGATGGGGTGAGCGGCAATCGGCCCGCAGCCGCAAATCGCGCCGAAGAAACCCGGGAGCAGGGATGGGCATCTTCCTCTGGATCCTGCGACTCCGCTTCGCTACGCGCAGGATGACGGGGCAGGGGCCACACTCCGTCATCCTGCGCGAAGTCGCAGGACGCAGGATGACCGTCTGCGACTCCGCTTCGCTGCGCGCAGGATGACGGCTCAGGGGCCATGCTCCGTCATCCTGCGCGATTCGCAGGATCCAGTGTGCAGGATGGGGTGTTTCTTGAGAGAGCGAAGCGAAACCCATTGGAGTTCCAGAGGGAAAAATGATGGGTTTCGACGCGCCCTGCCCATTCCATGCACTGCGCGCTTCTGTTTGATTGACAAACGAACGATCATTAGTTAGCATGGCGCGGACGCTTTGATATTGGTATGTCAGCGCTTGAATGGAGACAGAAATGAATTTGCCGGTAACGCCAGGTTTTCGGCTGGATGGCCGCCGCTGCCTCGTGACGGGGGGTACTCGCGGCATCGGTTTCGCACTCGCGGCGGCGCTCGTGGAAGCCGGGGCTTGCGTGACGCTGTGGGCGCGCTCCCGGGATGCGCTGGATGAAGCAACGGCGGCACTCAGGGGGCGGGGCGGAATGGCGGAAGGCGCGTCCGTCGATGTGCTGGATCCCGAGGCGGTCCGTCGGGAGATCCAGGCCGCCGAGCCTTATGACATTCTCGTCAACAATGCCGGAACCAACCGGCCTTGTCCTTTCGTGGAGACAAGCGAGCAGGATTTCGATGCCGTCATGGGGCTCAATGTGCGCGCTGCCTATTTTGTCGCGCAGGCGGTCTCCAGGCGAATGATTGCTGCGAACAAGGCAGGATCGATCATCAACATTTCCTCTCAGGCCGGGCTTGTTGGCATGGGGGGGCGGTCGGTCTACACGATTTCAAAATTCGCGGTGGAAGGCATGACAAAGGTTCTTGCGGTGGAACTCGCGCCGCACGGAATCCGGGTCAATAGTCTCTGCCCGACCTTCATCGAAACCGAAATGACACGAGGGGCGCTTGCCGAGCCGAAGTTCCGTGAATTTGTGTTGTCGCGGATCAGGCTCGGCCGGTTTGGGCGCGTGGAAGACCTGATGGGCGCCGTCGTCTTTCTCGCCTCGGATGCCTCTGCGCTCATGACCGGCTCGTCGCTCGTGGTAGATGGCGGATGGACCGCCGGTTGAGCGGCGTTGAACACCTGTCTGTAGGGGCGGGTGGTACGGGCGGGTTTCAAACCCGCCCCTACGCCACCAGTACAGGAATCCCCAAGCTTCAGGTTGGGGTGACTCAATGGGAAACGATATGAACACGAGAAAGGAGAGCGATTCATGTTCTACCACATTGTCCTGATGCGCTTCACGCCCGAAGCCGACGCAAGATTCTTTGAGAAGGTTGAACACTACGGCAGGCGCGTGCTCGCCGAATGTGCCGATGTCATTGGCTACGAAATAACGAAGAACGTCGCTTCGCGCAGCGATGGACTCGATGATGCCATCATCGCGAGTTTCCGCTCCTCGCAGGCCCATGACGACTACCAGGTTTCGCCGGCGCACATGGAGATGAAGACATTCATGGCGCCTTATATCGACCGCATCATCGTACTCGACACGGAGGTACCCGCATGAACACGGAAAAGGACGCACCCCTCGTACGCTTTCTCTCGCTTCACGGACTCGCCAGTTACGACCAGCTCGTCGACCGGGCTGCGCGCGAACCGGAATGGTTCTGGGAAGCCGTGATGCAGTTCTTTGGACTGCATTTTTTCAAGCCTTACGAGCGTTTGCTCGACGTGTCGAATGGGCCGGAATGGCCGCAATGGTGCGTGGGCGGGACGACCAACATTGCGTATAACTGCCTTGACCGCACCATTGCCAACGGCTTCGGCGACAAGACTGCGATCCTGTGGGAAGGGGAGGATGGCGCCCGGAGCGCCATGACCTATACGGAACTGCGCGAAACGGTTCGCAAGGCTGCCGGCGGGCTGAGCGCGCTGGGCATCGGCCAGGGCGATGTGGTGGGTTTGTTCATGCCTTCGGTTCCGGAAACGATTGCCGCCTTCCTGGCCATCGCCAGCATTGGCGCGATTGCGTTGCCGATGTTCTCGGGCTTTGGGGCGCATGCAGTCGCCGATCGCCTGATGGACGCCGGCGCGGTGGCGGTGATTACCGTCGACCGCACCTATCGCCGGGGCAAGGCCGTCGAAATGGCCGAAATCGTCGATTCCGTGCGTGGAGAAGTGCAGTCCATACGCCATATCGTCGTTGTGCCGAGAGATCCTCAAAAGCCCGATCCGCGCTGGCTCTGCTGGAACGAAATGCTGTCCAGGGGAACAAGCACGGCGCCCGTCGAACTGCCCGCCGAGGCGCCGATGATGCTGGTCTACACCTCGGGAACCTCGGGCAAATCCAAGGGCACCGTCCACACACATTGCGGCTTCATGACCAAGGTGGCTCTCGATTTCGGGATGATCCTCGACTTGCGGACGACCGATCGCCTTCTGTGGATGAGCGACATGGGCTGGCTCACCGGGCCGATCCTCGCGGTGGCCTCGCCCTTGGTCGGCGCGACCACGCTGCTGGCCGAGGGTGTTCCCGACTACCCCGAACAGGGCCGCCTGTGGCGGCTGGCGCAGGATTACGCCATCAGTTTCCTTGGTGTCGCGCCGACCATGGTGCGCTCCTTCATGCAGCATCCCGCCGGAACAGTCGAGAGCTACGACCTGTCGGCAGTGCGCGTCACCGCATCGACCGGGGAGCCCTGGACGCCGGAAGCGTGGAACTGGTTCGATGAGAAAGTGTGCGGCAAGCGCGCCCCGATCCTGAATTATTCGGGCGGGACCGAGATTGGCGGCGGCATCCTTGCCGGCACCATCCTCCATCGTGATCTCAAGCCCTGCGCTTTCGCTGGCCCCATTCCCGGCATGGGCGCGGTGGTGGTGGACGCCGAGGGCTACCCCGTTCCTCGCGGCGAGGTCGGGGAATTGGCGCTGACCGTGCCTTCGATTGGATTGACGCGCGGCCTGTGGCACGACCGCGAACGTTATCTCGAAAGCTACTGGTCGCAGATTCCCGGCATGTGGGTGCATGGCGATTTTGCTTCGGTCGATGAGGATGGAAACTGGTTTATCCACGGACGTTCGGACGACACCATCAAGATCGCCGGCAAGCGTACCGGGCCTGCGGAGATAGAGACTTATCTGTACGAGACAGGCAAGGTCGCCGAGGCCGCCGCAATCGGTATTCCCGATCCGGTCAAGGGTTCTGCCGTCGTCTGCGTCTGCGTGCTTGCGAGCGGGGTCAAGGGGACGCCCGAGGTGAGCGAGGAGTTGCGGCGCGCGGTTGCCGACGGACTCGGATCTTCCTTCCGTCCGAAGGAGATCATTTTCGTAGACGATATTCCCAAGACCCGCAGCATGAAGACCATGCGCCGCGTAGTCCGCTCGGTCTGCGTTGGCAAGGAGGTCGGCGATCTTTCGGGGCTTGTCAATCCCGAGGCCGTTACCCAGCTTCGCGATCGTCTCGGCGCTGGAAAAACCTCCGGATAAGCACGAATTATTAAACCGGCAATCAAATACAAGATTATGTTGGAGCGGTTTTTGTTTAAAGCTATACCCTCCTTTCCCTCTCCCGCCCCTTCGGGGCACCCTCTCCCACACGTGGGAGAGGGGCAAAAAC
>WQZF01000105.1 GCA_009780885.1 Betaproteobacteria bacterium | reverse complement strand
TTATGTTGGAGCGGTTTTTGTTTAAAGCTATACCCTCCTTTCCCTCTCCCGCCCCTTCGGGGCACCCTCTCCCACACGTGGGAGAGGGGCAAAAACTCCCCTCGCCCGCTTGCGGGAGAGGGGTGGGGGGAGAGGGGGAAGCGTACCGACTTGAATCTGGATGTGACGCCTATTTGACTGCCGGGTTAATAAATCGAAACCGCACTAACGACCATGACGATAAGGAGCTGAGAAATGAGCAATGCAATGCAGTACCAGAAGCGCGCATTCAAGGGGCACAAGGCGACGCACTTCCGCTTCGGGACGGACGCGGACGGCAGGGTCGCCACGATCACGCTGGATCGCCCCGAAAAAAAGAATCCCCTCACCTTCGAGAGTTATGAGGAAATGGGCAACCTTTTCCGGGCGCTCCAGAAGGCAAGCGACGTGCGTGTCATCGTGCTGACGGGGGCGGAGAACAATTTCTCGTCGGGGGGCGATGTTTTCGACATCATCGAGCCGCTGACGACGATGAAGATGCCGGATCTGCTGGCCTTTACGCGCATGACCGGCGACCTCGTCCGCCAGATGCGGGCCTGTCCGCAGCCCATCGTCGCGGCAGTCGACGGCGTCTGCGCGGGCGCTGGCGCCATCATGGCGATGGCTTCCGACTACCGGATGGCGACGCCGGAAGCAAAGACGGCCTTCCTCTTTACGCGCGTTGGACTTGCCGGAGCCGATATGGGCGCGTGCGGCATCCTGCCGCGCATCATCGGGCAAGGGCGCGCTGCCGAACTCCTGTTCACCGGAAGGGCGATGTCGGCGGCGGAAGGCCATGCCTGGGGCTTCTACAACAGCCTGCATGAACGCGCCGCCTTGCTCGACGAGGCGAAGCGCTTCGCTCGCGATCTCGCCGACGGCCCGTGGTTCGCGCACGCGATGACCAAGAAAATGCTCGACCAGGAATGGTCCATGGGCATCGAGGAATTGATCGAATCGGAAGCGCAGGCGCAGGCGATTTGCATGGCAACCGGAGATTTCCGCCGCGCCTTCGAGGGCTTCGCGGCCAAGAAAAAACCTGCTTTCGAGGGAAATTGAGCGATGAGCGCATGTTCGGCGAACGCGGACAGGACTCCTTCCCGGGAGCATCTCGATTGGCCCTTCTTCGGACCGGAACACCGGGATCTGGTGCGGAATCTCGATGAATTCATCACCGGGGGCGGCCTTGGCGCAATCGACCACCGCGATGCCGACGCCGCCTGCAAGGCGCTGGTCGCAAAGCTCGGGGCAGCGGGTTTCCTGCGCAACTGCGTGCCGGCTGCCTATGGCGGCGCTTCGGACGCAATCGACAGCCGCGCGCTTTGCCTCATTCGCGAGACCCTCGCTTATGCCGATGGGCTTGCCGATTTTGCCTTCGCGATGCAGGGACTTGGCACCGGCGCGATCAGCCTGGCCGGATCGGAGGCAGTAAAGACAAGCATCCTGCCGAAAATAGCGCGCGGCGAAATGATCTCCGCCTTCGCGCTCACCGAACCCGGTGCCGGTTCCGACGTTGCCGCCATGTCCAGCACGGCGCGGCGCGACGGAGACGATTACGTGATCGACGGCGAGAAGGTCTTCATTTCCAACGGCGGGATCGCCGGTATCTACACCGTCTTTGCCCGCACCGGCGAGGCTCCTGGCACGCGCGGCATCTCGGCCTTTGCCGTGTTCGCCGATACGCCGGGCCTCATCGTCGCGAAGCGGATCGAGACAATGGCTCCGCACCCCCTTGCGTTGATCCGCTTCGACAATTGCCGCGTGCCTGCCTCGCAGATGCTCGGCGTGCCCGGCGAGGGTTTCAAGATTGCGATGCGCACCCTCGATATCTTCCGGCCTTCCGTGGGTGCGGCCGCGCTCGGTTTTGCCCGCCGCGCCCTCGATGAGGCGCTCGTCCATGCGCGATCGCGCGGGATGTTCGGCGCCACGCTCTCCGACCTGCCGACAGCGCAGGGCACGCTGGGCGAGATGGCAACGGCGATTGACACGGGGCTGCTCCATACGGCGCGCACCGCCTGGCGGCGCGATGTCCAGAAGCTGCCGATCACGCGCGAGGCCGCGATGGCGAAGATGAGCTCCACCGAAAACGCACAATGGGTCATCGACCAGGCGCTGCAACTTTTCGGCGGACGCGGGGTGGTTGTCGGCGAAATCGTCGAGCGCCTCTACCGGGAAATCCGGGCGCTGCGCATCTACGAAGGCGCAACCGAAGTCCAGAAACTGATCATCGGCCGCGAATTGCTCAAGGCGGCGGCGAAGAAATAGATTTGGAATCAACGCCTTCGCAGGGGACGCCGCCCCTTTCGTGCGGCGCGAGGCGCCGGAAATCAAAGCCCCCGCCCAGCCTCCCTCTCTGAGGGAGGTGGCGCGTAGCGCCGGTGGGAGTGAAAGGGGGTGCCTCGAAGAGGCGGGGGTTTGTGCCTTTGCGTTGAATTTTTGCGACGCGAAGCGCCGGAAATGAGGTTTGAAAGCAACCGCCCCGTCAGCTTCGCTGCCACCCCTCCACGGAGGGGAATGACCCCCAAACCCCCGTCAGCTTCGCTGCCACCCCCTTTGGAAAGGGGGCTTTGAAATGCGGCGCTTCGCGCCGGAAAGATGGGGAACGGGCGACCACAGGTCGCCCCTACGCCGGGATTTTGTCGGGACAAGCTGTCGGGATTTTGTAGGGGCGACCTGTGGTCGCCCGAAATCACCCGTTTCCAAACATCGTGCGGCAATTCTCCCACCGGCGTTTCGCGCCGGAGATAAAACAAACGGCGCTCCAAAGGAGCGCCGCTGTTCAATTCCCCTCCGAGGAGGGGTGCCCGAAGGGCGGGGTGGTTGAGTTTAAGGAGTCACCTTGAACGCCCCGCAATACCGCCCGTTCCTCATCATCTCCTCCGCGTCCTTCCCATTGCCCATGTACAACTCCGTTCCAAGGATCGGGCGGACGTCCAGCCGGTCGACCGGCGTGCTTGTCGTCGAGCCGGTTTGGGTGGCCTGGCCGATTGGCAGGAAGGGATCGGAGAGCGGCATCCAGCCCTGGCCGTTGTTCTGGAACCAACCATAAACTGGATGACCCGCCACGGCAAAGAGTTGTTGCCCTGCGGCGAGCGGCTGCGTGTGTTTCACCGTCAGCTTCGCCCACGTCCCCTTGATCGAGAGCGCAGACGGCGGGCAGGCGAGTTTCCCGTCGCTCGCCATGAAACTTCCCTTTTGCGGCGTCAGCGCGTCCGCAGGGCAGCCGGTGTTGGGCGGCGGGGCGAGGATCCATTCCGGCGCTTTCACATTGCCCTCCAGGATCATCACCCGGGTGCTCGTGCATACCGGATCCACCGTCGCGCGGATCCTTCCGTTGCCGGTGACCAGATCGCCGTTCCTCGCTTCGAGCAGGATCGCTCCGGGAACGATGCTGGAGATCTCGGCGCTTCCGGAATCGAGGATCAAATCCCTGGCATTCCCGTTGCCGAAAATCTCGAAGCAAGTGTTTTCGGCTTCGGGCGTAATCGTGTAAGGCACATTGTCGATCCGCACCCTCACCGGGGCGCTGCCTGCGCTGCCGAGACAGAAGGAAACATCCCCGGCAGGCGCGGAGTAACTGCCTCCGGGGCTCAAGCTGCCGCCGTCGGAGAAAGGCGGTTCGGGCGTGGGCGTGGGGACGGGAGATGGAGCAGGCCCGGGCCCGGGAGGCGTCGAGGAAGCAATCGTGATCGTGTAGCTTGCGGTCGCCGTGTCGCTATCGGCATCCGTCACCGTCACGGAAAAACTTGCGCCCGCCACGGCAGTGGTTGGCGTTCCGGAGATCGTGCCGTCGGAGGCCAGGCTCAAGCCGGCGGGCAAGGTGGAACCTGCGGCCAGCGAGAATCCG
>WQZF01000104.1 GCA_009780885.1 Betaproteobacteria bacterium | reverse complement strand
CTGCGACTTCGCTTCGCTACGCGCAGGATGACCGTCTGCGACTTCGCTTCGCTACGCGCAGGATGACCGTCTGCGACTTCGCTTCGCTACGCGCAGGATGACCGTCTGCGACTCCGCTTCGCTGCGTGCAGGATGACCGTCTGCGACTCCGCTTCGCTGCGCGCAGGATGACGGGTCAGGGGCCACGCTCCGTCATCCTGCGCGAAGTCGCAGGATCCAGTGTGCAGGATGGGGTGTTTCTTGAGAGAGCGCAGCGAAACCCATCCTGCGCACCATTCATGGGACGGATCAATAATTCTGCGCCAGCCTCGATTTCGGCAGCGGCGGATTCTTGCGGAAATATTTACGGATACCGGCCAGGATCGCGCTCGCGATTTTCTCCTGATAGGCTTGATCCGCCAGCCGCTTTTCTTCTTCCGGATTGGAAATGAAAGCCGTTTCGACAAGGATCGAGGGAATGTCTGGGGCTTTCAATACGGCAAACCCGGCCTGTTCGACGCTGCCCCTGTGCAATTGCCCGACGCCGCCGAGTTCGGTCAGCACCGCCTTGCCGAGCTTCAGGCTGTCGTTGTTCGTTGCCGTCTGCGAAAGATCGAGCAAGGTATGCGCAAGGAAAGGATCCCGAACCTTCAGGTTGACGCCGCCGACCAGGTCGGCATCGTTTTCCTTTTTCGCCAGCCAGCGCGCGGCGCTGCTGGAAGCGCCGCGTTCGGACAGGACGAATACCGAAGCGCCGCGCGCGTCCGGGCGGATGAAGGCATCGGCGTGGATCGAGACGAAAAGATCGGATTTCACCTGCCGCGCCTTTTGCACCCGGTTTTGCAACGGCACGAAGAAATCCGAATCGCGGGTGAGCAAGGCGCGCATGTTCGGCTCGGCGTCGATCCGCGCCTTCAGGCGTTTGGCAATCGCCAGCGTGATCGTCTTCTCGTGGCTGCCGCGACGGCCTACCGCGCCGGGATCTTCGCCGCCGTGCCCGGGGTCGATCGTGATCGTGACGAGCCGGTCGACCACCGGCACGCCACGGGATTTTTCCTTTCCGGTGCTTTCCGCAGCTTCCGGCATCTTCGTTTCGGGATGACCGGGAGAGAGCGCAAGAGTTCCATCCTTTTTCTCTTCGTCCTCGTCATGGACGTTGCCTGCGCCGTCGGTCGAGAGGAGCGGCACCAATTCCTTGTCCTGGATCAGCGAAAGAAGGGGATCCGGAGGCTCGCTCGGATAAACGTCGAGCACCAGCCGGTAGCCGTAGTTTCCGACCGGGCTGAGGACAAACACCTGCGGCGCAACCCGCGCCTTGAGTTCCATGACCAGCCGCACCACGCCCGGTTTGAATTGTCCGGCGCGCAGGAGCTTGATGTTCGGATCGGTGGGAGAAATCTTCCCGGCCAGCCCTTCGAGGGCGCTGTTGAGTTCGACCCCGTGCAGATCGACGACGAGGCGATCCGGATTCTGGATCGTGAAATGATCGTACTTGATCGGCGCGTCGTGTTCGAGCGTGACCCGCGTGTAATCGGCAGCAGGCCAGACGCGCACGGCGACGATATTGGGAGTTTTCGGCGTGTTTGGGCTCCGCCCCGAATGCGCCAGCGGGGTGACGAGCAGCAGGAGCGATGCGCCAGCGAATCGCGCTATGTCGCGCAATGCTCCACGGCGGTGGAAGTTTTCAGGAAGGCGTTCAGGCATTGCAATCCCCGTTCGTCGCAGGCGGAAAGCGTGAGGATGCGGGCAAATTCGCTATCTGTGCCGGGAGCGAGCGAGACGACAAGCGATGGCGGCGGCAAATAGGGGCGAGCTTTGTCCGGCCACTCCACCAGGCAGACCGAATCGTTCCGAAAATATTCGTCCAGCCCCGCATCCAGGAACTCCTCTGGCCCATTGAATCTATAAAAATCAAAGTGATATAAGTATAATCTCGAAAATACATAAACTTCAACCAAAGAATAGCTCGGGCTTTTCACCGGCCCCGAATATCCTCCTGCGCGCAACACCGCGCGCGCCAGCGCCGTTTTCCCGCTCCCCAATCCGCCTTCGAGATACACGACCATTCCCGGAGTCAAAAAAGGCCACAAGGCCGCGCCGCAGGCCGCCGTCGCCGCTTCGTCGGGGAGAAGGAACCGGGGAGAGGAGGAATCCATCGGAATCTTTGATCGAACAAGGAGGGCGCAGTTTATTCAATCTCGCCCGAATTGTGTGAAAACATCGTGTTCCGGCAAGGCTGATTTTCTAAATTTACTTAAAGAATGTTTCACTACAGTAGTGATTTTTATAAAAGAATTATAACAATAATTTAGAAAATCTGCGTATCGAATGTATACGACCGGCCTGTAGGGACGGATGGCAATCCGCCCGTCCCCATCGTGCGGCGCAACGCGCCGGAAATACGGGGAACGGGCGGCCACAGGCCGTCCGAAGCCGGGGTTTCGTAGGGGCGACCTGTGGTCGCCCGAAATCACCTCTCCTTCTCCCACCGGCGCTTTCGTGCCACTTCCCTCGAAGAGGGAGGCCAAGCACCCCGCCCGGTCGTCCCTTCCTCGGTGCGTGGGAGGGATTGCGCGAATCGCGTAGACTCCTTCCTTTTCCGATCGAAGGGAAGACGGCATGACGGGGGATTTTCAAGGCGAAACCCGCGACTGGAGCGGTCTGGCGGCGCGGATCAAGGAATGGGGACTTGTCTTGGGTTTTGGCGCGGTCGGCATTGCCCGCGCCGACCCCGGCGAAGCGGCGTCGCGCCTGGAGCGCTGGCTCGCGCTCGGACGGCATGGCGAAATGTCGTACATGGCCCGGCAGTTTCCGCTGCGCGCCGATCCTGCGGCACTCGTGCCCGGGGTGCGGAGCATCATCTGCGCGCGGCTCCCTTATTGGCCTGGAGGTTTGTCATGCGCGCAGGCGCTCGCGGTCTTGTCCGATTCCCGGCTGGCGTATGTCTCCCGCTACGCGCTTGGCCGCGACTACCACAAAACGATGCGCCAGCGGCTCTCCCGCCTTGCCGCGCGAATTGCCGAAGCGCTTTCCGAAGAAAGGGAGGGCGAGGCATTTCATTACCGCGTTTTTTCCGATTCCGCTCCGGTGCTCGAAGTCGAATTCGCGCGTCAAGCCGGAATCGCCTGGCGCGGCAAGCATACGCTGTCGCTTTCGCGCGAGGGATCGTGGCATTTCCTCGGCGAAATCCATAGCAACCTGCCCTTGCCGCCGGATGCTCCGGCAAGCGCCCACTGCGGTTCCTGCACGGAATGTATCGAGCGCTGCCCGACCGGGGCGATTGTCGCGCCGTACCAGCTCGACGCCCGTCTCTGCATTTCGTATCTGACGATCGAACATCCCGGCGCGATTCCCGAAGCCTTGCGTCCGCTGATCGGCAACCGCATCTACGGCTGCGACGATTGCCAGCTTCATTGCCCCTGGAATCGGGAGAAGCCCGGCATCCGCCCATCGGGCGATCCGGATTTCGCGCCGCGCCACGGCCTCGACGCAGTGACGCTGGCGGCGCTGTTTTCATGGGGTGAGGCGCGCTTCCTGGAATGCTTTTCCGGCAGCTCGATCCGCCGCATCGGGTTTGAACGCTGGCTGCGCAATATTGCGGTTGCGCTCGGCAACGCCCCGCCCGCAAGCGAGACCCGCGCCGCGCTCGCCGCGCGCCGAGACGATGCCTCGCCGCTGGTGCGCGAACATGTCGCCTGGGCGCTGGCGCGTCAGGAAGAAGATTGAACACCTGTCGAGCGCAATCCCCGCCATTTATGGCGGGGTCAGCGAGATATAGCCTATTGACTCGGCACGATAATACTTGAAATATTTGGATTGATCCCCATGTGGTGGAGATGGAAAAAGACGACGCAAGATATTCGACACTGGAGCAACTGCACGAACGGCGCAAGCAAGTGG
>WQZF01000103.1 GCA_009780885.1 Betaproteobacteria bacterium | reverse complement strand
TTGCTCAACCGAACGACCCGGTCATTGACCCTGACCGACGAAGGCCGCCTGGTCTATGAACACTGCGCGCGTATCGGCGAAGAGCTGGAATCGCTGGATTCCTCGGTTTCCCGGCTGCGAAGCGAACCTGCCGGCACCCTGCGGATCGGTACTTCGTTTGCCTTCGGAACGCTGCATCTCGCCAGGCTTGCCCTGGAGTTCATGCGCCAATACCCAAAGCTAAAGGTGCATCTTTCCTTGAACGACCACTATGTGAATCTGGCGGAAGAGGGCCTGGATCTGGCGATACGGCTTGGCATGAGCGACGACGCGAGCGTGGTCGCCAAGCGTATTTGCAGCATTGATTACGCGCTTTGCGCGGCGCCGGCCTACCTGGGCGAGCACGGACGCCCGGCCTCGCCCAAGGACCTGGCCGGCCACAATTGCCTCTTTTATTCGTATATGAACGACCAGGCCAAGTGGTCATTCGAGCGCGATGGACCGGTGGAGACAGTCTCGGTACGAGGAAGCTTTATCGCGACCAGCAGCATCGCGCTGAAAGAAGCTGCGATGGCCGGAGTCGGCATCGCCCTGCTGCCGACATTCGTCGCCGGCCCGGAACTGGCGGCAGGCAATCTTGAAAGGCTATTGCCCGATTACGTTCCCACAGGAACCTTTGGCTCGGCAATCCATGCCGTCTACTTTCAGAACAAATACCTGTCACCCAAAGTCAGGGCCTTCATCGAATTTCTGGTCGACAGGCTCGCTCCGAAACCCTATTGGGATCTCTGAAGAAATCCATTCCAGCTTGCCATCGCCTGGAGCGGCTTTGAGTTATGCGACATCCTCGCGGCGCCGCGGCAAGCGCATCGCCGAAAGGAATGTAAGCGCATGAATGCCGCAGAGCAGCAGGAACGCCCAGGCATAGGCGCTTGACGTCCCGACGCCTGCGCCTTCATGCCCCGCCGCCAGCTTCCAGGCGAAAAAGGAGGCGCAAAGCGTCGTCATTGTCGGGCCGCCCAGGCGCTGGACGATGTTGAGCGAAGTCGTCGCCATCGGCAACTCTCGCCGACTGACCGAAGCGTAAGCGGCAGTCAGCGACGGCAGCCCCACCCCGCTCATCCCCATGCCCCGAAGAAAAAGCGCGGGAATGAGGATGAACAAATCGAGGCCGTAAGCGGCGAGGTACAACATGGGCGCGGTAGCAAAGAGCGCCAGGAATGCGCCGCCCGCCGACACGCGACGAATCCCGAAGCGATCCGTCAGTGCGCCCATCAGAAAATTGGTGAGCATCATGCCCAACCCCAGAGGCGCGAGCATCCAGCCCATTTCGGCGGGCGAATGTCCACACGCCTGAATGAGAAAAACCGGAATGAGCATTTGGCCGGCGAACATGCCGCCGTTCGACAGGAATTGCGTGAGGGCGACGGACGGAAAAACCTTGCCTTTGAACAGTCGCAGATCGATCAGCGCGCTGTCGCCCTTGCGTCGCGCCGTCCAGAGAAAAGCGGCGATCATCGTCATCCCCGCCGCCAGAAGAACGCGACCTGTCGCGCCCCCGCTTTGTTCGGCGCCGTACAAAAACATCGCCAGCCCCGGCGACAGCAAGGCGAGGCCGAGCCAATCCAGCGTTCGCGGCGCGGTTTCGTGACGGTCGCCTGGCAGGAACAAAACCGCCAACGTGAGGGCGATCGCGCCGACCGGCAGGTTGACCAGAAAGAGCCAGCGCCAGGACGCATATTGCAGGATCACGCCCGCGATGATCGGGCCTAAAACCGGCGCCATCAAAATAGGCAGCGACAAATAGCCCGCCACCCGCGCCATGTGTTTGCCTGCCGTTCGCGCGATCATCATTTGCGTCATCGGCGCCAGCAGGCCGCCGCTGATTCCTTGCAGGATGCGAAAAGCGATCAGCGATTCCGCCGACCAGGCCAACCCGCACAGCGCCGAGGAAACGGTGAATGCCGAGAAGCACCAGAGGTAAAGCGCTTTCGCGCCGATGCGATCGACGAGCCAGCCGTTCAGCGGCAACACCAGCGTGAGCGCCAGCAGATAGCCGCTGGTGACCCACTGGATCGTCGAAAGACCGGTGTGCAAATCCTTCGCCAGATTCGACAGCGAAACGTTGACGATGGTCGCATCGAGTTGCGCGAGCAGCCCTCCGAATAATGCGACGGTGCAAATCCGCCAGACAGCGGGATCAATGCGATTACTCTCCGGGGCGCTCACGGCGGTGCCCGCAGCCATCACGAACCGGTGGGCTTATTGCCGCCATGAAATCGCCCGAAGGTGCACGCGGAGAAAACAGCCATCAGCAGAACGCCCACCCCAAAAGCAATGGCGTTATCGGTGGCGCGAATGTCGAAGCTGCCGACGCGAGCGATGAGAAGGTAAGCAATCACGAAATTCGCCACGCCCCACAGCGCATTCACCGTCGAGGAAGAAAGCCCTTTGCCCGGCGGCCTGGCGAACGGGCTTTGAAAAGGCCGTCCCATCACACCGCTGACAAAATGCGGAATGGCGTTCACCAGGAAAGCACCACCGAAAAAATAAGAAACCTCAGAGAGCCAATCCATCACTGAACTTTCAGATGAGTAATGATTTCTTGCGTCGCGCCGGTTTCGCCCAGGCGCGGGAAAATGCGCGCGAGACTGTTGGCGTGCGCGTCGGCGTTCATATCGGTCATCGCATCGACAGCCAGCGTGACGTTGAAGCCGAGCTCGTGCGCTTGCCGCGCGGTGGATTCGACGCCGATACTCGTCGCCACGCCGCAGACCACTACTTGCGTGACGCCCGCCGCCTTGAGATACGAGGCCAGATCGGTGCCGGTGAACGCGCCCCAGGTTCGCTTGGTGACGCAGTGATCCTGCGGCTGCTGATCCAGTTCCGGAATCAGCTCCGCCCAATCCGGCGGAAACGCGCCGCCGGAGCCTTGATCCGATCGTCCCGGCGCGACGCCAGTGACGTTCACGAGAACGACGGGAAGATGGCGCTGCCGAAACGCCATCGCCAGCGTGGCGGCATTTTTCACCACCTCCCCCATGGGGTGCACGCAGGCGCGCGTCACGATGCCTTTCTGCAAATCGACGACGATCAACGCGGTGTGGGGATCAAGTTGGGTGATGGGCATGTTGATTTCCTGTTTATTCCGTTTGCCCTGAGCCTGTCGAAGGACAAACGCTCAATTACTGCGGCTTCGACCCTTCGACTTTGCCCAGAACCCGTCCGAACGCTTGGGAATTGCCCTGCGCATCCTCAGCCATTGAGCAAGGGCAACATCTCCGCCTGATAACGGGCGCCGATGGCGGCATCCTGCGGGAATACCGCGTCGATGGCCTTCAATTCTTCGGCACTGAAGCCTACGCCGAGCGCGCCGAGATTTTCCTCGAGCGCAGCGATGCGTCGCGTGCCCGGAATCGGGATGATGTGCTCGCCCCGCGCCAATACCCAGGCCAGGGCCAGTTGCGCCGGGGTGCAGTTCTTTTGCGCAGCCAGTTTTTTCACCTGCTCGACGAGGGCGAGGTTCTTCGCAAAATTCTCTCCCTGGAAACGCGGGTGCGTGCGGCGAACATCGTCCGGCGCGAAATCCTCGGGTTTCTTGATCGCTCCGGTGAGAAAGCCGCGTCCGAGCGGGCTGTAGGAGACGAACGCAATGCCCAGCCGAGCGCAAACCTCCAGTTGTCCATGCACTTCGGGGTCGCGCGTCCATAGCGAATATTCGGTCTGCAAGGCTGCGACCGGATGCACGGCATACGCGCGCTCGATCGTTTTGACCGAGGCTTCGGACAAGCCGAGATAGCGCACCTTGCCCTGCTTCACCAAATCGCTCATCGCGCCGACCGTGTCCTCGATCGGCACCGTGGGATCGACGCGGTGCTGGTAATACAAGTCGATGTGATCGA
>WQZF01000102.1 GCA_009780885.1 Betaproteobacteria bacterium | reverse complement strand
GTTTGAAACCCGCCCGTACCACCCGCCCCTACACAATGCGGGGCGCCTTCGGCGCCTGTTAGGCCATGTCTCGCTGACCCCGCCATGAATGGCTTAGGATTGCGCTCGACAGGTGTTCAACGCGGCAGCAACACCCACATCCGCAAGGGCTGCCGCATTTTTCCCGCCTGATTCGCGGCTTCGGGGCCGAAGCCCCAGAAGAAATCGGCGCGCACGACTCCCTTGATCGCGCCGCCGGTATCCTGCGCCAGCATCAGGCGCCGCAGGGGAGTATCGGTGTTCGGCCAGGTGGTGTCGATAAAGACCGGCGAGCCCAACGGAATATAGCGCGGGTCGACCGCCATGCTGCGGCCTGGAGTGAGCGGCATGCCGAGTGCGCCGGGCGGACCTTCTTCATTGCCCGTGGCCGCAAGTTCCCGGAAAAAAACGTAGCTCGGATTCGCGTTCAGCAGTTCGGCGAGTTTTTCCGGATGCGTTTCGGCCTGTCGCGCGGCCCACTCCCGGATGCCCTGCATTCCCGCTTCTTCCAGCTTCAACTCGCCCCATTCGACGAGCAGGCGCCCGATCGAACGATAGGGATGCCCGTTCTGGTCGGCGTAGCCGACCCGCGCGATTTCGCCCGAAGGCAAGCGGATGCGGCCCGATCCCTGCACCTGGAGAAAGAAAAGCTCGACCGGATCGTCGACCCAGAACAGGGGAGTGAAGCGCCGCGCATCGTTTTCATTCGCGACGATTTCGGCGCGGCTCCAGTACGGCACGATCCTGTTGCCGGACAGGCGCCCGCGCAGGCGTTGCCCCTTGAGCGAAGGCACGGCTTCGCCCAGCTCGATCGTCAAAAGATCGTCCGGCGCTCCGAGCACAGGGTAGCGGTACGGCCCGCCGCGCTGCCGCGCGCCGTTCAGCAGGGGTTCGTAATAGCCGGTCATCAATCCCTGTGTTGCACCATCGGGAGCGACCGCGCGGTAGGGCGCAAACCAGGTTTCAAGGAAGCGCCGCGCTTCGGCGCTGGCCGGAGGAGGTGAAGAGGGCATCGCCCGCGCCGCCGCGCAGGGCTTGCGCCAATCGTCCTTTTTCTCCAGCGCGCGGCAGGAGGCGAGCAAGGCGGACCACGCGGCGCTTGCGTCTTCCTCGTTCCAGCCCGGCAGATCCTCCCAGCGTGCCGCCTGCAAGGGCGGAGACGGAGGAGGGGCCGAAGGAATTTCCGGCGCCGTCCTCGCGCCCGGGCACTCCGGGCAAGGCGGGCACACGGGATCGCCGGAACGCTCTCCACCCGCGCAAGCGGCAAGCAGAAGCGGGAACAGGAGGAACGCGAGGAGAAACGCGGCGCGGCATTTATGATGTAGCGATTGGCTTTTATTCATGGCTTTGGCTAGAGTAATAGCTTTTTCCGACCCTGAATCTTAGCGGGGATTATGTCTTTCTCGCCTTGGGACAAGTGTTTTTTCCTTATGACCGACCAGACCCTGAAAAATTCTTCGCCTCCGGGCGATGCGCTTTCCGCCTTTCTCCATCGCGCCGAAGAAGTGCTTGCGCGCTTCGAGCGCCTGCTTCCCGAAGCCCCGCAGGCATTGGACTGGGAATCCACAAGGGCATTTCGCTGGCGGCGGCGCGGAACATACGCTGGGCTGCAGGCGGTGCCGGAATTGCCGCGCATCCGCATGAGCGATCTGCACGACATCGACTCCCAGAAAGCCCGCGTCGATGCCAATACGCGCCAGTTTCTCGCTTCCCGTCCGGCCAATAACGTGCTCCTGACCGGCGCGCGCGGCTGCGGGAAATCCTCGCTCGTCAAGGCGCTGCTGAACGAATACGCCGGCCAGGGCCTGCGCCTGGTCGAAATCGACCGGGACGACCTTGCCGACCTGCCCGATCTTGTCGAAGGTCTCGCCAAAAGGCCGGAACGCTTCATCGTCTTCTGCGACGACCTTTCCTTTGAAACCGGGGACGCCACCTACAAGGCGCTGAAAGTCGCGCTCGACGGCTCGATCGCCGCCCCGCCGGACAATGTGCTGATCTACGCCACCTCGAACCGCCGCCACCTGATGCCCGAATACTTTTCCGAAAATCTGGAAACGCACCGCGTCGGCGACGAAATCCACCCCGGCGAAACCATCGAGGAAAAGATTTCGCTCTCGGAACGCTTCGGCCTGTGGGTCTCGTTCTATCCCTTCTCGCAGGAGGAATACCTGAACATCGTCATCCATTGGCTACATCATTTCGGCGTCGCGACCGGGGTGGAAAACAGGGAAACGCTCGAACGCGAAGCCCTGAACTGGGCGCTGCAACGTGGCTCGCGCAGCGGGCGCATCGCCTGGCAGTTCGCCAGGGATTGGGCGGGCAATGAAGAACGAGGCTGAAGCGGGCGCGCAAGCCCCGCTGGTTCGCGTTGCCGCCGCAGTATTGCTGCGCGACAGCGATCCGGGCATCTACGGCGAGACGAGAGAATTCCTGCTGGCGCGCAGGCCGAAGGGCAAGGTCTATGCCGGGTGGTGGGAATTTCCCGGCGGCAAGCTCGAAGCGGGCGAAAGTTTCGATGAGGCGCTGAAACGCGAACTCGACGAGGAACTCAACATCATCGTCGAATCCGCAACGCCTTGGCTCAACCGCGAATTCAGCTACCCGCACGCGCGGGTTCATCTGCGTTTTTTTCGCGTGACCCGGTGGAAATCCAGGAATGCCGACAGGCTCTCCGGCAAAAGGGAACTGGAAGCTTACGAGCACGACGCCATCGCCTGGCTCGATTCCGCGACGGCCTTCACGACGCCTGCCGTCTCTCCGATCCTGCCCGCCAACGCGCCGATCCTCAAGGCCCTGTCCTTGCCGCAATCCTGCGGGATCACCGCCGCCGCCAAACGCGGCGTCCGCGCTGAACTGGAGCGCCTGAAAAACGGCTTGGCCGCCGGATTGAAGATGATCCAGGTGCGCGACAAGACATTGCCACGGCAGGAACGGCAACGATTCCTGCACGCCGTCTGCGAACACGCCAGGGCGCATGGCGCGCTGACCTTGTTGAATGTTGAGGGTGAAGAAGATTTCCAACTGGCGCGGCAGGCATTCGGAGAAGACAGGCTGACCGGCATCCACCTTTCTGCCGCCGCGCTGCAAGCCGCGCAGGAGCGCCCGGAATTCCCGTGGGTCGGTGCTTCCTGCCACAACGCCGAAGAAATCGAACATGCCGCGCGGCTCCAACTCGATTTTGCCGTCCTCGGCCCGGTGCTGCCCACGCCAACGCACCCGGGACACCCCGGCATCGGCTGGGCCGCGTTTTCCTCTCTCGCCGAGGCCGCGCAAATCCCCGTTTTTGCGCTGGGCGGAATGCGCCACGAATTGAAAGAAAGCGCCCAATCCCACGGCGCGCACGGCATCGCGCTTTTGCGCGGCTGGTAGGCGTCCGGTTCCGAGGGAATTGCCAAACCCGCCTGTAGATCGTGATTCAGGGTTCGTAAGGGCGGCAGAATGCTGCCTTTATTCACCCGGCAATCAAGGGTTGAGAAAAATCGGATCATCCCAAGGCCGCCTAGGATGGGGTGAGCGAAGCGAAACCCATCGGAGTTGCAGAGGGAGAAATGATGGGTTTCGCTTCGTTCTCTCAAGAACCTCCCCATCCTGCACACTGGATCCTGCGACTTCGCGCAGGATGACGGAGTGTGTACCGACGCCCCCTGACCTGTCATCCTGCGCGCAGCGAAGCGGAGTCGCAGGATCCAGAGGAAGATGCCCATCCCTGCTCCCGAGTTTCTTCGGCGCGATTTGCGGCGGCGGGCCGATGAAGCGCTACCCATCCCGCATACCTTGAACACCTGTCGAGCGCAATCCCTGCCATTCATGGCGGGGTCAGCGAGACATGGCGTAACAGGCGCCGAAGGCGCCCCGCATTGTGTCGAGGAATCCCCAACCTTCAGGTTGGGGTGACTC
>WQZF01000101.1 GCA_009780885.1 Betaproteobacteria bacterium | reverse complement strand
CTGCGGCACGTAAGTCCCGACCAGGCGCGTACAGAGGTTGCCGTACTTGCAGTGAGGAGCAGACGGGGCCGACTTCTTCTCGCGCGGAGGTTCTTGATACGGGGGCGCTTCTATGACCAAGGGTCCCTTTTCGCAGTTCCCTCCGAAGTCGCCACTTGTAGTGGCTGGGCCCATCCCTCCCATGCATATGGTTCTGGGCTTTTCCTGCGCAACCACACCAGACACCGGCACGAAAAAGAGCAAACCTACCAAGGCCGCGCCGCCCAAGGCGTGAGATAAAGTTTTGTTTTTCACGAGCCACCTCCGTTTTTTGATTAAAAAACCCGCTTCAGCCAATAAAGCCGAAACGGGGGTGCTGCGCAAACAACACCGTCCCCCGAAGGACAACGTCAATATTACACCGTAATCCATCGCTTGGGATAAGCGCAGCAAACCCCAAGGTTCAGTGCGTTCTTATGCTCCCCAATGTTGGGCTTCGCTTCGTTCCCCCCAATCTATGCATATGCAATCCCGCCTGTAAATCGTGTGTAGGGAAGGCCGTCCTCGGCGTCCCGCCCGGAAGTCGCACCAACCCCGGCAGCACGGGACTTTGATGCCTGACTCCCCCACAAAAGCCCCCATCTTCAATCGTTGCCTTGCTGTCATTTTTCAGCTTGCGCTGGCTGCCATAAATTTCTAAATTATTTGAATAATATTTATCTACTGTAGTGATATTAAGATGTGAATTCATAATCTTAATTTAGAAAGTCACAGGAAAAAAAATCATTCCCTGCCGAGAACCGTATCAGCGCCGTTGCCCTGGACGCCCACCGTTCGGCCACGGTCTTCGCGCAAGCCACCTCGTTGTGGCATGGCTTGGTGGTGTCTTTAACATTCTTAACCGAATCTCCCGCGCCGAGCCATTCGTAGAGATGCGAGACCTTATTAAAGCCGATTACCCCTGCCGGTGGTATTTTTCCGTCCGGCATCCGGATTTCAATTAGGATATCGTCGCCATCAATAGTCGGTGCCCAATAGATTTCCATCCTCTCCCAGTGAAAGCGAGGGATGGGGCCTACTGCGTCCGACGGATTACTCGTCGGCGCAAAGCGCAATTCGCCGTTGAATTCGGGTGCGATTTTCATTTTCAGACGCAATTCCTTCGCGCCCTCGGAACGGACACGCCGTACCGCCGTGATGCTGCCGTCTGGCTGTTGTTGCCAGGGAAGTCCCGCCAGTGCGTCGTGTTTGACCTCCTCCGGCAAGTCGCGCGTGTAGCCAGCTAGCGCCGGCCCCCACTTCCGCTCGCTGCTCCTGCGCTCCTCAAGTAATTCGGGCGGTTCTTCGCCGATCGCGTCCAGCGCCGGAATTTTCTGCTGCGCGTAAGTCCCGACCAGGCGCGTACTGAGATCGCCGTACTTGCGGAAGGGAACAGATGGCCCCGACTTCTTCTCGCGCGGAGATTCATACGCGGGCGCTTCTATAACTTTGTGCTTCTCTGACTTGCAGGGGGGAGGCTTATTGCTGGAGTCGCCCCCTACCATGTCAGAGTACCCCATGCACGCGGGCCGGGTATCTTCCTCCGCAACCGCTTTCGACACCGGCACGAAAAAGACTAAACCCGCCAAAGCCGCGCCACCCAAGGCATAAGACAACATTTTGTTTTTCATGAGCCGCCTCCACATTGGAACATTTGATTGAAATCCTGATGCCAGTTTTGTTTGTTTCGGAAAGACTACTATTCCGCAACAAAAATCACAATGCTTTTCTGATTTTGTTTGCTTTTTGTGTTGGAAATCGTCCACCACACGGTGGTGCCCTGCGACTACGTTTCGCTGATCCTGCGACTTCGCGCAGGATGACGAGGGAGCGCGTAGGATGGGTTGAGCGAAGCGAAACCCATCATTTCTCCCTCTGGAATACCGATGGGTTTCGCTTCTCGCTCTACCCATCCTACGCCCCGACGGGGCTTTGGCGCTGATGTCTCCTACGAAAACCTCGATCCTCGACCACTGCCCTACCCTTGTCTTCCGGCTTGCAACGAGGGGAATAATTTTCTAAATATGTTTAAATAATATTTCGTTACTGTAGTGAATTACAACAAATAATTCTTTAAACAGATTTAGAAAATCAAAGGAAAAAAACACCCTCTGTCCGGTGCTGTATCCATGCCGTTTCCTTGGACGCGACGCGCTCGGCCACGGTCTTCGCGCAAGCCACCTCGTTGTGGCAAGGCAGGGTGGGTGCGTAAACATTCTTGAGCGAATTTTCCGTCCCAAAAAATCCGTAGAGATGCCCAACATCGATAAAGCGAATCGCCCCTGCCGGTGGTATTTTTCCGTCCGGCATCCGGATTTCGATCAGCATGTCGTCCCCATCAATGGGTGGCGCGTGATAAAGATCCACCATCCCTTCCCAGTCACGGCGGGTGATAGGGCCGACTGCTTTCGCTGGATCGCCCGTCGGTGCAAAGCGCAATTCACCGTTGAATTCGGGCGCGATTTTCATTTTTAGACGCAATCTCTTCGCGCCTTCAGAATGGATTCGCCGCACCGCCGTGATGCTGCCGTCCGGCTGTTGTTGCCAGGAAAGCCCGGCCAGCGCGTCATGCTTGACCGCTTCCGACAAGTTGCGCGCGTAGCCAGTTATGGCTGGCCCCCATCCTCCCTTCCTACGCCTCTCAAGTAATTCGGGCGGTTCTTCGCCGCTCGCTTCCAGTACCGGAGTTTCCCGTGGCGTGTAATTTCCAACCAAACGCGTGCAGAGGCTGCCGTACGGGCCATGGTATCTGCAGAATGATCCGGATGGTGTCGACTTCTCGCCCGGAGGTTCTTGATTCGGGGGCGCTTCAATGACCACGGGGCTCTGTGTCTTGCAAGGGGCGGGAACACTACTGAAGCCGCCCCGGCCCATCTCCCCGTGCATCGCGCACGCGGGCCGGGTATCTTCCTCCGCAAGTACTTTTGACCCCGGCGTGAAAAAGACCAAACCCACCAAGGCCGCGCCAGACAAGGCGTGAGACAAAGTTTTGTTTTTCATAAGCCACCTCCACATTGGAATATTTGATCGAAATCCCCGATGCCAGTTTTGTTTGTTTCGGAAAGACTACTATTTCGCAACAAGAATCGCCATGTTTTTTGATTTTGTTTGCTTTTTGTGTTGGAAATCGTCCACCGACAGGGTGGATCCTGCGACTTCGCGCAGGATGGCGAGAGAGGGATTCACTGCTTCCCGAAATGTTGGGCTTCGCTTCGCTCAGTCCAGCGATGCGCTGTCCTTTCAGTGCGGGGGGAATGTCAGGAGTTTTTCGTTTTCCTGACCGGGCGTTTCCAGTCGATGCGGGTGGTTTGGGCGGCGCGGGAAAGGGTGAGCGCTTCCGGCGGGGCGTCCCTGGTCAGCGTGGTGCCTGCGCCGACGGTGGCGCCGCTGCCGACGGTGATAGGGGCGACGAGCAGGGTGTTGGAGCCGATGAAGGCGTCATCACCGACAACGGTACGCGATTTGTTGGCGCCGTCGTAGTTGCAGGTGATCGTGCCCGCGCCGATGTTGACGCGGCTGCCGATGTCGGCGTCGCCGATGTAGGAGAGGTGGTTGATCTTGGAGGCGGCTTCGACGCGGCTGTTCTTGATTTCGACGAAGTTGCCGATATGCACTTGCGGGCCGAGTTCGGCGCCGGGGCGCAGGCGGGCGTAGGGGCCGACGATGGCGCCTTCGCCGACGGCGCAATCTTCGAGATGCGAGAAGGCGTGGATGCGCGCGCCTTCTGCGACGCGGACGTTTTTCAGTACGCAATGGGGGCCGATGGCGACGTCTGCGCCGAGTTCGACGCGCCCCTCGAAAACGCAGTTGAGGTCGATGACGACGTCGCGCCCGCAGAGGAGTTCGCCGCGCACGTCGATCCGTTCCGGGTCGGCCAGATGAACGCCGGCGCGCATCAGGGCCTGGGCGTTTTCGCGTTGCCAGCGACGTTCGAGCGCGGCCCGTTGTACCTGGTCGTTGACGCCTTCGGCTTCCCACAGCGCGTCGACGGAAACAGAGGTGACGGGAACGCCATCGGCCACGGCGAGCGCGACCAGATCGGTGAGGTAATACTCGGCCTGGGCGTTGTCGCAACTGAGCCGCGCGAGCCAGCCGGGAAGCCGCGCGGTCGGCAGCGCCATGATTCCGGTGTTGATTTCGCAGAGCGCGCGCTCGGGCTGGCTGGCATCCTTTTCCTCGACGATGCGGACGATGCCGCCGTTCCGGTCGCGGACGATGCGGCCATAGCCGGTCGGATCGGGAAGCTTTGCAGTGAGTACGCACAAAGCCTCGCGGCCTTGCGCCTGCAAGAGTTGACGCAGGGTTTGGGCACGCAGGAGCGGGACGTCGCCGTAAAGGACCAGCGTCGCCGCTTCGTTTTTGTCCAGGAAAGGCAAGGCTTGCTGCAAGGCGTGGGCAGTGCCGAGTTGGGGTTCCTGCAAGGCCCAGCAGAGGGCGGCAGCATCTTCCCAGGAAGAGGCGGCGGCGCGTACCGCCTCGCCGCCATGTCCGACAACGATGCAGACCCGCGCCGGTTCCAATGCGCGCGCGGTGTCGAGAACATGGCGCAGCAAGGCTTTTCCAGCCAGTGCATGCAGAACCTTGGGCAGCCCGGAATTCATCCGTTTCCCTTGCCCTGCGGCGAGAATGACGATATTCATGATTTCTGGTTTTGGGTGGTTTCGATAAGTCCCTCCCTGGCGGGAGAGAGGGGAATTTTCAGCCATGCCGAATGGGTTGAGCGAAGCGAGCCCCATCATTTCTCAAGTTGAGCTTGCCCCTGAAATCCGTATCCCATAGCTGAACTCATGGACAGGTTTTACTTGGTTGATTGGCCATCCAGTTTTGCTCGAATTGGATGGGGCTGAGGTAAGCCAGCGTTGAATGCAGT
>WQZF01000100.1 GCA_009780885.1 Betaproteobacteria bacterium | reverse complement strand
GAGTCACCCCAACCTGAAGGTTGGGGATTCCTCGACACAATGCGGGGCGCCTTCGGCGCCTGTTAGTCCATGTCTCGCTGACCCCGCCATGAATGGCGGGGATTGCGCTCGACAGGTGTTCAAATTCCCGCTTTATCGCCTTCCTTGAGTGCAGTGACCGAAACAGGGCAGCGACGGCTCCTGCCCCGGATCCGTTCCTTCTGCTTCCGGGCAGACAACATCGACCTGTTTTCCAAATATAGTGGAATTATGTTCTATATAAATAGTGCGATATATTGATAAATTACATCATAAATTTAGAATTTTTTTTGGGCAACGCCCTTCGGCTGCCGGAGGCTGCCATGAGATTCGCAGGCAGGATTCTCGTCCGGCGCACAACGAAAGGAAAAATTGTCGCGCCAATCTTGACGCCCGCCCCGGCAACCGTGATATAAGGAAGGATTCTTGTTGCGCCATCGTACTCCCGATCCGGTTGAACCGGCTGGAAAGCAAAGGCGGTGCGAGGCGCAAAAAAAGGGTATCCGGAGAGGAACGCCTTTTCACCAGGAAGAGGCCGCAAAACGGCCTGGTTTATTGTTATTCCACCATTCGCTTTTTTTGGAGACAAGAAGTCATGACCGCCTTACATCAACCCACCACCACCGAAACCAAAATCATGCTCTCCGACCCCACTGCGCTTGGGGTCTTCGGTTTGTCGATGGTCACGTTCGTCGCCTCTTCGGTCAAGATGGGCTGGACTTCCGGCACCTCTGGCCTGATACCGTGGGCAATTTTTCTCGGGTCGATCGCCCAGATCTGGGCTGCCTCGATCGACTTCAAGAAAAACAACTATTTTGGCGCAATTGTGCTTGCCGCCTACGGACTCTTCTGGCTCGCCGTCGCCGTGTTCTGGATGATTAGTCTCGGCTGGTTCGGCCCCGTAAAACCCGATGTAAAGCAGTTCGCCATCGCCTGTTTTGGATACATGATCTTTTCGCTCTTTATCATGGTCGCTGCGTTTGAAGCGAACAAGGTTTTCGCTGCGATCCTGGTCCTGATTAACGTACTGCTCCTTTCGCTCGGCCTGGCGACGCTCGGCGTCAGTCCGGAACTCTTCAACCCCCTCGCTGCCTGGTCTGAACTGCTGATTTCGCTGCTTGGCTTCTACGGCGCCGGCGCGATCTTCCTCAACAATTTCTTCGGCCGCGTGCTGCTGCCGCTCGGAGCGCCGATGGGCTTCATCCAGAAAGGGCCGAAACCCTGAGGTTTTTTGCGCCCGATAGCGCCCAAAAGCAAAACGGGTTTCGCCGGCAACGGCGAAACCCGTTTTTTATTGGGAATTACATACCGAGGTTTTCAATATCGACGATCACGGAAGCGTCATATTGCTTCCATTTGATCATGATCACATAAGGGCGGGCACGGACAACCGTTTCCAGCCACTTCGGCGGGGTATTCATCGTTTCCGGCACCGAAATCCCCATCGCCTCGCCGAAATGCCTGCGGGCATTGCCGGCGATCGTATTGGCAATTTCTCCGACAGCATCGAGCAACTGATCGTCGGAGAGGCGGGATTCGTGCATCGACAGCAACAGGCGCGAGAGCATGACGCGCGGCGCCGAGAAATAGACGCAACCGCGAAATTTTCCGGAGATCCTGATCATTCCCGTCATATCGAAAGTGGGCGGAAATGCCGTCCCCTGGGCCAGGAAAGCGCCCCTGATCTCCGGCTTCTCGTGGGTAATCTGCATGAAGTAATGCCTGACCGCATCCACGAAGACATGAATATCCCGTTCGCCAATATCGCTCATGATGTCAACTCGTCAGTTCCACAAAAGCTTCGATCAACTGCTCGTCGGTAAAGGGTTTGTACAAAAAACCGCGCGCACCCTTTTTCAGCGCCTTGATCGCCGTCGCCTTGTCGCTCAAGGCTGAAATCACAAGGATACTGGCATTGGAATTCATCTCGACCATTTTTTCGGTGCATTCGACCCCTTCCATCTCTGGCATCGTGAGGTCCATGGTCACGAGATCGGGTTGGTTTTCCGCAAACAATGCCAGTGCTTCAACCCCGTTCTTGGCCATGGCAACGATTCTGATGAATCCCAGGCGCGGGTTGTTCAATATCCGCGCAATGCGATTTCTGATCACAGTGGAATCATCGACAATCAGCAGCTTCACTTTTTACACCCCTTTCGACGGAAGGCCCGTCACGGTCGTTTCCTGGATCCGGATCATAATTCAAACCGGATATGAAACTCGGTAAACAGATCCGTGCGGCTCTTCACCAATAAATATCCATGCATGGTGCGAATCTTCGCGCGCACCACATCCAGTCCAACACCATGTCCGGCATCACGGTCAGCAGCCTCGGAGGCCGTCGAAAATCCCGGCTCGAACAGCTTCCTCGCAATCTCGGTATCGCTCATCGCATTGGCTTCCGTCGTCTTCAGACGTCCGGAATCGACCAGCGTATTCCGCAGCCGGGCAGGCGAAATACCGCGCCCGTCGTCGCGCAGCACGAATTCAAAGCGAAAATCGCTCACCTCCTTGCAGGAAACATGCAGGGTTCCGGTTTCCTCTTTCCCCAGCGCGCGCCTTTCTTCCGGCGACTCGATGCCGTGCGTGAGCGCGTTGCGAACCAACTGGATCGCAATGCCCTGCAATTCCTGGACAACCCTGCGCGGCAATTTCCGCAGATCGTCGATATCGGCGCTGAATGCCACCCTCTTGTTCTGGTCGCCGGCAACCCGCTCGGCCAGCCCCCGCAAGGTATCGGTAAAGGCTTCCACCCGGCCTTCTTCTTCTTCATCGGCCCCCTTGCCGCCGAGCGAGGACAGGCGCGTAACGATGTCGGTCAGGGAAGACAGGCGATCGTAAAAGCCTTCGAGCAGCACCGTGACGCGCACCATATCTTCACCGCGCACCTCCTCGCGGTCACGCATTGCGACCAGTTCCTTCTCGCAGTCGTGCGCGTAGGCTTCGATCATTTCGACGTTCAGCGCCGCCGCCTCGCCCTTGACGCCGTGGATGACCCGCATGATGTAATTCACCGCGCGCAGACGCCCCGACTGCGAATCATCGTCAGAGCGCAAACGCTCGTTGATCTGCCCAAGCGCCTGGTCGGCGCCGACCAGAAACTGCCGCAACGCCGCCGGATCCGTATTGAGCAGGCGCAACAGCACCTCGATCTCGATCCGTGCCTGCCCCTTCGCCTGTTCAAGCTGTTGCGCGAGCGATACCTGTTCCGTCACGTCCTGTACCGTCACCAGAAGGTGCGTAATTTTCTCTTCCGCGACGACCCGGTTGAAATGGAAACTCAGATAGTGGGTCTTGGTGTTGCCGCTGAGATCGACCGTCGTCACCGGCACCTCGCTCAACGGATTGAGGCTGGCAATCAGCGCTTCCTTCACCCGTTCGCCGAACAGGAGTTCGAGATAATCTTCTGCCGCGCCATAGACCTTTTCCGGAACCATTTCCTTCAGTACCGGCAGGAATTCCATATCGGGATGGACTTCCCGCTGCAAGACCTGGGAGAGGGATTCGGAATATTGGGATCCGAGCCGGTACTGCGGATTGAGCAGGAACAAGCCTTCGCGCACCGTCGCCAGGATTTCGTCGGTTTCCTTGCGCGCCTTCGCAATTTCCTGGTCGCTGGCAACCAGATCCCGAATGGAAACGACAACGGTATACCCGAAGTTGATCGCCGCAAGCAGCAGGCCGGCAATCTGGACGATCCGCAGGATAAACGCCAGGTCGTTGGCGGTTTTCTCCAGATCGCTCGTCAGATCGTTCATCAGGCGCAACAGTTCAAGGTTTTTGGCGCGCGCATAAACGGCGGCGTCATCGAGTTGCGCCTGGTTGAACTGCCGCTCCCCGATCAGCAGCAGCAGTTTCTGGTGATACGGATCCCAGATCGTGTAGGCCTCCTCGACGATTTTCCGCGAAACCTCGGTGTCGACCTTTGCCAGCTTCACCGGTTGACCGTCGCCGCCGGTGACGATATCGCCGTCCCGGAAACCCTTGAGGGTGGTATCGAAAAGCTCGACCACCAGCTTCAATTCCTTCTGCGTCTTCAGCACGCCCTCGACATCCCCGCGCCGCGCATCGTCCTGCAACATCAACAGCGCTTTCGTGGTGCGCTGCGACAGCATCCGCTGCCGTCCGGAAAGGTTGATCGATACCGCCGATTCGCTGATCTTGAACGTCCCATAGAAATTGGCGCTCATCACGATAAAGTCGAATGTCAGGAACAATCCTACCGCGACAATGATCTTCCAATATTTCTTGATCAGTTCCTTGGTCGTTTCAGAAAACATAATGATTTCCCCTGGATAAAAAAACCCGAACGCCTCACACCTGTCGATCCCCGAAACGGCAATACGGGGAATATGGCACAAAAGCAGCGCGCCCCGTTCCGTTGGAGTATTTTCGATTCAAGCCAAAACATTTTCTCCTCACCCCTTTTCCTCTCTCGCAAGAGGGGCGAAAAGGGAAAGCGGAATGTTCATGAAAATGTATTGAATCGAATCAAAAACGCTCCGGCAAAAAGTCAGCGCGAATTTCCGATGCAAGCGCGGAAAAACCGGGCAAACCCTCAGAAGCCCTATCGCGCTTATCAGGATGAAATCTGATTATCAATCAGTCTCCAGTTTTACTTTCTGTAGTCTTTGCGAAATATCAAAATCCGTTACCGATAAAGCATCCTGTATCCCTGAAATCCCGATTGCAAAGCCCGCGTCCACAAAGAAAATTTATCTTTCGCATAAAAAACCTACGGATTTGTTGCAAATATACTCATTTTTGGCGATTTGGGGCAAGCGCACCACGAATTGCGGGATGCGCAGGGCAAAGTGACCTTGCCCCCGTAAAACGTATCCCTTGCTGAAGTGTTTTAATACAAGCAAGGAGAAGCTCAATGATGAAGAATGCAAGAGCGAGCTACACGCTCGAATTCAAGCGGGAGGCGGTGCGAT
>WQZF01000099.1 GCA_009780885.1 Betaproteobacteria bacterium | reverse complement strand
TTGGGATGGGATGCTAGGCGCAAACCACAGCGATACCTGAAGGTATCGCGAGGATTTGCAACGCCGCAGACCGCCCAACTCCGCAGATGCACGCGGCGCGGTGACTTGTTCAGAGGTTCCCTAAGGCCATGCCCCTTAAAACATCCCGGGTGGATATCGCGGAACTGCTCGAAACCGAAGAGGATATTCAGGAATTCCTTAGGGCAGCGGCAGAAGAATGTACGCCGGAAGAATTCGTCCATGCCCTTGGTACAGCCGCCCGCGCCCGTGGCATGACGGAGGTTGCCCGCCAGGCAGGCGTAACCCGCGCGAGCTTGTACAAGTCACTCTCCGAAGGCGGAAACCCCCAATTCGATACTATCGCCCGCGTTTGCGGCGCTTTGGGCATGAAATTGACGGTGACGCCCAAACACGGTATTGCCGGGACGTGAAACAAGCAGGAAATCAATCCTCCAACAACCCGTTGATTTGCCCAACATCGTTCTCGTCCAGCGCGCCGACGGCGAATTTCAATTGCAATTGTGCCAGCAGGGTGTCGTACCAGGCGCGGGCCAGATCGCGGCGAGCCAGGTAGAGTTGTTGTTCGGCATTCAGAACGTCGATATTGATCCGCACACCGACTTCGTAGCCAAGTTTGTTCGATTCCCAGGAACTGCGGCTGGAAACGACCGCAGCGCGATAGGCGGCGATTTGCGCGATTCCGCTATTGACGTTGAGATAAGCCTGACGCGCCGATTGTGCCGCTTCGCGCCGGGCGGCCTCCAGCATTTGTTCTGCGGCGCGGGTGTTGGCGGCGGTTTCCCGCGTTCTTGAAGAAACGTAGCCGCCCTGAAAAATCGGAATATTCAGTTGCAATCCGATACTTCCCGTCGTATTGTCGTAACCGGGAGCAAAACCGCCGGAAGAAAGAAGGGCCTGGCTTTGCGCGCTCTTGCCGACACTGGCGATGGCATCCACCGTCGGGTAATGGCCGGCGCGGTTCTTCTCGACCTCCTGCGTCGCGATTTCGACATCGAGGCTGCGGATCTGCACCGTCGTGTTGTCGCGCTCTGCCGCTTCGACCCAGGGATTCATCGCATTCGGCTGCGGCGGCGGCAACTCCGCCTTTTCGCGCAACTTCGCCAGCGCCCCGGGGGCGGGGCCCACGATGACCTCCAGCGCCCTTTTCTTGATTTCGAGATCGCTTTGCCCCGCGAGCCATTGGGCCATGGCAAGGTCGTAGCGCGATTGCGCTTCGTGCGTGTCGACGATCGTACTTACGCCGACCTCGAAATTCTTCTTCGCGCGCTCCAATTGTTCTGAAATGGCCGTTTTCTGCGCCCCCAGCGCGACCAGGTTTTCTTCCGCATACAGCAAATCGAAATAGGCTTGCGCCGCCCGCAGAATCAGGTTTTGCCGGGCCTGGACGAATTGCACCTCTGCCTGCGCCGCCTGGAACTTTCCTTGACGATAACTTGCAATATTCTGCCAACGGAAAATCGGCTGCGAAAGATTGAGCGTCCAGGCGTTGCTGTTGTAGCGTGCGCGCACCGCCTCCGTGTCGTAGCGCGGAGCGTTCCGGATGTCGTTCCACTGGCTATTTCCGCTGATCCCGATCGAAGGCAATAACCCGGCAAGCCCCTGATTCTCCTTTTCGCGCCCTGCGTCGAGTTGATGCCGCGCAGCAAGATACTGAGGATCGTTCTCAAGCGCCAGCCGGTAAATCTTCAGGAAATCGGCAGCCTCGGCCATCGCGCCGAAGCTTGACGAAATAAAAAGAAAAACACACCCCAGGAATTTTTTCATGTGGAAAAGGGAAAGGAAATATGAATCGAATATGAATTTGTCGTACAAAGCGCGAAATTATACTCGAATATCGAAAGAGGAACAGAAGGAATTTTTATCGCGCTGCCGCCAGATCGGCAGAGTTTCCCTGGCTATTCAAAACACTTCGATCTCAATCTACGCTGGGTAGGGAAATGGCTTCGTGCTTTGCGGTAGAGACGTATTCGTTTATATGCAGGATGGCAATGATTTTTTGATATGGAATGCGGAAAATATCTTGTTGCCTTGATATTTTGTGCTGTGTAATATGCCCAAATATTTCCAGGCAAGGCAAGAACAAGCTTTCAAGGGGACAAGAATTCATGAAGGGGGTGGTGTTACTGGGAGGCGTATTCCTTGGCCTTACGCTGTCGGCGTGGGCAGAGGAATGCACGCTCGTTTCCCAGGAAAAAGCCGCTGCTGGTTCGGTGCTCACAGACCCGAGGGATCTGCCGGCGCGTCAATGTGTTGGAGTGGAAGACCCCGAAACCCTCAAAAATCCGGTTGATCGTCTCGTCTGTGCCGATCCGGCGCTCTCCAACCTGGCTGAACGTCTCAATCGTGCCTATGACCGGGCGCTCTCTGCCACTAACGATCCTGCGCCCATCGTCGCCGCGCAACGGCGCTGGCAGGAAGAGTTGAAGCGTTGCCTTGCTAACCCCGATGCCGAAGCCGGTCTTTACTGCGTCTGGCGTCGATATGAAGTCCGGCTGTTTGAACTGACCCGGAATGATCCCTTACCCGATTGCGTTTTACATGAGAAAGAGATAGAGAAAAAACGCCTTTTGGGCTACCCATCACTTAAGGAAGTTTTGGCCCTGCAACCCTGTCCCGAGGCCGAGTTCATGCCGGATGAAACCTACAAGATCGGGTGCCTCAAAAAATGGTTCGGTAATCCGAAGGACTTCTCCTTGCGCTGGGCCAAGGATAGTCCTGTACCCAAAACGTCTCGGGCTTGCCGGGTCTTGTTTCAAGCCCTTGCGAACTCCAGCCCGGAAATCGAATACATCGAACCCATCGTGCGCACCAGCGAGGTGATGCATCCGGCACTGGCGCGCTACCGCGCTTGTGAGGATACCTTTGGCGGCACCGGATATGACGAGAGTGATTACTACGTTCTGCAAACATACCTTGGCCACGGTTTCCGCCTGTATCGGGTCAACCTCGGCGGCAATCCAAAGAGTGCGCTGCGGGAATATATCTATGCGGAAGAGGAGAAGCACGACACGAAATTTCCCTCTGGTTACACCCGTCTCGGTTTTCCTGCCGGTGGGACACCGAAAACGCCCGACGAATGCCAAGCTTATGACATGATCACTACGGCGTCGCAACGGCGGGAGAGGCTTTTGTATGCGGATTTTGGGGTAAATGCGCTGATTCGCTTTCGCGGCAGTTACTATATTTATGACGCCGTAACCTCAGTTTGGGGCACCAAGGACTTAAACCTTCATCGTTACGACCCTAAAAAACAAAGCTTTCTTCCCATTCCTCCGTATTGCAGGTGGATGACTTTTCAGAAATAGCAAATCTCTTGTGTTTTTTATCGTAGATGCAATGTCCTGCACCCACACTTCTCACTATCGGTCTTCGTTTCCTGACGGCACAGGAACGAGGTTTACAAATCATGTGTTACAGGAGCGCCCATCATGTTGACTTTCCATCACACTTTCAACGCACAGTCGACTAACCCGACCAACCCGCCCGGATTGGGCGATGAATTCTGCGCCTTTCTTCGGGCAATCGTCATTGCCTCGGAAGGCGTAGAGCCGGAAATCTACTACGACAGCAGGGAAGTACCGACGATCGGGTACGGCTATGCGCTGTTGGCAAGAGCAAAAGATCCAAATACGGGGCGAGAGGGGTGGGTTGTTGCTGATAATTGGAAGCGCGATTTTGGAACGGCAGGGATAGTACTGGCTGACCCAGAGCAATTTGGGAGAGCCCTTCAGGCTCTCGCCAATGTGATGAACGGTACAAATCAAAACCTCACCCTCGACCAAGCCCAGCGCGCCGTTAACAATGCAGGCCCCGCCAATCCCATTGACGGTTATCAGATGCAAAGCCTTTACGAAAGCGTTCGTAACCGCACGGTCAGCGGACTCGAAAATCGCATTATCAATAGAGTCAACGCCATCACCCCCGGACGTGGCAACGAACTTTGGGCCTCGCTGCTCAACAGCAGAGAATTGCTTGCGCTGGTCGACATCGCCTACAACGGCGGTGCCGGTATCGTCGGACCGCAGTTGCTGAACGCGCTGGCCACCGGCAACCGCGCCGAAGCTTGGTACGAAATCCGTTGTAATTCCAATGAGGGCGGAAGTAGAAGTCCTGGGATCGCCAAACGCCGCTACCTTGAAGCCGAGTTTTTCGGTCTCTATGAGAACCCCAGTCAACCGCCCAGCCTGGCCGAAGTAAATCAGATCTATGCGATGCTCCAGAACCACCGGAGCGAGATCGAGCGAAATGAAAATGCGTTTGGCGTCCACTTCGACAACACAAACAGCACTCGGAATATGATTGCCGAAGGCAACCAGAACTTTGCAGCGATCCTGAACAACCTCGGCCTTGTAGACCAGAACCGTATTCCCACGATCAACGAAGCCTTTACCCCGGCCTATAACGCCCTCTGGGTGGAACTGGAGCGGCTCGGAATTGCCGCTACGCTGAGCGCACAGGGGCTGAACCAAGGCAGTTTCCGTCCGGTCGATGTTCTTGCTGCGCTCGATAACGGCGGCACGCTCGATCCCAGTCTTGCGCGCATCCTCAACGCCGACACATTTGCACACGCTGACGGGCGTAACAGACTGATCGTCGGCACCCACCGCAACGGTGCCCTTCTGTATGGCAACACCGGAAATGACGCCGTCATTGGCGGTTCCGGGAATGACCGTCTCGAAGGCGGAAGAGGAAATGATGTTCTTGTCGGGGGCGAGGGATATGACACATACATATACCGCACCGGCGATGGACACGACACCATCATTGATTCCGACAGAAAAGGCCGGATCGTCATTGAAGACAGCCAAGGGCTATTTACCGTCGGTCCCATGTTTTCCGATGGGCAGGGTCGATGGAAAGACCCGCAGGGGCGCGTGACCCTGATGCAGGGTCCCAATTCTTGGGTATTGCTCATGTCCGATGGCGGCAGCATCGACCTAGGAAAAAATTTCAATGACGGCTATTTGGGAATCACTCGCCGGGAGCAGCAGCAACTTCCGCAAACCACCAACGAAATTGTCGGGGACAAAAAACCCGTCGATCCTCTTGAATACGACAGATCTGGCAACCTCGTGACCAACGGCCCTGACCCGGACCGTGCCGACACCCTGTTCGACACCCGAGATGAAAATGGCAATATCGTCAACGACCACATTATCGGAGGGGGAGGCAATGACCGGATCGAAGCCCGGAACGGGGGCGACAATATCCTCGAAGGCGACGCTGGCGCAGATATTGTGCGGGGCATGGTTGGGAACAACTGGATCTATGCCGACACCCAAATTCCGCTGCAAGACGCCCTGGCTGCGAACGACCCCGGAACGCCCTCCGGCCCCAGCCTTTGGTATTGGGCCGGAGGCCAATCGGATTGGATCGAGGGCGGCAGCGGAAATGACGTTTTGATAGGAAGCGCCGCAGGAGACTACATTATTCCCGGGGCGGGGAATAATACCGTTGTTGCCGGCGCCGGAGACGACCTGATTCTCTGCCCCTACACTTCGAGCGGAGCGCCCCAATCCAACTGGTGGTCCGTGGCCTACACCATCGACGAAAACTCCCTGGTGGAAGGTCTCCATCTGCAAT
>WQZF01000098.1 GCA_009780885.1 Betaproteobacteria bacterium | reverse complement strand
GCGGGGCAAACGGCTTCAAAAACGGCCTTTTGAAGCAAAAAACAGCTTCCGAGCATTTCCCTTTGCCAGAGGCAGGATTTTTTACTTCAAGCATTGAAACACAATGGGTTGTTCAGAGATTCCTTAAAGAATGATTCGCTACAGTAGTGATTTATAATTGATAATTATTCAAGTAATTTAGAATAATTTTCAAACTCATTTTTTCCGTAACATGTGTAAATCAAGAGTTTGAAGCTTGTTCACCCGGCAATTAGAGCGGTTTTTGTTTAAACCCATACGCTCCTTTCCCTCTCCCAGACGTGGGAGAGGGGCAAACCCCCGCCCTGGCGGGCACCCCCTTTGGGAAAGGGGGCTTGTCAAGTCTCCCTCTTCGAGGGAGGTGGCGCTTTAAGCGCCGGAGGGAGATTGGCCGCCCCTACAAATCCCGGTATGTTGTCGCATAGCTGGCCTTGATCAGGGCTTCCCGTCGTAGTTCAAGATTCTGATCTTGCGTCGAAACACGCGCATAGCCTATAAACATGACAAATCATTCTTTTGGCTGTAACGGCAGCAGACGCAAGCGCGTGCGATTCGTATCGACAGTGATTAAGGCGCCATCCTCCAGATCAGCGGCCATCTGCTGTAATGCGCCAACAATTTGCTTGCCAATCACGTCTGGGCTGACATCGTCGGCGCGGATTTGCACCACGCTGGGCTTTTCTCCATGAGTGGCCGCAAGAATTGCGCCGAAATCCAGATCATGCGTAAGGACGACCCAGTCGTTGGAGCGAGCGTAGGCCATGATCACCGAATCCGGCGCATTGACTGCACCGATTACCGACCAGTGTGCCGCCTCGATACCTGCACTGCTCAGAACGTCGATCCAGCGCGGCGACAGGTTCACATCGACAAGCAACTTCATGCGGTTACCAGTACGACCTCACGTTCATCCGCGCGCCATGCGGCGTAGCAAAGCGCTTGTTTGATGTCGTCTTGTTCCAGGTACGGGAAGTCATGCAGAACTTCTTCCATGCTGTGACCGGCAGCAATCTGTGCGACCACCATGCCGACCGTCACGCGCATTCCACGAATGCAAGCTTTGCCGCCCATCACATCAGGGTGCTGGGTGATGCGATTGAGTTGTTGTCCCATATGTGGCTCCTTATCGAAACTCGTTTCGATAATATCCAGTCGAGAATAGAATTCCAAGAAATATTTTCGAGAATTGCAATACCTGATCGGCCTGCGCATCCGCCTTTTCTCCCAGCAGGATATGCCGGACTTCCTGGGTGCGAAACCATGAGGATTTCCAAGACAATTTTCTAAATTTACTTAAAGAATGATTCGCTACAGTAGTGATTTATAATGGATAATTATTCAAGTAATTTAGAAAATTTTCAAACTCACTTTTTTCTGGAATATCTGTAATCAAGAGTTTGAAGGTTAAGATAAGCTCAATAAAACTCACTTTTATTCCATCATGCAAGGTCAACTCTTTTCCCAGGATTTTCTGACGCGCGGCGTCCTCGAAACACAGCCCTGGCAGGAACTGGATGCTGCGGCGTTTTCGGTTTTCAAGACGGCCTTGCAAGGCATTTTTCAAGGCTTTGATAGCTCCCCGGCGATCAACGAAGCCCAGACAGAAACGCTGATCATCGACAAGACACTGAAGGCGCTGGGCTGGGGTGAAGACTGGCTGCCACAGGTGAACCTGTCCATCAAGGGCCGCAGGGACGTGCCCGATTATCTGCTGTTCGCCGACAATACGCGCAGGACAGCCGCGCTGGCCGGGAGCAAGGACGCCGACCGTTACCGGCATGGCATCGCCATCCTGGAGGCAAAATCCTGGATGCGTCCGCTCGATCGCGGCCATGCCGCCGACCCGGACGCGCCCTCCTCGCAAATGCTGCGCTACCTGAGCCGCGCCGACGTGATGTCCGACCGTGCCGTCAAATGGGGCATCCTCACCAACGGCGCGCTCTGGCGGCTGTATTGGCAGGACGCGCGCTCGCGCGCCGAGGAATTTTTCGAGATCGATCTGGCAGCGGCATTAGCCCTGCCCGGCACCCAGCCCGATCTGGATCATCCGGACGGCGACCGGACGCTCAGGCTCTTCCATCTCTTTTTCAGCCGTCCGGCTTTTCTTCCGCAGCCGTGGGACAGCGAAGGCCGCAGCTTTCACGCTTATGCCCTCAACGAAGCACGCCTCTACGAAGAAAGAGTCGCGCAGGATCTCGGCGCGCGCGTCTTCAACGACATCTTTGCGCAACTGGCCGACGCGCTGGCGCGTGGCGACCTGGAGGCGCGAACCCACACGACCGGCCAGGGGAGCTTTTCCAAAACACATTTCGATGACGGCTATCTGGACGAAGTGCGCGAAGCCGCGCTGGTGCTGCTGTACCGGCTTCTCTTCCTGTTCTACGCCGAAGACCGCAAGCTGCTGCCCGTGCATGACGAGCGCTACGCGCCTTACAGCGTGCGCCGCATTCGTGAGGAGGTGCGCGACAAGGTCGATTCTGGCGCTGCGTGGTCCAGCACCCTGAAATCCCTGTGGTTGCGGCTGGAAGGCTGTTTCCAACTGGTTGACGTTGGCGATGACACCATTGGGATGCCTGCCTACAACGGCGGCCTGTTCGACCATGCCCGCTCTCCGTTGCTTGCACGCAGCAGCATCCCCGACAAGGTATTGGCCCCCATCATCGACGCCCTCTCGCGCCGCACCGAGGATCTGCTCAAGGGCTGGATCAACTACCGCGACCTTTCCGTTGCCCACCTGGGCGGCATCTATGAGCGGCTGCTCGAATACAGGCTGGTGCATGAAGACGCGGGCGGAATCGACCGCATCCTCGCCAAACCCGCAAGCTTCGCGCGCAAGGTTTCAGGCAGCTACTACACCCACGACGATCTGGTGCGCCTGATCCTGCGCGAATCGGTGGGCTTGCTGGCGCAGGAACGCAGGGACGAATTCGAGTCGCATCTGGAGCGGCTTGGCAAAAAACAGGCCATCAACAATAGCGACTGGGAACTTCTCGATACCATGGACCCGGCGAATCGCCTGTTGGAACTCAAGATTTGCGACCCCGCCATGGGAAGCGGCCACTTTCTGGTGGCGTTGGTAGACGATCTGGCCGATCGCGTGCTCGAAGCGATGGCGCAGGCCAGCCAATGGGTCAACGCCAGGCGCTGGGCTGCGTATTTCGTCGAAACGGGCCGCCCCTGGCAAAGCCCGGTGCTCAAACGCATCGCCGCGATCCGCCACGACATCAGGACCAACGCGCAGACGCACGGCTGGAGCGTAAGCGACGCGCAACTGGACGACCGCCACATCGTGCGCCGCATGATTCTCAAAAAAGTCGTCTTCGGCGTGGACAAGAACCCGATGGCGGTAGAACTGGCCAAGACCGCGCTGTGGCTGCACACCTTTACCGTGGGCGCTCCGCTGAGTTTTCTCGATCATCACCTCAAGACGGGCGACAGCCTGCATGGCGAGCAGGTCGACACCGTGCGGCGCGGATTGCAAGCCCTGGGCGCGTTGTTGCTGCGCAGCGAGTTCGACCGCCTGGCCCGCGCGGCCAGGGCCATCGCGGAAGTGGCAGACCTGACCGACGTCGACATCGCCGAAGTCCAGCTTTCCAAACGATTGGCGACCGAGGCACAAGCCAATATAGCGCCCATGCACGCAGTGCTGGATTTCTGGCGCGCGCTGCGCTGGATGGCGCCGGGCTGGCCAGTGGACCAATCCGCCAAACTCGCCAAAATCCTGCCTCCCCGCCGGGGCGAAACGAACAACCCGATTTTCGATGGACTGGTGGAAATCCTCAACCCCGGCCACGAACTGGTTTCGGTGCTGGCCGCCGGTCAACTGAAGGGCCGGGGCGCTGGCGTGCAAGCGGCCAATGAACTCATGGCGCAAGCCCGCGCGTTGGCACGGCGTGAAACTTTCTTCCATTGGTGGACCAGTTTCCCCACTGTGTTCGGCGCAGAAGGCAGGGGCGGCTTCGACGCCGTGATCGGCAATCCACCCTGGGACCGGATCAAGCTGCAAGAAGTGGAATGGTTTGCCGAACGCGATCTTGCCATCGCCGCGCAGCCACGTGCCGCCGACCGCAAGGAGTTGATCGGCGAACTGGAAGACAAGGGCTCTCCGCTTTGGGACGAATACCTCAACGCCATGGATCGCGCCGAAGACAACGCCCGCGTGCTGGGCAACGGCAAATTCGGCAGCGGCGATTACCCCCTTTTGGGCAACGGCGACCTGAATCTTTACAGCCTGTTCGTTGAGCGGGCGCAATCGCTGATCCACGAAAACGGCATTGTCGCGCTGCTCACCCCCAGCGGCATCGCGGCGGACAAGGGCGCCGCCGAATTCTTCAACAGCATTGCGAGCACCCAGCGCTTAAGCGCCCTGTTCGACTTCGAGAATAAAAAAGTCTTCTTTCCCGATGTGGATTCGCGCTTCAAATTCTGCGCGCTGGTCTTTGGCGGCTCGCAGCGCATTTTTGAAAAAACGCGCTCCGCGTTCTTCCTGCACAGCTTGAAGGAACTGGATGCGCTGATCGCCAGCGGGAAGGAACTCGAACTCTCCGCTGAAGAATTTTCCATCGTCAACCCGAACACTGGCGCTGCACCGATTTTCCGCTGCCAGCGCGACGCCGACATCACCATTGAGTTGTATCGCCACCATCCGGTGTTGGTCAGACACGGCAAGGCCAACGCCTCCAAAGGACGGCAGCCCGATCAAAAGGCGTGGCCGGTGAAGTACTTACGCATGTTCGACATGACCAACGACTCGAAGCTCTTTCTGAGGACTGAAAAGTTACAGCGACAGGGCTGGAAGCGCGCGCCGCTGAATCGTTGGGGAGACGTGCAAGGCAACGCAATGCTCCCTCTTTACGAAGGCAAGATGGTTCAAATGTTCGATCACCGGGCGGCGGACGTGGTAGTCCATGCTGGAAACCTGCACCGGGCTGCACAACAGGAAGCCATCAAGCTTTCCGAAAAAGCCAATCCGGCGCGCTATCCAGCGCCCCAGTTTTTCGTGAACGCAAACAAGACTGGTGCAAACCCTTACGAGTGGGCTTTGGGGTTCAAGGAAATCACTGCGCCTACCAATATGCGCAGCATGATTGCCGCGTTGATGCCCGGAGTAGGTTTTGGCAACAAAGTGCCATTGCTGATCCCCATGCCTGCGGATGAAACGCCACAGACAGCCGCGTGCATTGCCAGTCTGCTCCTCGCCAATTTCAATAGCTTTGCTTTTGACTTCGTGCTTCGTCAAAAGCTGCAAGGGCAAACGATCAATCTCTTCATCCTCGAACAACTCCCCGTCATCGCCCCTGCCCGCTTCGACGAACCTCTGCCTGCTGCTTTCACTGCCGCCATGCGCAAGGCCGGACTGATGAACGGCCATCATCCGCATCCGACAGTCGAGGGCTTCGTCATCCCGCAGGTACTGGCGCTGAGTTACACCGCGCACGATCTTGCGCCTTTCGCGCGCGATCTGGGTTATGTGGATGCCAAGGGTGAGGCGCTGCCGCCTTTCATATGGAACGAGGAAGAACGCCGCGCGCGCATGGCCGGACTCGATGCCCTTTTCTTCCACCTCTACGGCCTCAACGCAGAGGACGCGGCTTATGTGCTCGATACCTTCCCCATCGTGCGCGAACAGGACGAACGTACCTTTGGCCGCTATCGCACCAAGGAGGATGTGCTCGCGCTGTTGCCCTTGCTGAAGGGCTGAATTGAACACCTGTCGAGCGCAATCCCTGCCATTCATGGCGGGGTCAGCGAGACATGGCGTAACAGGCGCCGAAGGCGCCCCGCATTGTGTCGAGGAATCCCCAACCTTCAGGTTGGGGTGACTC
>WQZF01000097.1 GCA_009780885.1 Betaproteobacteria bacterium | reverse complement strand
TTTGAGTCACCCCAAGCTGAAGGTTGGGGATTCCTGTACGGGCGGCGTAGGGGCGGGTTTGAAACCCGCCCGTACCACCCGCCCCTACACAATGCGGGGCGCCTTCGGCGCCTGTTACGCCATCTCTCGCTGACCCCGCCATAAATGGCGGGGATTGCGCTCGACAGGTGTTCAAGCGATGATTTTCTAAATTACTGCAATAATTATTACATAATAATCACTACTGTAGCAGAACATTCTTTAAGTAAATTTAGAAAATACTACAGGAACGCGGGCCTAATGCCTGCGCTTCTCGATGCTTGCCAGGCTCGCGGCATTCAAAACTGAACACTCACCCCCGCCTTCACGCTGCGCCCGGCCAGAGGGACGGTGTCGCGCAATATCGAGGTGGCCTGCCGCGCTTCCACATTGCCCAGATTGTCGCCGCGCAGATACAGCAGCCAGCTCTGCCCGGCGCCCGTAAAGCGATAGCTCAGCGCCAGCCCGAACATCGTATAGCCGTCGGTCGTCGATTCCCCGCCAGGAACGCGGTTTTGCGCCGCCGCGTGCTGCACCGACAGCGCCGCTTCCCACGGGCCATTGCCATAAGTCATTCCTCCCGTGAGACGAAAGGGCGCGATGCGCGGCAAGGGCTCGCCAGTGTTGCGATTTTTGGTCCAGGTGTAATCCGCGCCCAGGCTCAGGTCGAGCCAGCCGTTCCGGTTGTCGAAAACGCGCTTCTTCCCCTCGGCCTCGAATCCGTAGAACTCGGCCTGGACGCCGTGATAAAGGTATTCAGGCAGCCCTCCCCCTCCGCTACTGCTGCTGCAAGACTCCTGCCCGCCTTGCGTGCTGCAGAAACGGCCTGTCGATTCGAGGGCGATGTAGTTCCGGAAGCGTTGGTAATATGCGCTGATACTGGCGCTATCCCTGCCTTCCTTGAAGCGCAACGCGATGTCGCTGGAGACCGAGCGTTCCTTTTCCAGGTTTTGATTGCCGCGCTCGAAGGCGCCGGTCGCAACATGCTCGCCGTTGGCATAAAGTTCGTAAAAGCTCGGGGCACGTTCGGTATAGGCCAGACCCAGCGCCAGCGACAAGGCAGGCGTGAACTTCCAGGTGCTGCCCAGCGCCGCGCTCATCGCGGTAAAGGAACGTTCTTCGGAACCGGAAAAACGCAAATTCCCGGCAGCATCGGGGCGATGCCGCGCATATTCGACGCGCCCGCCGAAATTGAGCTTGAACGCCTCCGATAAAGCCGCTTCTTCATACAGGAACAGGGCGGCGTTTTCGGTATCGGTTTGCGGCACGAACGCTTCCTCTCCCAGTGCCGAGAACCTGTTTTGTCCGAGCTGCATTCCAAGCACGCCATCAAGAATCCCCATCCTCGCATGCCGCCCTTCCAGCCGCGCTTCATAGCCCCTGTTCCGGAAGATGGTGCCGATTTCTCCATTCTCGATTTCCCGATGTTCATAATCGGTGTAAGCAAAATCGAATTTCAGCGCCTGGAAAAATCCGGAAAGATTCCGGGCTTCGCCAGCGGCTGCGAAGCGATCCTGCTTCATTTTCAGGCGAACCCCGGCTTCGGCCACCGAGCCGTAATTCGCGTCGTAGTTGCTGTAGGCAAGGCCGGCAAAGCCATCCTTCCACACCCAGGAGGCGCCCAGAGCGCCGCCGTCGGCGCGTCCGTCGCTATTGGGCAGGCGGTATTTCGCGTCGGATTCGCTTCCTCCTTGCGCGCGTTTTTGCGCCGACCAGGCATAGCCGGGGATGCGAAGCTCGCCGTTTGAGCGCGAAAAGACATCGGCATGAATCGCGAGGCCGCTCTGGCCCTCCTCCGTGCCCGCCGTTCCGAGTTCTATTTTCGCCGAGCCGGAGCGCTCGTTGGATCCGGAGGCATAGCCCGCGTCGATCTCGCCGCCGAAGCCTGAAAGCGGCTCGCGCGGGATGCGCCCATCGACCGTATTGATGACCCCACCGGTGGCGCTTCCGCCGTAGAGCAGCGCCGCCGGCCCGCGCACGACTTCGATTGCGTCGGTAGCGGCCGGATCCTGGGGTACGGCATGATCGTAGGAAAGCGAGGAAGCATCGAGCGCGCCGACCCCGTTCTGCAACAGCCGGATGCGGTCGCCGTCGAGTCCCCGGATGATCGGGCGGCTGGAAGCGGGACCGAAATAGGTCGAGGAAATACCGGGCACGCCGTTCAGGGTTTCCCCAAGCGAGCCTTTCTGGCTCATCGTTTTTTTGTCTCCTTCCAGGACGGAAGCATTCGGAGCCAAATCGAAGGGGTCGTTTCCGAGTGGATTGCCGGTGACGACGATCGGCTCCAGGGTCTGCTCGACGGGAGCGGGAGCAGTTTGCGCCTGTGCCGCACAAGCGAAGGGGTACAAAATCGCCAGGAAAAATGATGGAGGAATCCTGTTCATTGAACAAAAATATCTCATGATCGAATCTCGCAAAAATTGATATGGCTCGCGGCGAGAAACGCCGGAGCCTGCCGGATGCCGGAAGGGAACAGAAAGGCCGCTTCAGGAAAGCGGCGGAGCGCGGCCAAGGAAAGGCGGCAGGAAAGGCAGGCCCGGAGCGAGATCATCCGGCCCGGAAAACGGAAGGTTTGCGAGCGCAAGCTCGAAGGACGGAGTAAAGGAAGCCCCGAAGCAATGCGCCAGGGTCAAGGCATCGAATGCCAGACAGGAATGTGCGGCCCGGGATTTATCCGGGGCCTGATCCGGATCCGCGCCGGAAAGAGGCGCCTCCGAAAGAAGCGCAAGCGCGCCCCCTTCGATCAAATGCGCATGAGCCAGCGTGTGCAGCAACCCCGCCTGCTGCATATGCAGCAAGCAGAAAAGCAGCAGCATCGCCAAGGGACGGCGGAAATTCATGCGTGGATTCGACATTTCAGGAAGAAACACCAGGGAAGGCATCTCTGTTCAATATAACATCAAGCCTTTCGGGAGCCGATATAATCGCCGCCGAACAAGGAGACCCAGGATGCAGAAAGAATTCATCATCATCGACGGACACCGTCTCGAAACCGCATGGATCGGCGCGGAGGATGCGCGAAAAGCGTCGCCGCTGGTGCTGCTGCACGAGGGGCTGGGGTCGATTTCGCTGTGGAAGGACTTTCCGCAGCGCCTGGCCAAGGCTACGCAAAGACCGCTGCTGGTCTATTCGCGTTACGGCTACGGCGAATCGGACGTGCTGACCGAGCCGCGTCTTCCTTCCTACATGCACCACGAAGCGCTCACGGTCTTGCCGCAACTGCTCGACGCGCTCGAAGTGACAAGGCCAGTATTCGTCGGCCACAGCGACGGTGCGACGATTGCGTTGATCTATGCCGCAGAAAGCGGGCGCCCGGTCGATGCCATCGTTGCGATGGCGCCCCACGAATTCGTCGAGGAAAAAACCCTTGCCGCACTCCGCGAAGCTCGCGAATTCTACAAAACAAGCGATCTTCCCGCCCGTCTGGGCCGCCACCACCAGGATGCGGACAGGACTTTCTACTACGGCTGGAACGATATCTGGCTTTCTCCGGAATTCCGCGACTGGGACATCCGCGCCCTGCTGCCGTCGATCACCTGCCCGGTGCTCGCGCTCCAGGGGATTCAGGATGAATACGCCTCGATGGAACAGATCGACGTCATCGGCAGAAGCATCCCCGGCGCGCGCCTGCTCAAGATCGACCAATGCGGCCATTCCCCCCAGCGCGACCAGCCGCAGGCGGTGATCGACGCGATTGCGGGGTTTCTGCGCGTTTAAATCCTCACCGCCAGCCGCGTAGCCTGGTCGATCGCGCGGAGGGCGTCCAGATCCTCGGCGCTCTCGGCGCCGCCGATGAGCTGAACTTTCAGGCCGGCCTGCTGGAGTTCGGCGGCAATTCCCCTTTCGGAGACTTGCCCCGCGCACAGCACGACATGATCGACCTTCAACACGCACGCCTTTCCATCGACGGTGTAGCGCAAGCCTTCATCGTCGATCGCCTCATAAGTCGCGCCGGAAATCATCACGACCCCGGCCTTTTTGAGCCGCGCCTTTTGAATCCAGCCTGTTGTTTTTCCGAGCTTTTTCCCAAAAGGCTCGTTCCTGCGCTGGAGCATATAGACCGTGCGCGGCGCTTTCCCCGCCTCTTCCGCCCTCAGCACCCCGCCGGGTGTGGAAGCATCCGAAACAACGCCCCAGAGCTTCTGGAAGACCTCCGTCTCCAGCGATTCCGCAGGATCGCCCACAAGGGTTTCCGCGACGCAAAAGCCGATCCCGCCCGCGCCGAGAATGGCGACCGTCTGGCCGACCGTCTTGCGTCCGCTCAAAAACTCTGCGTAGTCCACCACCTTGGGATGATCGATCCCCACGATTTTGGGCCTGCGCGGAACGGCTCCCGTCGCGACCACGATTTCGTCGAAATTCCCGGCCTTCAATTCCTCGACATTGACCGCTGCGCCCAGACGAATATCGACCTTCAACTTCTCAAGCATCACTTTAAAATAACGAAGTAACTCATTGAATTCATTCTTACCAGGAACTTTCTTCGCCAGATTCAACTGCCCGCCCAATTCCTGCGAAGCTTCATAAAGCCTGACTTGATGACCGCGCTCGGCAGCATTGACGGCAAAGGCCATGCCCGCCGCTCCGCCGCCGACGACCGCGATTTTCTTGCGCGTTTCCGCCAGCCCGGAAGGGAAATCCAGTTCATGACCGGCACGCGGATTCAAAAGACAGGTTGCCGTCTTCCCCGTAAAAATCAGGTCGAGACAGCCCTGGTTGCAGGCGATGCAGGTATTGATCTCCGCCTTCAGCCCAAGGCGCAGCTTTTTGGCGAAATCCGGGTCGGCCAGCAAGGGACGCGCCATCGAAACCAGATCGGCAGCGCCGCTGGCAATCATCTCTTCCGCGACATCGGGCGTATTGATCCGGTTCGAGGCCATCACCGGAATGGAAACCGCCTGCTTCACGTTGCGCACCGCCGCAACCCACGCGCCGCGCGGAACGGCGGCGGCAATGGTCGGCACCGCCGCCTCGTGCCAGCCTATTCCCGTATTGATGATATCCGCCCCGGCAGCCTCGATAAGACGGGCAAATCCGGCAACCTCGGCGCCGGTCATCCCCCCTTCCATCAAATCCATCGCCGAAATCCGGAAAATCACAATAAAATCGCCGCCCGCCCGGGCGCGGACCGCCTTCACGATTTCGAGCGGAAACCGGACCCGCGCCTCGAAACTCCCGCCGAATTCATCCTCGCGGAGGTTGGTAATCGCCGAAGTAAACTCGTTGATCAAATAGCCTTCGGACCCCATGATTTCAACCCCGGCGTAACCGGCCTCCCTGGCCAGCCCGGCAGTCCGCGCGAAACTCTCCACCAGTCCCCAGACCTCATCCGTCGCCAGCGCCCGGGGCGTAAAGGCATTGATCCGCGCCCTCAACGCCGAAGGCGCAACACACCCGGCCAGCTTCGCGTACCGCCCCGCGTGCAAAATCTGAAGAGCGACGCGCCCGCCCGCCTTGCGAATTCCGGAAGTCACCTGCCGGTGCGCCTCCAGTTGTTCTTCCCGGTCGAGAACCAGGCCGCTTTCATCCATCACTCCTTCCGGCGTCGGCGAATAGCCCCCCGTCATGATCAGCCCGATCTCCCCTTCCGCCCGCCGCGCATAAAACGCCGCCAGCCGCTCATAAGGACGATCAAGCATCTCGATGCGCGTATGCATCGCCCCCATCACCATCCGGTTAGGCAATTCCACCCCCGCCACGCGCAAGGGGGAAAGCAGATTCCGATAAGTCTCCATCACAAGCTCCCTGCTTGAAAAATTTCGATGCGTTTGAGTCACCCCAACCTGAAGGTTGGGGATTCCTCGACACAATGCGGGGCGCCTTCGGCGCCTGTTAGTCCATGTCTCGCTGACCCCGCCATGAATGGCGGGGATTGCGCTCGACAGGTGTT
>WQZF01000096.1 GCA_009780885.1 Betaproteobacteria bacterium | reverse complement strand
TCTTCTGCCATCAACGCGTCGCCTCTTTCGATTTGTCCGTCATCGGAATAGAATGAATGCATCATCCTCAACTGTTACCCATGTCTTGGCACACTTGTTACCTATGTGTCGAGTCTATACAGGGTGGCAGCGAAGCTGACGGGGTGGTTGCTTTCATTTCCGGCGCTTCGCGCCGCATTTAAACGCAAAACCACAAACCCCCGCCCCTGCGGGGCACCCCCTTTGGAAAGGGGGCTTTTAATTTCCGGCGCTTCGCGCCGCATGTTTCGACAAAAAACCCCTCGATCCTGCGACTCCGCGCAGGATCGAGGGGCGGTAATGCACAGGCTGGGTCTAACGCTGGGCGATGTTGTATTCGACGGTGACGACGACGCGCGCGGTTTTGTCGACCGAGCTGTGGTCGTAGGTGCCGCCGTAGTCGCCGGCGTCTACGCTGTCTCCGGCGCGCAGGATGTAGAACGCGCCTTGCGATGCCGAGCGGATGGCGCCGACACGGGCGTTGCCGTTCTTGAGGAATTCCTGGGCGCGGGTTTGGGCGTTTTGTGTGGCGGCGGCGATCAGCGACATCTTGATTTCCTCAAGGTTGCTGATGAGGTACGAGGGGCTGGAATAGTGAACCGGATTTCCCGCCGCCTTGAATTCGAGCGCCGCCTTGTTCGCCGCCGCGATCTTGCCCAGATCCCTGGTGCGGATCGTAATTTCCTGTTGCGCCTCGAAGCCGTCCTGTATCCGGCGGATGCGGCCATCCGGGCGCTCCTGTTCGATATAGAACGGCCTGACTTCTTCCTCACCGGCAGAAAGGGAGTCGGCGGGAAAACCCTGTTGCGCAATGAAAGCGTCGAGTTTGGGCCGGATGGCCCTCAGTTGATCTAGCGCCTGGGCAAAGGTCTTTCCTCGCGCACTGGTTCCGATTTCCCATTCGGCATAGTCCGCCTTGACCGCCTTTTCGGCCAGCCCCTTGACGGAGATGCTTTGCCGTCCGGATCCGATGCCCTTGACTTGCGTTCCGAGGATGAACGCGGCAATGCACATTCCAAAGGCGAGAAGCGACCCGAAGACGATCAGCGCGCGCGGCAATCCCTGCTGTGATTCCTGTGACATTTCCATCTCCCTTTCTTATGCAAAAATTCTAAATTTGAATAAAGAATTCGTTGTGAATCGTCACTACTGTAGCGGAACATTATTTAAGTAATTTAGAAAATTATCATTCCTCCCCCTGGAATTTTTGATCCTGCGACTTCGCGCAGGATGAGCGATAGCACGTACATGCTTCCCTGTTTTCCGGCGGGGCGATTGCGATCGCCCCTTACGGATTCCGGACTCAAGGCTTGCCGATTTTCACCCGCCATTCCTGCGGGCCAGTGGTGTGCACCGAAGTTCCGAGGGCATCGACGGCGACGGTGACGGGCATGTCTTCAACGGTGAATTCGTAGATCGCTTCCATGCCCAGATCGGCGAAGGCGGCGACGCGGGCGGATTTGATGGCCTTGGAGACGAGGTAGGCCGCGCCGCCGACGGCCATCAGGTAGGCGGAGCGGTGCTTGCGGATCGCCTCGATGCCGGCGGGGCCGCGCTCGGCCTTGCCGACCATCGAGATCAGGCCGGTTTGGGCCAGCATCATTTCGGTGAATTTGTCCATCCGCGTCGCGGTCGTCGGGCCGGCGGGGCCGACGATTTCGTCGCGCACCGGGTCGACCGGGCCGACGTAGTAGATGACGCGGTTGCTGAAGTCGATCGGCAGTTTTTCGCCCTTGGCGAGCATGTCCTGGATGCGCTTGTGCGCGGCGTCGCGGCCGGTGAGCATCTTGCCGTTCAGGAGCAGGTTCTGGCCCGGCTTCCACGAGGCGACCTGTTCGCGCGTCAGGGTGTCGAGGTTGACGCGGGTCGCGGTTTCGAGATTCGCCTGCCAGGTGATGGCGGGCCAGTCTTCGAGGCGCGGCGGGGTGAGCACGGCGGGGCCGGAGCCGTCGAGATGGAAATGGACGTGGCGCGTCGCGGCGCAGTTGGGAATCATCGCGACCGGCAGCGAGGCGGCGTGCGTCGGGTAATCGCGGATTTTCACGTCGAGCACGGTCGTGAGGCCGCCGAGTCCCTGGGCACCGATTCCGAGCGCGTTGATCTTCTCCATCAGTTCGAGGCGCAATTCCTCGACCCGGTTGCCTGGCCCGCGCGCTTTCAGTTCGTGGATGTCGACGGGATCCATCAGGGCTTCCTTGGCGAGCAGCAGCGCCTTTTCCGGCGTGCCGCCGATGCCGATGCCGAGAATCCCCGGCGGGCACCAGCCCGCGCCCATCGCCGGGACGGTGTTCAGCACCCAGTCGACGATCGAGTCGGAAGGATTGAGCATCGCCATTTTGGTCTTGTTCTCGGAGCCGCCGCCCTTGGCCGCGCAGATGACTTCCACGCCGTCTCCGGGAACGATTTCGTAATGGACGATGGCCGGGGTGTTGTCGCGGGAATTTTTGCGCGCGCCCGCCGGGTCGAGCAGCACCGAGGCGCGCAGCTTGTTGTCGGGGTGGTTGTAGGCGCGGCGCACGCCTTCATCGACCATTTCCTGCACGCTCATTTGGCTTTCCCAGCGCGCGTTCATCCCGACTTTCAGGAAGACGACGGCAATCCCGGTGTCCTGGCAGATCGGACGCCGCCCCTCGGCGCACATCCGGCTGTTGGTGAGAATCTGGGCAATGGCGTCCTTCGCCGCCGGGGATTCCTCGCGTTCCCAGGCTTGCCCCATCGCGCGGACGAAATCGAGCGGATGGTAGTAGCTGATGAACTGGAAGGCATCGGCGATGGAGTCGATGAAATCCTGCTGGCGGATCGGGCGTCCCGTGCAATTCGTACTCATGAGAATCTCCGGCGGTCAGTGTTTGGGAGAAGCGGCAGTGGACTGGTTCATGATCCTGTCGGTACAGGCGATCATGAAGGCGGAAAAGAGAAAGAGCGCGTGGATGATCACTTGCCATTTGATCACGTGCTCCGGAATCTGCTGCGCGTTGATGAAGGTTTTGAGGAGGTGGATCGACGAAATCCCGATCAGCGCGACCGCCAGCTTGACTTTCAGCACGCCGGCATTGACGTGCGAAAGCCATTCCGGCTGGTCGGGGTGCTCGTCCAGATCGAGGTGCGAAACAAAGGTTTCATACCCCCCGACGATGACCATGACCAGGAGATTGGCGATCATCACCACGTCGATCAGCCCCAGCACGATCAGCATTACTTCCGATTCGGAAAGCGTGCCGACCCGCGTCACGAGAATGGAAAGTTCGTGCAGGAACTGGTAGACATAAACGCCCTGCGCGACGATGAGGCCAAAATAGAGCGGCGCCTGCAACCAGCGGCTCCAGAAAATGAATCCTTCGAGTTTTGAAGTAATGCGTTCCATAAGGCTCTTGTAAAAGATAAAGGAGATATTCCCGGGGGACAGGGAAATATTGAGTCACCCCAAGCTGAAGCTTGGGGATTCCTCGACACAGTGTGGGGCGCCTTCGGCGCCTGCTAGGCTATGTCTCGCTGACCTCGCCATGAATGGCGGGGATTGCGCTCGACAGGTGTTCAAAAAATCAAGGAATTCTAACACCGCACCATGCCGCCGTTTCCGCCAAGGCGGCTGCATGCCGGATCTGCCCGGAAAAGCTGCGTGCTCAACGCCGCTTGTGCCAATCAAGCCTTGTCGTGATATGGTAATGTCCGTGACGCCTGTTTTACGTACCCGGATTTCAGGGAAGCTCCCGAAGTCATGGCCCTGATGCAAGGCGGCGCGCTGTAGCCGAAGGGGGAGATTGCAGCCCGAAAGCCAGGGCCGCAGCCAGAAAATCCCCATGAATCACGGAATTCACGCAACATGGAGTGAGGCAATTACACTGCTCGAACCGACAAAGAGGAGAATCCTATGACACAAGAAACACAAGTGTTTTACCCCCCCAAGGAACTGGCCAGGAATGCCGCCATTTCCGGCATGGAGAACTACCAGGCATTGTGCGCCGAAGCCGAGCGCGACTACCAGGGCTTCTGGGGGCGCTTGGGCAAGGAGCACGTCGCCTGGAAAAAACCCTTCACCCAGGTTCTCGACGAATCGAACAGCCCCTTTTTCAAGTGGTTTGCCGACGGCACCCTGAACGTTTCCTGGAACTGCCTGGATAAAAACGTCGAAGCCGGTCTGGGCGACAAGGTGGCGATCATTTTCGAGGCCGACGGCGGCGAAGTGACCAGGATTACCTACAGGGAACTGCTTGCGCGCGTCTGCAAGTTTGCCAACGCGCTGAAGGCCGAAGGCGTGCGAAAGGGCGACCGCGTCATCATCTATCTGCCGATGTCGATCGAGGGCATCGTCGCGATGCAAGCCTGCGCCCGCATCGGAGCCACGCATTCGGTGATCTTCGGCGGCTTTTCGGCGCAATCGATCCGCGACCGCGCCATCGACGCCGGTGCAGTGGTAATCATCACCGCCGACGAACAATGCCGGGGCGGCAAGGCGATTCCGCTGAAACCCGCAGTCGACGAGGCGCTGGAAAGCGGCGACTGCAAGACCCTGAGAACCGTCATCGTCTTCAAGCGTACCGGCGGCGCCTGTGCGATGAAGAGCGGGCGGGACAAATGGTGGGACGATGTCGTCGCCCAGCAGCCCGACACCTGCGAGCCGGAATGGGTCGAGGCCGAGCATCCGCTGTTCCTGCTCTATACCTCCGGTTCCACCGGCAAGCCCAAGGGCGTGCAGCATTCCTCCGGCGGCTACCTGCTGGGCGCAGCGCTGACGATGAAGTGGACCTTCGACATCAAGCCCGAGGATGTTTTCTGGTGCACCGCCGACATCGGCTGGGTGACAGGCCATACCTACATCACCTACGGCCCGCTGGCCTGCGGCGCGACGGAGATCGTTTTCGAGGGCGTTCCCACCTATCCCGACGCAGGCCGCTTCTGGAAGATGATCGAATCGCACAAGGTCAGCGTTTTCTACACCGCGCCCACCGCGATCCGTTCGCTGATCAAGGCTTCCGAAGGCAATCCGGAGGTGCATCCGGGCAAGTACGACCTGAAATCGCTGCGCATTCTCGGTTCGGTCGGCGAGCCGATCAATCCGGCAGCGTGGCAGTGGTATTACGACAACGTTGGCGGCAGCCGCTGCCCGATCGTCGACACCTTCTGGCAGACCGAAACCGGCGCGCACATGATCACTCCGCTGCCGGGCGCGACGCCGCTGGTTCCCGGCTCCTGCACCCTGCCCTTCCCCGGCATCCAGGCCGCGATCGTCGATGAAACCGGCAACGAACTGGAATGGGGCAAGGGCGGCATCCTCGTCGTCAAGAGACCCTGGCCGTCGATGATTCGCACCATCTGGGGCGATGCGGAACGCTTCCACCGCTCCTATTACCCGGACGACTTCAACGGGCAGCTCTATCTCGCCGGCGACGGCGCGACGCGCGATGCGCATACCGGCTACTTTACGATCACCGGACGCATCGACGACGTGCTCAACGTCTCCGGGCATCGCATGGGAACGATGGAAATCGAATCGGCGCTCGTTTCGCACCCGCTGGTTGCCGAAGCGGCGGTCGTCGGACGCCCCGACGATCTGACCGGCGAAGCGATCTGCGCCTTCGTCGTCCTGAAAAGGGCACGTCCCACGGGCGAGGAAGCGCAGAAAATCGTCAAGCAGCTTCAGGATCACGTCGGCCACGAAATCGGCCCGATCGCGAAGCCGAAAGACATCCGCTTCGGCGAAAACCTGCCCAAGACCCGCTCCGGCAAGATCATGCGCCGCCTGCTGCGTTCCCTTGCCAAGGGCGATGAAGTCACCCAGGACGTTTCAACGCTGGAAAACCCGGCGATCCTGGAACAACTCAAGGCTTGAACACCTGTCGAGCGCAATCCCCGCCATTCATGGCGGGGTCAGCGAGACATGGCGTAACAGGCGCCGAAGGCGCCCCGCATTGTGTAGGGGCGGGTGGTACGGGCGGGTTTCAAACCCGC
>WQZF01000095.1 GCA_009780885.1 Betaproteobacteria bacterium | reverse complement strand
TCTGCGGAGTCGGGCGGTCTGCGGCGTTGCAAATCCTCGCCATAGCGACGGCTATGGCTGCGGTTTGCGCCTTGCATCCCATCCCGATCCGCAGCGCACACTTACCGCTCGACTTATTCAGAGTATCCCTTGAAATACGCCATGAACAACCCCAACTGTCTCCCATGGCAACGGCGCGGGGACTTGTTCAGAACATCCTTATTGATCCGGCAATCACGGGTTGATAGAGATTGGGGCATCCCCAGACCGCGTAGGATGGGTAGAGCGACAGCGAAACCCATCGTTGACCCACCGCAGTTGGCTTGTGACAAATGATGGGTTTCGCTGCGCTCTACCCATCCTACATATTGATTCCCAAGGCCGGATCCATTGCAACGAAAGAGGAAAGAAAATGCGTTTCGACAAACTGACGAGCAAATTCCAGCAGGCGCTTTCCGACGCGCAGAGTCTTGCCGTCGGCCACGATAATCCGACGATCGAGCCGCAGCATTTGCTGCTGGCGCTTCTGGAGCAGGAAGACGGGGCGACTGCCGCGCTGCTCGCGCGCGCTGGGGTCAATACTCCGGCGCTGCAAAGGGATCTGCAACGCGCGCTGGGCAATCTGCCCCAGATGCAAGGCGGCAGCGGCGAGGTGACGGTCGGGCGGGATCTTTCCAATTTGCTGAACCTCGCCGACAAGGCGGCGCAGAAGGCGGGCGACCAGTTCATCGCCAGCGAAATGTTCCTGCTCGCGCTCGCCGACGACAAGGGCGATTGCGCGCGGCTGGCCAGGCAGCACGGGCTTCTGAAGCAGATGCTGGAAGCGGCGGTTGCCGCCGTGCGCGGCGGTCACGCGGTCGATAGCCAGGAGGCGGAAGACAATCGCGAGGCGCTGAAGAAATACTGTATCGACCTCACCGAGCGCGCCCGTTCCGGCAAGCTCGATCCGGTGATCGGGCGCGACGACGAGATCCGCCGCACGATCCAGATCCTGCAACGGCGCACGAAAAACAATCCGGTGCTGATCGGCGAGCCGGGGGTCGGCAAGACCGCGATCGTCGAAGGGCTGGCGCAACGGATCGTCAACGGCGAGGTTCCGGAAACGCTGAAGGGAAAGCGCGTGCTCGCGCTCGATATGGCCGGCCTGCTCGCCGGCGCGAAGTATCGCGGCGAATTCGAGGAACGCCTGAAAACGGTGTTGAAGGAAGTCTCCGCCGATGAGGGGCGGATCATTCTCTTCATCGACGAGCTGCATACGATGGTCGGCGCGGGCAAGGCCGAAGGCGCCATCGACGCGGGGAACATGCTCAAGCCCGCGCTCGCGCGCGGCGAACTGCATTGCATCGGCGCGACGACGCTGGACGAGTACCGCGAGGAGATCGAAAAGGATGCCGCGCTGGAGCGCCGTTTCCAGAAAGTGCTGGTCGCCGAACCCACGGTGGAAGCGACCATCGCCATCCTGCGCGGCTTGCAGGAACGCTACGAACTGCACCACGGCGTCGACATCACCGACCCGGCCATCGTCGCCGCCGCCGAACTCTCGAACCGCTACATCAGCGACCGTTTCCTGCCCGACAAGGCGATCGACCTGATCGACGAAGCGGCGGCGAAGATCAAGATGGAAATCGATTCCAAGCCGGAAGCGATGGACAGGCTGGAGCGGCGGCTGATCCAGTTGAAGATCGAGCGCGAGGCCGTGAAAAAGGAACAGGACGAAGCCTCGCAAAAGCGCCTGGCCCTGATCGAGGAAGAAATCGCGCGGCTGGAAAAGGAATATTCCGATCTGGAAGAAATCTGGAAGGCGGAAAAGGCCCAGGTGCAAGGCAGCGCGCACATCAAGGAGAGAATCGAACAGACCCGGGCGCAAATGGCCGAGTTGCAACGCAAGGGCCAATTCGACAAGCTCGCCGAATTGCAATACGGCACCCTGCCGCAACTCGAAGCGCAACTGAAGGCGGCGGAAAAACCCGATGCCGGAACCGCCGCCCCGCGCCGGCTTTTGCGCACCCAGGTCGGCAGCGAGGAAATCGCCGAAGTCGTCTCGCGCGCCACCGGCATTCCCGTCTCGCGGATGATGCAGGGCGAGCGCGACAAGCTGCTGCGCATGGAAGAACGGCTGCACCGGCGCGTCGTCGGGCAGGACGAGGCAGTGCGCCTGGTCTCGGACGCGATCCGCCGCTCGCGCGCCGGACTCTCCGACCCGAACCGGCCCTACGGTTCCTTCCTGTTCCTCGGCCCCACCGGCGTCGGCAAAACCGAGCTGTGCAAGGCGCTGGCGGAATTCCTGTTCGACGCCGAGGATCATCTGATCCGGATCGACATGAGCGAATTCATGGAAAAACATTCCGTCGCGCGCCTGATCGGAGCGCCGCCCGGATACATCGGCTACGAAGAAGGCGGGGCGCTGACCGAAGCGGTCCGCCGCAAACCCTACGCCGTGATCCTCTTCGACGAAGTGGAAAAGGCGCATCCGGACGTCTTCAACGTCCTCCTCCAAGTCCTCGACGATGGCCGCATGACCGACGGCCAGGGGCGCACCGTCGATTTCAAAAACACCGTCATCGTCATGACCTCGAACCTCGGCAGCCAGTTGATCCAGGGCATGGCCGGCAGCAGCTACGCCGAAATCAAGGCGGCAGTCATGGAAGAGGTCAAGCTCTGCTTCCGCCCCGAATTCATCAACCGCATCGACGAAGTGCTCGTCTTCCACGGCCTGGACGAAAACGCCATCGCCGCCATTGCCGGCATCCAGACGGACTATCTGAAAAAACGGCTGGAACGGATGGACATCGAACTGGAAATCGACGCCGCCGCGCTCGCCGAACTCGCCAAAGCCGGCTTCGACCCGGTCTTCGGCGCCCGCCCGCTGAAGCGCGCAATCCAGCAGAAGCTGGAAAATCCGCTTGCGCGGGCGATTCTCGAAGGCAAGGTCGCGGCGAAGGATCGCATTCGGGTAACGGCGGGGGATGGGGGGTTGCGGTTTATGAAGAGGTGATTGGGCGACGCCAAGAATGTAGGGGCAACCGCCCCCGGTCGCCCGGGATCTGGCAGTTAGTCTGCCGAGACACCATACGCGCACTCTAGCCCCAGCAATTTTTTGTCGTTTGACTGGCTGAGGCTCAAAGAGGTATGGCAATGATAAGAACTGCCCTCCCCCTCGCCCTCCTCGCACTTGCTTCCGCGAGTGTAGAAGCCGTGTTCATCGTTCTTCAACTTCGCAGCCGCTACGATTTCATTAATCGTCTTGCCTGGAATTATTGAGGTATACAGTATTCCTGCGCCACTTTCGGTATTTACGAAAGTAATTTTCTGGACGGGCAGGCCGAAAACGGTGAAGTCATTCGGTGGAGTAAGCTCCCATTCGTATTCGGAGTTTGGCTGGAGCAGTGGTTGCAGTGCCGGATCGTTGATTCTGTCTTCTCCCCTGCATTCGAGCAGGGCTTGAAGGACAGGTTTGGCAGCCTTCCACTGCACATCCTTCTCTGTTGCCTTGACGATCTTTGACCCTTTTAGAATAACATTCATCGCCAGGCCGTCCACCTTCCCACGGATTGTAATACGTTGCCCCTTGGAAACTTGCGCCAATTCTGAACTCGCCGATTCCTGAAAATAACACTGAACTGAACGAATAGGATCGCCGGCATCGATAGAAATATATTGATCGTCGGTTATGTCTTTTCCGATAGATTCCACTTTCCCGGTTATCTCGACAATTTTCCCCTTAAATTTGCTGTCTGCCGCAACCTCATTTGCATCGTAGGCCTTCAGCAAGTCGACCGCAGAAACAATAATAACCTCATCCTCCTTGACATTTTCCACCTTCTCCGAGTGTTTCTTGTCCATGCCGTGCAATGCCGATCCTATCATCAGGGCGCCTCCGAACATGAACAACAAACTGGATACGACCAGCGTCCCGATGAGGCCCATGACTCCTTGCGCCACGCTACTTCTCGTAAGGCAGATAATCGCCAGGATAAATGCAGCCAGATTCAACGGACCTGCAATGAAAATTCCTGTCCCTGGCAATGGCAACAAAAAAAAGACCCATGCCAGCACCATTACGATCCACATGGCCTTGACTGGAGCTTTTTTGGCTAACCCTTGTTCTTCAGACATAAATGCACCTCTTTTGAATTTTGATCCTGTGACGATAATCGAACGAGATGGGTAAAGTGCAGCGAAACCCATTGCAATTTTGGCCTGTGCTAAATGATGGGTTTCGCTTGCGCTCTACCCATCCTACGGGCTACCTAACGTAGAGGTGAGGGGTGGCCAAAATGCACAGCATTTTGAGCGTCCCTCTTGAGCGCCATATTAGATGTCTGACAGATAGAAGGCACTATCGACCTTTCGCTCAAGAGCCAAATAGATCTCGCTGGCGTGCCAGCGATCATTGGCGTCGAGCAGGGCGAAGAAACCGGCAATTGCTATAACCGCGCCAACCCAGCCGAGAGCGATGCCAATAGCAATAAGAACGGGAGCGCCAAAGGCCAGTATCCACCAGGCAAGGAAGAATTTCACCACAATGCCGAAACAGAAATAGGCAACGACTAATGCAATAATGCCGAGCACTACGAGAAGAATTTCCATGATCAGCTACGCCAGTAGCTTGGCTTTTTGCTGGGCGAATTCCTCTTGATTGATTATGCCCTTTTCAAGAAGTGCCGCCAGTTTTTCCAGCTTAGTAACGACATCATCTCCAGTCGATTGAGATGCCGGGGCGTTCCTCGATTTTCTGGCCTCAATTGCGTCACGGACTTTGTTAGTGAAGGCAACAACAGTTTTCTTCCAAACATTATCGATCTGCCGTGAGGATGCACCATCTTGAATGCTGATCTCTCCAAAGATGATTCCGGTCCGAGCAGTAACAGAGTTGACTTTGTCGAGGTCGATTGATGTTTGGTTCAGGCCGTAAATCATGCCTTTGTCGAGAAAAATGATGCGTCTGTCAGTGAGCGTGAGCAACCAAGTATTTCCATCCATGAGCCCGGAAGTAAAGGCTAGCACCTGTTCTCCGTCGGCAAGCACTTCGGGTAAGTGATTCAGTTCTTTCTTAGTGAAAAATTGATCGTCGCCGAGTTCTTCCGCGATGCGGTCATATTCGCGCTTTCGGTCTGCCTGGGTTGCGTTTTTGAAGTCAAAAGCCATGGCCATTTCCTTTTCATTCATTGGTTGTGGATACGATTCTTCTTGGTACGTTGCTACGGTAACGGGGGACGTCTAACTGGGATTGGAGTGCATCTACGTCTGGGCAGCAATGTCGCATTTCACGCCTAACGACTAAGATAACCGGCACAGCGTAGCTGTGTCCGGGTTGATTGCCGGGTTAGTAACTCCTCTTCGTTGCGTTAGTGTTGGTTGGAACTCATAGCTTGAGACATTGGCACAGCTCTTTGGCCGCATCCGATGGTTGACCTGCGCCGGCGCGAACGACGCCGCTGATACTCCATGACTCGACTTTGGTCTTGCGGCTGTTCAGCAAGCTTTTGTTGGCGACGATGCCCGATTGGATAAGAAACGACTCAACCTCATCAATGGCTGATTCGTTGATCCTGCCCCTGGTTTTATCGAGAGAGACAAAGAAGAGAACGGGCGTACCTTTCTTTATTGAAACAAGGCCCTGGTTGTATTTATCAAGCTTATGTGAAGCGAATACTTCCTGGGAAAACGACTTCGTGGCCTTGCCCACATAGATGGGCTTGTAGCCCTGCGAGGCGCGAAACGCAAAGAGGTAGCAGCCGCACTCGTCGGCGAGATCAGGGTGCTCACCCCAAAACTGCTTGCCTTCCTCAGCGGAAATATGGCGTGCGACTGCATGCTTGGGAGCCGGCACATCGAACGGGCCTTTGACGGTAAAAGATGCCATGATGCGTTCCTCGTAAATATTCCCCGGCAGAGCCGGGGTATCTCCCTCATTTATTTAGCGACTTCTCCGGTTTCGTGCTGCGGCGCGATAGTGCTCGCAGGCGGCGATTTATTGACTCGGCACGATAATACTTGAAATATTTGGATTGATCCCCATGTGGTGGAGATGGAAAAAGACGACGCAAGATATTCGACACTGGAGCAACTGCACGAACGGCGCAAGCAAGTGGT
>WQZF01000094.1 GCA_009780885.1 Betaproteobacteria bacterium | reverse complement strand
TTGGGATGGGATGCTAGGCGCAAACCACAGCGATACCTGAAGGTATCGCGAGGATTTGCAACGCCGCAGACCGCCCAACTCCGCAGATGCACGCGGCGCGGTGACTTGTTCAGAGGTTCCCTAGGTTAGACTAAAGAATTAATGTTTCAATACCACTACAGTATCGAAATATTATTTAAGTAATTTAGAAAATCCATTCTCCATCTCGCACAAAAGGGAACGCGGGCAAGATGCCCGCGTTCCCGTGCAATGCAATACCGGCGCTTTTTTCAAACGCCGCCCTGCGGATTGATCCGCTCTTCCGGCAGGTGCAGCCGGTTGAGCGCGTTGAGGTAAGCCTTGGCGGAGGCGATGATGATGTCGGTATCTGCGCCGTTGCCGTTGACGACGCGGCCGCCGCGCGCGAGGCGGACGGTGACTTCGCCCTGCGCGTCGGTGCCGGTGGTGATCGCGTTGACGGAGTAGAGCAAGAGTTCGGTCTGGCTTTGCGCGACGGTCTCGATGGCCTTGAAGGTGGCGTCGACCGGGCCGCTGCCGGTGGCTTCGGCCTTTTGCTCGATGCCGTCCTGGATCAATGTCAGCGTCGCTTTCGGGGTTTCGCCGATTTCGGAGCAGACGCGCAGATACGCGAGCTTGTAGCGTTCGTGTTCTGGCGGCACGGCATCGTCGGAGACGAGCGCGTGGAGGTCTTCGTCGAAGATTTCCTGTTTCTTGTCCGCCAGTTCCTTGAAGCGGGCGAAAGCCTGGTTGATCCGCTCCTCGCTCTCCAGCACGATCCCCAGTTCGGCGAGCCGCGTCTTGAAGGCGTTGCGCCCGGAGAGCTTGCCGAGCACGAGTTTGTTCCGCGCCCAGCCGACATCCTCGGCGCGCATGATTTCGTAGGTTTCGCGGTGCTTGAGCACGCCGTCCTGATGAATGCCGGATTCATGCGCGAAGGCGTTGGCGCCGACGATGGCCTTGTTCGGCTGCACGGGGTAGCCGGTGATCTGCGAGACGAGCTTCGATGCGGGGACGATCTGCGTGGCGTCGATGCGGGTCTGCACGGGGAAATGGTCGCTGCGCGTCCTGACGGCCATCACGATTTCTTCGAGCGAGGCGTTTCCGGCGCGCTCGCCCAATCCGTTCATCGTGCATTCGACCTGGCGCGCGCCAGCGACCACTGCCGCAAGCGAGTTGGCCACCGCCATGCCGAGATCGTTGTGGCAGTGCGTGGACCAGATCACCTTGTCGGCGCCGGGCACCCGCTCGATCAGGGTGCGTATCCGCGCGCCCCATTGTTCGGGGACGCTGTAGCCGACGGTATCGGGAACGTTGATGGTTCTTGCGCCAGCCTGGATGACCGCGCCGAAGATGCGGCAGAGGAAGTCGATGTCGGAGCGGCCCGCGTCTTCGGCGGAGAATTCGACATCCTCGGTATGGGTAAGGGCGCGCTTGACCGCCGCTACCGCTGCCTCGACGACCTGATCGGGCGACATGCGCAGCTTCTTCTCCATGTGGATCGGGCTGGTGGCGATGAAGGTGTGGATGCGTCCGCGCGCGGCGGGCTTGATCGCCTCGCCCGCCCGGTCGATGTCGTCGAAGCCGGTGCGCGCGAGCGAACAGACGGTCGATTCCCTGATCGTTTCGGCGATGCCGCGCACCGCCTCGAAGTCGCCGGGCGAGGCGGCGGCAAATCCGGCCTCGATGACATCGACCTTCATCCGCTCCAGTTGCCGCGCCACGCGGAGTTTCTCTTCCTTGCTCATCGCCGCGCCGGGACTTTGCTCTCCATCGCGCAGGGTCGTATCGAAAATGACGAGATGATCTTTCATGGTGTACTCCGGGAAAAATATTCAGATAATTTTACTGTACTGGAAGAGAGCCCGCCGTTTGCTCGCATCGAAATGGGTAGGGATCGCTCCAGTATAATTTCCAGTTTTCCTTCTTTTTCTTATCCCTACATGGAACTCGCCAAAAGTTTCGAGCCTGCCGCGATCGAGCGGCACTGGTATCCGCTCTGGGAAGAGCGCGGCTATTTCAGGCTTGGCCTGGATTCCGCCAATCCCGATTCCTTCTGCATCCTGCTGCCGCCGCCGAACGTTACCGGCACGCTGCATATGGGGCATGGCTTCAACCAGACTCTGATGGACGCGCTGACGCGCTATTACCGGATGCGCGGCTTCAATACGCTGTGGCAGCCGGGCACCGATCATGCCGGCATCGCAACGCAGATCGTCGTCGAGCGGCAGCTCGACGGGCAGGGCATTTCGCGCTTCGAGCTTGGCCGTGAGCGTTTCCTGGAAAAGGTCTGGGAGTGGAAGGAATATTCCGGCGGCACGATCACGCGGCAGATGCGCCGGCTCGGCACATCGCCGGACTGGACGCGCGAGCGCTTCACGATGGACGAGGGACTCTCGAAGAGCGTGGTCGAATCTTTCGTGCGCCTCTACGACGAAGGGCTGATCTATCGCGGCCAGCGGCTGGTGAATTGGGATCCGCAACTGAAAACTGCAGTTTCCGACCTGGAAGTCGCGCAGGAGGAAGAGGACGGATTCATGTGGCACATCCGTTATCCGCTCGCCGATGGCAGTGGATTTCTGACGGTGGCGACGACGCGCCCGGAAACGATGCTCGGCGATACGGCGGTGATGGTGCACCCCGACGATGAACGCTACCGCCACCTGATCGGCGGGAAAATCGCGCTGCCGCTTGCCGGACGCGAGATTCCGATCATCGCCGACACCTATGTCGACCCGGAATTCGGCACCGGCTGCGTGAAGGTGACGCCGGCGCACGATTTCAACGACTACGCGGTGGGGCAGCGCCACCATCTGCCGATGATCCCGGTGCTGACGCTGGACGCGACGATGAACGACAACGCGCCGCAAGCCTATCGCGGCATGGATCGTTTCGCCGCGCGCAAGGCGATCGTCGCCGATCTCGAAGCCGCCGGCCTCATGGAAAAAATCGACAGGCACCGCCTGAAAGTGCCGCGCGGCGACCGCACCGGCGTCGTCATCGAACCGATGCTGACCGACCAGTGGTTCGTCGCCATGAGCAAACCGGGGCAGGACGGACGCTCGGTCACCGGGCAGGCGCTCGAATGCGTGGCTTCGGGTGAAATCCGCTTCGTGCCGGAAAACTGGGTGAATACCTACAACCAGTGGCTGAACAATATCCAGGACTGGTGCATTTCGCGGCAACTCTGGTGGGGACACCAGATTCCCGCGTGGTATGGCGACGATGGCCGCTGCTGGGTGGCGCACGACGAGGAAGAGGCGCGCGCGCGCGCGGCAGCCGAAGGCTACGCGGGGCCGCTCACGCGCGATCCCGATGTGCTCGACACCTGGTTCTCCTCGGCGCTGTGGCCCTTTTCGACGCTGGACTGGACGCGCGAGTATCCGGAAAAAAGCAACCCGGCGCTCGATCTCTACCTGCCTTCATCGGTGCTCGTCACCGGCTTCGACATCATTTTCTTCTGGGTCGCGCGCATGGTGATGATGACCAAACATCTCACCGGCAAGATCCCGTTCAAGCATGTTTATGTGCACGGCCTGATCCGCGACGCGGAAGGCCAGAAGATGTCCAAATCCAAGGGCAACGTCCTCGACCCGATCGACCTGATCGACGGCATCGACCTCGACGCGCTCGTGAAAAAACGCACCACCGGCCTGATGAATCCGAAGGACGCCGCCGCGATCGAGAAAAAGACGCGGCGCGAATATCCGGACGGAATCCCCGCTTTCGGCACCGACGCGCTGCGCTTCACCTTCGCCAGCCTCGCCTCGCCGGGGCGCGACATCAAATTCGACATGCAGCGCTGCGAAGGCTATCGCAACTTCTGCAACAAACTCTGGAACGCGACGCGCTTCGTGCTGATGAACACCGGCGGCGAAAATTTCGCGGAAAAACCCTGCACTCCGGAAAACCGCATCCCCTGCGAAGCCTTTTCCTTCGCCGACCGCTGGATCGTCAGCCTCTTGCAGCGCGTCGAGGAAGAAATCGCGCAGCATTTCGCCGACTACCGTTTCGACCTCCTGGCGCAAAGCCTCTACCGCTTCGTGTGGGACGAATTCTGCGACTGGTATCTCGAAATCGCCAAGATCCAGATCCAGCAAAACGGCGAGGCGTCCGCGCAGGCGACGCGCCGGACGCTGGTGCGCGTGCTCGAAACTGTGCTGCGCCTGGCGCATCCGCTCCTGCCCTTCATCACCGAGGAACTCTGGCAGGCGGTGGCCCCGATCGCCGGCAGGAAGACGCACGAATCCATCATGCTCGCCGGGTATCCTTTACCGCAGCCGGAAAAGATCGACCCTGAATCCGAAGCGCGGATACAGTCCCTGAAAGAACTGACCCACGCCTGCCGCAACCTGCGCGGCGAAATGAATCTCTCCCCGGCGCAAAGGCCGCCCCTCTGTATCGCCGCCGAAACCTCCGCCGAGCGCGAAGCGCTGGAAATGCTGGCTCCGTACCTCGCCGGCCTGGCAAAACTCTCCGAAGTGCGCGTCGCGGCAGACCTCCCCAACGACGCGGAAGCCGCCGCAGCCCCGGTGTCGGTCGTCGGTTCCGCACGCCTGCTGTTGCGGGTCACCGTCGACCTCGCCGCCGAGCGCGAGCGCCTGGACAAGGAAATCGCCCGCGTCGAAGGCGAAATCGCGCGAGCAAAAGCCAAGCTCGACAACGAAAACTTCGCCGCCCGCGCCCCCGCCAACGTCGTCGAACAGGAAAGGCGCCGCCTCGCCGATTTCAGCGCCACGCGCGAAAAACTGCTGCAACAACGGCAACGGCTGGGAGCGGGTTGAAACAAAACCGGAAACGCTGGCGCGTTTCCGGTTTTCAAATCTGCTGGTTCAACCAGAGGGGGAATTCCTGCCAGGGCATGGCAGTCATGCCATGAGGCAGCGGTTGCGTTTGCGGCACACGGCATACCAGGATGCCGGGCCTGCATTGTTCTTCCCCGGCCAGGGCGCGAAAGCGCCTCAAGCTTTCGGTGTGTTGCGGCTGCGGTGTCATGGTCAGTTTGATCTCGACCGGTATCAACGCGCCTTTGCCCTGCACGATCAAATCCACTTCCAGCCCGTCATGGGAGCGCCAATACCAGAGCGCGGGTTTCAGCCCCTTGTTGGTAAACGTTTTCAGTGCTTCGATCACGATCAGCCCTTCGAACAGCGCACCGCCCATCGCGCCGGCCAGGGCTGCTTCGGCGGCGGGCTGGCGGGTCAGGAAACAGACGATGGCAGGATCCAGCACATAAAGTTTGGGCGCCTTGGTAATGCGTTTTCCCAGATTGTTGAAAAATGGCGGCAGCAGATGCAGCAGCCAGGAAGCCTCCAGCAATCCTGCCCATGATTTGGCGGTCGGCAGTGTGATGCCCACTTCGCGGGCGAAAGCGGCGCTGTTGAATTCCTGCGCATGGCGCGCGCAAGCCAGTGCCACAAACTGCTCGAAGGCATGCAGATCGCGGATATGCTGCAATTGCCGCACATCCCTTTCCAGATAGGTCTGGATATAGGCGCGCAACCAGAATTCGCGCTTTTCCGGATACAGGGCTGGTTCCGGGTAGCAGCCGTTCCACAAAACCTGTTCCAGCGAAGGCTCCGTCTGTCCGGACAGCTCGGCGATGCTGAACGGGAGTTGATCCAGGATGGCGATGCGTCCGGCCAGGGATTCTCCAATATTGCGCATCAGATGGAATTGCTGGGAGCCGGTCAGCAGCCATCGGCCATTGCGTTGACGCTCGCGGTCGATAGAGAGCTTCAGCGAAGGCAGCAGTTCGGGCACATATTGCACTTCGTCGAAGATGACGGGCTGTTCGCCAAAGCGGTCGAGAAAGCCCGCAGGGTCATTGAGCGCGAAGGCGCGTTCCACCGGATCGTCAAAGCTGACATAAGCGAAATTCCCACCGGCTTCGTGTTGCAGCAAGGTGGTCTTGCCCGCCTGGCGCGGCCCTGTGACCAGCACAGCGGGGAACTGCCGCATTGCCTGGCGTAGTGCATGGGAGAGGTGTCGTTGAAGATACATCCTGCCAAATATAAAATTCTATTTTATATCCGTCAAGAATTTTGAGTCACCCCAAGCTGAAGCTTGGGGATTCCTCGACACAGTGTGGGGCGCCTTCGGCGCCTGTTAGGCTATGTCTCGCTGACCCCGCCATGAATGGCGGGGATTGCGCTCGACAGGTGT
>WQZF01000093.1 GCA_009780885.1 Betaproteobacteria bacterium | reverse complement strand
CTGAATAAGTCGAGCGGTAAGTGTGCGCTGCGGATCGGGATGGGATGCAAGGCGCAAACCGCAGCCATAGCCGTCGCTATGGCGAGGATTTGCAACGCCGCAGACCGCCCGACTCCGCAGATGTGGATAACGGCCCCCACGCTCACTGTCGTTCGCCGCCCCCCGAGGGGGCATGTGCCTCCTTTGAGGCGGCTCGGCAGGAGGCACGCGGCGCGGCGACTTGTTCAGAGCATCCTTTAGGGACGGAAGCGATTGGTGAGCGGATAGCGCCAATCCCGGTCGAATCCGCGCGAGGTGACGCGGATGCCGGGCGGGGACTGCCGGCGCTTGTATTCGGAGTTCCCGAGAAGTCCGATGGCCTGGCGCACGTCGGCGGCGGCGTGCCCGGAGGCGACGATTTCGGCTTCGCTCTTGCCATGCTCCATGTAGGCTTCGATGATCGAATCCAGGATTTCATAAGGCGGCAGGCTATCCTGGTCTGTCTGCCCGTGCCTGAGTTCCGCAGAAGGGGCGCGGGTAATGATGCGTTCGGGGATCACTTCTCCGTGGTGGTTGAGCCAGCGCGCCAGGCGATAGACCATCGTTTTGTAAACGTCCTTGATCGCGGCGAAGCCGCCGGCCATGTCGCCGTAGAGGGTGCAGTAACCGGCGGCGGTTTCGGATTTGTTCCCGGTGGTCAGCACCAGCGCGCCGCTGCGGTTCGAGAGCGCCATCAGGAGATTGCCGCGAATCCGCGCCTGGATGTTTTCCTGCGTCGTGTCGCTTGCCGGGGGCGGCAAGGTTTCGAGCACGGGGCCGAGCGATCCGGCATAGCTTTCCATGAGCGGCTCGATCGGGATTTCGTCATAGCGGACGCCGAATTGCCGCGCCAGATAACGCGCATCGTCGAGGCTGATCTGCGAGGTATAGGGCGAGGGCATCATCACCGCGCGCACCTTTTCCGCTCCCAGCGCATGCACCGCAATCGCCAGGACGAGCGCCGAATCGATCCCGCCGGAGAGCCCGAGCAGGACGCCGGGAAAACCGTTCTTTCCGATGTAGTCGCGCACGCCGAGCACCAGCGCGGCGTGGAGTTCTTCCTCCCGTCCCAGTACCGGCGCAAGCGCGCGGCCTTCATCGCGCCGCAAATCGCCATCGCGGTAGACGAGGCATTGGGTCGCGGCGTTGAATTGCGGCAGGCGGCAGACGATGCCGCCGCGACGGTCCAGCGCGAAGGAGCCTCCATCGAACACGAGTTCGTCCTGGCCGCCGACGAGATTGGCGTAGACCATCGGAATTCCGGCCGCGCTCACCTGCTCGCGCGCGGCGGCAAGGCGCAGGCCTTGCCTGTCGAGGCGATAGGGCGAAGCATCGAGCGCCAGCAGCAATTCGACTCCGGTCTCGCGCGCCGTTTCGGCGGAACCGGTTCCCGAAAGACCGGAGCCGAGCCTGACGCCGCAACGCACTCCCTTGAGCTCGAAAACAAAGGGCTGCTCCCCGGCGTCGAAATAGCGTTTTTCGTCGAGAACTTCGCCATTCGAGAGGTCGATCTTGCGGCATGTCCCGGCCAGACGCCCGTCGACGATCAATGTCGCGGCGTTGTAATGACGCCCGGCGCATTCTTCAGGATGAGCGACGAGGAGGGCAATGCCGTCGAGATCGCGGGCCAGCGCCGCCAGCGCAGCATCGCAGGCCCGGTAGAACTCCGGGCGCAACAAAAGGTCTTCCGGAGGGCAGCCGCACAGGGCGAGTTCCGGCGTCAGCAGAAGATCCGCCCCGGCCTGGCGCGCAGTGGCGGCAGCAGCGCGGATTCTGTCGGCGTTGCCGGCAATGTCGCCGACGACGGCGTTGATTTGGGCGATGGCAATGGTGAGCATGGTTGGGCTGATTTAGAAGGCAAGGGAGAATCCGGAAACGTCCTGCGTCTCCGGTTTCAGAATTTCCCCGACCAATCGAAACTTTCCACTTCGCAGCCTTTCGTCTTGTAAAACTTGAAACGTTCGCGCGCCGGCAGGCGGACGGCGTCCTCATTGCTGACGACTTCGATCAGGTGGGGAAAACGCTCGAAACCGGGCGGGATGGAAGACGAAAGGTTCATCAGCCGCTCGCAGGCTGCCGCGTTCAATGCTTCGCTCACGGAGTCGAGCGCATCGGCGATCAACAGGGGCGTTTCCGAAGCCAGCGGCGAAGGGAGGCGCACATGGGGGATGAAGGCGGTCGGCGGCTGCAGCCAGAGTGCCCGGTCGAGCGCCTCGGCAAGCGCCGCATCGGGAGCATAGACCACCGCCGCCTTGCCTTGCATGCAGGCTTTGCCCAGCAGCGCCGCCGCCGCCGCAAGGCGATCGGAAATGCCGTGGTAAAAAAAGATGCGCGGCAGGGCGCCGGCTTCATGCGTCGCGTTCATTGCTGTCCGTCGGCGCGCTTCAAGAGGTAATGCACCAGAAGCGGCACCGGGCGCCCGGTAGCGCCCTTGTCCGCGCCGCTTTTCCACGCAGTGCCCGCGATGTCCAGATGGGCCCAGTCGAATTTCCTGGCAAAGCGCGACAGGAAACAGGCGGCAGTAATCGTGCCCGCCGGACGCCCGCCGACGTTGGACATGTCGGCAAACGGGCTTTTGAGCGATTCCTGGTAATCCTCCCACAGCGGCAATTGCCAGGCGCGATCACAGGCTTCGTCGCCCGCAGCGATCAATTCGCGCGCCAGCGTTTCGTTATTCGCCAAAAGACCGCTCGCGACATGGCCAAGCGCGATGACGCAAGCGCCGGTGAGGGTGGCGATGTCGATCACGAGCTCGGGATCGAAACGCTCGGCGTAGGAAAGCGCATCGCAAAGGATCAGGCGGCCCTCGGCATCGGTGTTCAGGATTTCGATCGTCTGTCCGGAGAGCGAGGTGACGATATCGCCGGGGCGGGTAGCGCTGCCGCCGGGCATGTTTTCGGTGGCCGGGATGATGCCGATGATATTGAGCGGCAGTTTCATTTCCGCCGCCGCGTGCATCGCGCCGATGACGCTGGCCGCGCCGCACATGTCGTATTTCATCTCGTCCATTTCGGCCGGCGGTTTCAGCGAAATGCCGCCGGTATCAAAGGTGATGCCCTTGCCGATCAGCACGACCGGTTTCTCGCCCTCGTTCCCGCCCTCCCAACTGAGGACGACCAGCTTTGGCGGCTGATGCGAACCCTGCGCAACCGCAAGCAGCGCGCCCATGCCTTCCTCGATCAATTCCTCGCGTTCGAGGATGCGGCAGCCGATCCCAGATTCTTCGGCCATTTTCCTGGCGCGTTCGGCCAGATAAGTGGGGTTGCATACGTTGGACGGCAGGTTGCCGAGATTTTTCGCCAGGGTAACGCCAGCGGCAATCGCACTGCCTTGGCGAACCGCTTCTTCGGCATCGGAAAACTTGCTCCGGCGTTCGATGATGAAGGTAAGCTTGCGCAGGGAGCGCCGCACCTCGCTGCGTTTGCTCTTGAATTCGTCGAAGCGGTAACACGTATCCTGCACCACCAGCGCGGCTTGCCGCATGTTCCACATCACGCCGCGCTTCCTGACGGCAATTTCGGTCAGGAACAGAATGGCATCGATCGCGCCGGTCTCATTGAGCGCCTTGATCGCGGTACGGATCGCGCTGCAGTACTCCCTTTCGCGGAATTCCTTCTCCTTGCCCAGGCCGACCAGCAGCACACGCTCGCACACCACGCCCGGCACGTTGTAGAGCATGAGCGTGGAACCGGCCTTGCCTTCCATATCGCCACGGCGAATGACTTCCATCAGATGCTGATTCGAGGCCCGGTTCAGCAAATCGGCAGCCAGGCTAAGCTTGCGCGATTCAAAAACGCCAACCACAACGCAAGAGCTACGCTGCTTTTCGGGGCTGCCGCTTTTTATGATAAATTCCATCCGCTGCTCCTTTTTACGCGCCCCTCAAGGCAAAAAAAAGCGAATTATCACCGCAACTTTTTGCGGAAGTCAAAACCGAACTCAAAGCATGGTTTTCCTGCGCGCCGCCCGGCGCGAATTCACTCATACCGCAGCCGGAATCTTCGTCGCGCTTTTCGCCATCATGGTGACGACCCAGATGATCCGGCTTCTCGGCCAGGCCGCGAGCGGCAGGATCGCTCCCGAAGCGGTGGCCGCGCTGCTGGGCTTCGCTGCGCTCAACTACCTGCCGATCCTCCTCTCGATCACCCTTTTCATTTCGATCCTGCTCTCGCTCTCGCGCTCCTATCGCGATTCGGAGATGGTCGTCTGGTTTTCGTCCGGCCTGCCGCTCACCGCCTGGATTCGTCCGGTGCTTCTGTTTACGTTCCCCTTCCTGCTGGGCATCGTCGTGCTCTCGCTGTTCCTGTCGCCGTGGGCCCTCTCGATGAGCGCCGAATACCGCGAACGCCTTTCCCTCAAAAGCGACGCATCCCAGGTTTCGCCAGGCAGCTTCAAGGAAGCAAGCTCGCAGGATCGCGTCGTCTTCGTCGAGGCGGTTTCCGAGGATGCAAGCTTCGTGCGCAATGTCTTCGTCAGTTCGATGCAGCATGGCCGGCTTGGCGTCGTCATGGCGGCCACCGGACGGCAGGAAATCGCGCAGAACGGCGACCGCTTTCTCGTGCTGGAAAATGGCCGCCGCTACGAGGTAGAGCCGGGGACGCCGGAATTCCGCATCCTCGAATTCGAGAAATACGCCATACGAGTCCAGGAGCAAGCCCCCGGAAATCCGGAAAAAACACCGAGGACGATGCCGCTCCTCGATCTGTTGCGCGATGACAGCGATGGTTGCCGCGCCGAGGCCGTGTGGCGTTTCGGAGTCCCGATTTCGGCGCTGGTGCTGGCGCTCATTGCCATTCCGCTTTCCTTCGTCAATCCGCGCGCAGGGCGTTCGGTCAATATGCTGATGGCGATTTTCACCTACATGATCTACAACAACCTGCTCTCGGTCAGCCAGGCCTGGGTCGCGCAGGGAAAAATCTCCTTCGCGCTCGGATTCTGCGCCGTGCACGGATTGATGCTCCTGATCCTGCCGCTCCTCTTCGCGCGGCGCATCTTCGTTTTCTCGTTCCTGCGGCTGGCAAGAACATGAGAATATTCCGGCGCTACCTCTGGCGCGAAGTCACCGGCGCGGTGCTCCTGATCCTGCTCGCCTTTCTCGTGCTCTTCGGCTTTTTCGACATGATCGGCGAGATCAAGGACATCGGGAAAGGGAATTACCACTTCTACCACGCCATTGCCTACGTGCTCCTGCGGCTGCCGCGCTGGTCCTACGACCTGATCCCGGTGGCGGTGTTGATCGGCTCGCTGTACGCGCTTTCCAACCTCGCCCGGCACTCGGAAATCACCGTCCTGCGCGCCTCCGGGCTTTCCACCTCGCATTTCCTCGTCACGCTCCTGCAAATCGCCGGCATCTTTGCCATCGCCACTTTCCTCGTCGGCGAACTGATCGCCCCCGCCGCCGAAAAAGCGGCGCAACAATTGCAGATGAGGGCCTTCAACACCGCCATGTCGCAGGAATTCCGCTCCGGCCTGTGGCTCAAGGACAATCTCACCTTCGTCAACGTCCGCACGGTCCTGCCGGGCGCCGACCTGCGCGAGATCCGCATCTACGAATTCGACCACAACGCCGCGCTGCGCTCGGTCAGCGAAGCGGAATCGGGAGAATATCTGGGAGAAAACACCTGGAAACTGAACAACATCGTCCGCACCGTCCTCGACGGCAATTCGGCGCAGACAGAGCGGATCGGGGAAAGGGAATGGCACAGCGCGCTCACCCCGGACATGCTGTCCGTCCTCCAGGGCCGCCCGGAAAGCATGTCGATCCTGAGTCTTTCCAGATACATCCGTCATCTGGAAGAAAACCGGCAAAACACCCAGCATTACGAAATCGCGCTGTGGAAAAAGATCTGCTACCCCTTCGCCACCCTCGTCATGGTCGCGCTCGCCCTGCCCTTCGGCTACACCCACAACCGCGTCGCCGGCGTCAGCCTCAAGCTTTTCGTCGGCGTGATGATCGGCGTCTTCTTCCACATGCTGAACGGCCTTTTCTCCAACCTCGGCGTCATCAACAGTTGGCCCCCCTTCTCCAGCGCCATCGCGCCTTCGCTGCTCTTCCTGATGGCGGCAATCGTGATGCTGTGGTGGACGGAACGCAGATAGATTTTCTAAATTACTGTAATAATTCTTGGATAACAATCACTACTGTAGCGGAGCATTATTTAAGTAAATTTAGAAAATTTAAAGCCTCCCGATTGGAGCAGTTTTGACTTATTCATCCGGCAATTGATCATTCCAGGACCGCGTAGGATGGGTAGAGCGCCAGCGAAACCCATCGGAATTACAGAGGAAGAAATGATGGGTTTCGCTTCGCTCTACCCATCCTACATACTG
>WQZF01000092.1 GCA_009780885.1 Betaproteobacteria bacterium | reverse complement strand
TGAGTCACCCCAAGCTGAAGCTTGGGGATTCCTCGACACAGTGTGGGGCGCCTTCGGCGCCTGTTAGGCTATGTCTCGCTGACCCCGCCATGAATGGCGGGGATTGCGCTCGACAGGTGTTCAGGCTCCATCAGCTTATCAACGGTGCAACCCAACTTGCACATTGAGGATTTAGACCACTAGATTTTCTAAATTTACTTAAATAATATGCCTCTACTGTAGTGAATTATATTAAATAATTATTACAGTAATTTAGAAAATCTTTGGATCGTTGAAGCTTTTTATTTTCGCTCACCAATGCGGAAACGCATCGTCCCTCTGGCCGGGTTCGGCTTTTCGTTTGTGGATCATTGATGTGTTTCCGGCAAGGAGAGGCCAATTTGCCTGGCAATCTCTTGAGCAAGCATTTTGAAATCCGCATAAGCCTTTTGAACGGCATTGGCATGGGAGCCAATGGCGCCATCGGCCGGGCGTAATAGAAAAATCGGCTTGCGCACTTCCTGCGCCAAGGGCATCAGGCTGTTGTAATTCTTCAGCATGGAGAGGCAATACGGGTCATTGTCAATGCCAGGTAGTTGTTCATTCTCAAGGTTTTCCTGTCCAAGTACGCTTGTTCTGAATTCCTGGGGAATCTGATCGAGCCACCGCGTATAAGCCTTGACCGGGCGCGTCAAACGCACTCCGTGACGCATCGCGATGTAGCCGACGGGATTCATGTCGCCCTTGGGCAGACCGAAAATCGGCTCTGCCCAACTGTCGCGCCGGGTGTTCCAACCCTTTCGCCAATCCCGCAAGGAAGGGCCAAGGTTGCGCAAGCCTTGCAAGGAGAACAAATCTGCACTGAGCGGCACGACGACATAATTACTGCCGAGCAGCGCAGCACGGTTGATCGCGCCGAGGTTGGGGCCAACGTCGATCACGATCAAATTTGCCTGGAAACGCATGGCCGCTTCCTGCGCGCTGCGCCAGAAGGAGGTCAGGATACGGAAGGGGCGGGGTTTATTTTTTTCACCCATGACTTCGGTCCAGGTGGCCGAGAGTTGATCCTCGAATCTGGACAAACCGAGGTCGCCCGGAACCAGCGCCAGGCTGTGATTGATGGTCTGGTAATCCACTGGAGCGAAATCTCCAACATCGAGCAGGGGTTTGACGCTGTCAAAAATGGTGGAGACGGATTGCTCATCATCCCAAAGCTTTGCCAGCCGATCTTCATCCAGGAAAGCTGCCGTCAGATTGGCCTGGGGATCGAGATCGACAGCCAGCACACGCACACCAAGCTCCGCAAACATGGACGAAAGGTGATAGACCAGCGAGGTCTTGCCTACTCCTCCCTTGTTGTTGAAGAAAGTAAGAACCGGAATGCTCATGTTGCCCTCCGCACGATGACCAGCACATTATTTTCCATTGGCGTAAATTCCGGCGGGGGATTGCCGTTATCCAGCAGCAATCTGCGGGCGGTGGCGATGCCGACGCCAAAACGCTGCACATAGCCGAGGACTTTGATGGCTTCTGCCAGGTGGGGATTGCGGTAATCGGTGATGCCGGGCTGGCCAAAATTGCCGGCGTTTACGATTCCATAGGGGCCGCCCGGACTGATGATTTCCATGCGGTCGTTGAACCAGCTAATGCGAACTGGCGCATGGGTGGCCTCGTAGGTTCGATGCATGACCGCATTGCGCACCAGTTGTTGCAGCGCCGCCAGAGGGTAGTCGGCAATGCGCCTTTCGGTATCGCCGGAAGTGAGGTCGACATGTGTGGAAATATGCGCTTTCAGCTTGTCGTCCAGCCGGTTGATGATCTCCCCGATGCGCCCATCAATCACGGCTTCGTCAATGATCGGCGCATCCAGTTCGCTTCCGTCGATCCGCAGGAATTGAACATAGCTGCAAGGAATAAGGTCGCGCGGACGATTGCCGATAACCATGGCGCCGAGAACGGTGGGAGTCGCCGATTCGACGGCATCGATCATTCGGCAGGCGCTCAGGCGTTCTTCATAGCTGCGGTGATTGGCCTCCAGGACATCCACGGCGTATGCACTGGGCAAATACTCTGTCTCGAAGGCGGAACGGTTCAGATCCTCCAAATCAGCAAAGGAAACTGGTTGCAGATCGAAGGGAAGATCGCGGTGACGACGGCGTTCGTTAAGAATTCGCTCGTCCTGCGCATTGGCGATGCCACGGCGCGGTCCGATACGAATTTCGATGCGCCCCTTGTGCTTTACCGGCGGCGCGTCCGCCGGCATGACCGTAATCACGGCCAGGTCTTTTCCTTGCAGTTGGCGCTTTTCGACAATCATGCTGGGGAAAGGCAGGATATTTCCATCCGAGCGAATATCAGACAAGGAGCGCAACAATTCATCCGTGACATCCAGACCAACGAGCGATCCGTCCTCATCCCTGGCGCCGATAAAAACAACGCCAGCTTCTCCGTGCCCCGGGAGGTCGTTGGCAAAAGCGCAAACGGCCTGGCGAACCTTTAACGGCGAGTCGCCCTTGAAGCTCTCCTTGCGCTCGGTTCGATCCGATTCAATATCGGCAAGCAAGGCAAGCAATTGCTCGTCCGTGAGTCTCATCCCAATTCCTGTTCCATGAAAGAAAACGCCTTATGTGCCTATTGTGCAACCCTTTGGCACCCTTGTCATTCGGCGCCAATTTTGGAGTTGCCGGGGTTATTCGATTGATAAACAGCGAGCGAAAAAATCGCAGCACAGGTATGCGACGCGTTAGCAAGGCGGGCCAATTTTCCCATATCGACATGACATCGACCAGAGACCTCTTCCTTTTCCAGATATCTTAAATGCCACATATTTTCTAAATTTAGTAGAATAATAGTTCGCTACCATAGGTTATTTTAATAAAAAATTATTTTAGTAATTTAGAAAATCGGTACAGAATAATTTGCGCGTAGCGAAACCGATCGGGATTTCGGATCGAGGAAGGATGGGTTTCGCTGCGCTCTCTGCAAAAGACCATTACAGATTCGACACATTGGGCAGCGGAGCATTTTTGGCATAACGGGGTTGGCGGTGCTATCGTAATTAAAGTTTTCCCGGCACTTTCAGCGAGGTGACAAGCGATGATCACGCTTCAAATCAACAACCAGTCCTACACCGTGGATGCGCCCGGCGACATGCCCCTGCTTTGGGTGCTGCGCGATTTGATCGGGCTGACCGGAACCAAATACGGCTGCGGCGTTGGCCGCTGTGGCGCCTGTACCGTGCATCTGGACGGCAAGGCAGAACATTCCTGCAAAGTGAGCGTGGGCTCGGTCGGCAAGCGGGCGATCACCACCATCGAGGCTATCGGCAACACGCCCAATGGCGCCAGGATCCAGAAAGCCTGGATCGAGACCAAGGTTGCGCAATGCGGCTATTGCCAGGCCGGCCAGATCATGACGGCGACCGCGCTCCTGAACCACACGCCCAAGCCCAGCGATGCCGACATCGACGCGGCGATGTCGGGCACGCTCTGCCGTTGCGGCACCTATGTGCGGCTGCGCCAGGCGATCAAGAATGCCGCCAAGGCCTGAAGGAGAGCGCCATGTCCAATACCGCTTCCGGATTCGTCGAATCCGACGCCTACATCCGCGACCTGATGAACGCGGCCGCAGTTGCCAAAACCGGCAATCCGCTTGCAAGCGCCTCCTTGCCGCTTGACCGGCGCGGCTTTCTCAAGCTGGCCGGCGCGGGCCTGGTGCTTGGCTTTTACTTGCCCGGCGGCGTCCGTGCCGATGCCGAGACGCCGCAGGCAGCGGGCGCTGCCAGCCAATCGCCTGCGATCAACGCCTTCGTGCGTATCGCGCCCGACAACACCGTCACCGTGTATTCCAAGGCGCCGGAAATCGGGCAGGGCATCAAGACTGCGCTGGGTCTGATCATCGCCGAGGAAATGGATGCCGACTGGAACCGCACCGTGGTCGAGCAGGCGCCCATCGACGCGAAGGTGTACGGCTACCAGGGCGCGGGCGGGTCGACCACGATTCCGCGCGCCTGGGATCAACTGCGCCAGGCGGGCGCTGCCGCCAGGGCCATGCTGATTGCCGCCGCCGCCCAGCAATGGGGCGTGAATCCGGCGGAGATCACGGCAAGGGATTCGGTTCTCACCCACGCCGCCAGCCGGAGAAGCGCCACCTACGGTTCGCTGGCAAGCGCCGCCGCCAGGCTGCCCTTGCCCGACCCGGGCACGCTCAAGCTCAAGACGCGCGATCAATACCGGCTGCTGGGCCAGCGCCATCGCGGCGTGGATGACCCGAAACTCGTGCGCGGAGCGCCGCTGTTCGGCATTGATGTCCGGCTGCCCGGCATGGTTTACGCCAGCTATGCCAAATGTCCGGCCGCAGGCGGCAAGGTCAAATCGGCAAACCTGGACGAGATCAAGGCCATGCCCGGCGTGGTCGACGCCTTCGTGGTCGAGGGCAACGGCAGGCCCACCGAGCTGATGTCCGGCGTGGCCATCATCGCCAGCAACACCTGGGCCGCGTTCGAGGCCAGGGATCGTCTCAATGTGGTGTGGGACGAAAGCGAGGCGGCCAGGGAATCCTCCAGCGAACTCGCAGCCCGCGCCAGGCAAATCGCCGCCGGAAAATTTCCGGCCAACGCCGAAGTCAACGTGGGCGACGTGGATCGCGCTTTTGCCAACGCCGCCAGGATCATCGAGGCCTATTACGAATATCCCTTTGTCGCGCATGCCAACATGGAGCCGCAGAACACCACGGCCTGGTGGCACGACGGCATCATGGAACTGTGGGCGCCGACCCAGCAGCCCAACCGGGGCCAGGCCCTGGCGGCGGGTGTGCTGGGGCTGCCCGAGGACAAGGTGGTGGTGCACCAGACCCGCGTGGGCAACGGATTCGGGCGTCGTCTGCTGAATGACTATATGTGCGAGGCGGCAGCCATCGCCCGCCGGGTGAAAGGCCCGGTCAAGTTGCAATGGTCGCGCGAGGACGACTTCACGCACGATTTCCTGCGCCCCGCCGGCTACCACCAGTTCAAGGGCGCGGTCGACAAGCAGGGCCGGCTCGATGCCTGGCAGGAACATTTCATCAGCTTCACCGCCGATGGAAAGAATCCGTCGGCAGGCGCGAATTATTCGTACCATCTGGCCTGTGCCTGCAAGGCGCCCAACCTGCGTCGCGGACAGAGCCTGATGAACCTGAAGGCGCCCACCGGCCCCTGGCGCGCGCCTGCCTGCAATGCCCAGGTTTTCGCCCAGCAGTGCTTCATGCACGAACTTTCGCTGGCGGCAGGGCGTGATCATGTCGAATTCCTGATCGACGCAGTGAACCGCGATGTGCCGGAACTTGCGCCCAGGAGCAGGGAGATGAATTTCAGCCCCGCCCGCGCCGTGGGCGTCATCAAGCTCTGCGCCGAAAAGGCGGGCTGGGGAAAATCCTTGCCCAAGGGACGCGGCCTGGGGCTGGCCTGGTGCTATTCCCACGCAGGACATGCCGCGCAGGCGGTGGAGCTCTCCGTGGATGCGAACAAGCAGATCACCATCCATCGAGTCGTGGTGGCGGTCGATGTCGGTCAGGTGGTGGAACTGTCGGGCGCCGAATCGCAGGCCCTGGGCGCTTGCGTGGACGCCCTTTCGATGGCCTTCGGGCAGCAGATCAATATCGAGAATGGCCGCATCCGGGAAGAGAATTTCGACATCTATCCGATCCTGCGAATTTCTTCTGCGCCTGCCGTCATCGAGGTTTACTTTGCGCCGTCGGACTTTTCGCCGACCGGCATGGGAGAACCGGTATTTCCCGCGATGCCGCCCGCCGTCGCCAACGCCATCTTCGCCGCCACCGGCGAGCGCGTGCGGGCGATGCCGTTTTCCAGGTCAGGCTATCGGGTTTGAGGGGGGGCGTATAGTTGCAGCAACGCGCAGCCCGCGCTCACGGGCATGGCGTCCATTTCCAGGACACATGAAAATCACATTGGAGATCCATCATGAAATTTCGCACTCTCGGCAAGAATGGCCCGCAAGTTTCCGCACTCGGCCTGGGCTGCATGGGCATGAGCGATTTTTACGGCGAGCACGACGATGCACAGTCGATTGCTACCATCCATCGGGCGCTCGATCTCGGCGTGACGCTGCTCGATACTTCCGATATGTATGGCCCGCACACCAATGAAATCCTGGTCGGCAAGGCCATCGCAGGCCGGCGCCATCAGGTGTTTCTGGCGACCAAGTTCGGCATCGTGCGCGATCCGGCCAATTCATTGGCGCGCGGTGTCAATGGCAAGCCCGAATATGTTCGCGCCTGTTGCGATGCCAGCCTGAAGCGGCTTGGGATCGATCACATCGACTTGTATTACCAGCACCGCGTCGATCCCACGGTGCCGATCGAGGACACGGTCGGCGCGATGAGCGATTTGGTGAAGCAGGGCAAGGTGCGCTATCTCGGCTTGTCCGAAG
>WQZF01000091.1 GCA_009780885.1 Betaproteobacteria bacterium | reverse complement strand
TAAATTTAGAAAATTGGCGCTTATGAGACGCCCCGGTCTGAAGCTTGGGGCTTCCTCCCACAATGATGGATGGAACGTTCATCGCCCCGGCGCCAGGAATCGGCATCTCCCTCTGGATCCTGCGACTCCGCTTCGCTACGCGCAGGATGACCGTCTGCGACTCCGCTTCGCTACGCGCAGGATGACCGTCTGCGACTCCGCTTCGCTACACGCAGGATGACCGTCTGCGACTCCGCTTCGCTGCGCGCGGGATGACGGGTCCGGGCCACCGGTACGCATACTTCGTCATCCTGCGCGAAGTCGCAGGATCCAGTGTGCAGGATGGGGCGGCACAGGCTCGTAGGGGTGGCATTCTGCCGCCCGGTGCTTGCAAACGGGTGATTTCGGGCGACCACAGGTCGCCCCTACAAAACCCCGGCGTAGGGGCGACCTGTGGTCGCCCGTTCCTCGTATTTCCGGCGCCTTGCGCCGCCTTATAAATCAATCCTTAATTGCCGGATCAATATCTGCCGCTTTAACAACCTCTCGACTTTCTAAATTACTATTGTAATTCTTAGCTACAAACCACTACTGTAGCGGACTATTATTTAAGTAAATTTAGAAAATAGTCTTTCAGGAAACCACTCCCCGCCGCCTGTTCAGCCGGCGCACTGCGTTGTGCAGGGCTTTTTGCGCGGCGAGGGTGGCGCGGGTTTCGGGCTGGCCGTAGCGGGCGATGCTGTAGTGCAGCGCGATGTGATCCGCGAGGCGGGCCAAATGCTGGTTGGCGGGGTTGGGCTTCGCGCGGCAATGCGCGCGAATCCGTTCGCTGAAGTCCAGCGGGCCTTCCCAGGCTTCGCGCGTGATGCCGCGCCTTGCCAGCCAGCGGCAGAAGCGCTGCCAGTCGCGCTCGACGGGATCGGGATTTCCGGGGCGCCGCAGCGCCCAGAGGGTAAAGAGGCAGAGCAGCACAGCGAAACTTCCCGCAAGGGCAAGCGCCATGCCGCGCCAGCCGGTATCGGAGAATCCCATCTGTTCGAGAAGCGTCTTCTGCCGCGCCGGATCGTAGCCGAGCACCCATTGGTTCCAGAAATTGTTGAGCGCTTCCCAATTCTGCCTGAGCGCATTCACCCAGGGATTCTCGCCGCCCAGCATCCCCGGCGGACGGTCTTCGGGAGCAAGCGCCGCAGAAATGCCCGTCTCGATGCGCAGCGGAGAAACCGCCGCCGTCGGGTCGACCCGGATCCAGCCCTGGCCGCCGATCCAGACTTCGGCCCAGGCGTGCGCGTCGGATTGCCGCACGGTCATGTAGCCGTCGACCGGGTTGATTTCGCCGCCCTGGTAGCCGGTCACCACACGCGCGGGAACTCCGGCGGCGCGCATCAGGAACACAAAGGCCGATGCGTAGTGTTCGCAGAATCCGCGCCGGCGGATGAAGAAAAAATCGTCGATCGTGTTGTCTCCGTCGTAGGTTCCCGGATAGAGGGTGTAGACGAAATTTTCCTCGCGCAGGTGTTTCAATGCCGCATCGACGACCGCCTGCGGCGTTTGCAGCGTGCGCCGCCATTCCCGGCCCAGCGCGCGCGCGCGGGGATTTCCGTGTCGCGGCAGGCGCAGCGACTCTTCGATCAATTCCCGGACTTCGATGACATTGGCGCGGTAGCGCGTCGCCGAGCGGAGCGTGAAGCGCTCCCGTTCATACAGCGGCTGGCGCAGCATGAGCTGTAGCTGCGATCCCCAGCGCGCTTCCCTGCCCTCCGGCGCAGCGCTCGGCAAATCGAGCGAGAGCAGCCAACGCTGGCCGTGCGCTTCGAGCGTGATTTCGTAGGCGATTTCCGGCGCAAGCGGAGCGACATCGTGTCTTGCCTGCCTCGGCGACACGACAAAACTGTCGGACCAGGAAGATCCGTCGAAATGGTCGAACACCGGGCCACGCCAGTAACGTTGCGCCGGTTCCGGAACCGCATTCGGCGAAGGATCGAGAAAGCGGACGCGGAAGGCCACCGCGCCATCCTCGATCAGCGAGGCCATCACGCCCGGCGTCATGCTGTCGGAAAGTCCGGTCATTCCGGAGTCCTTCGGTTGCGCAATCCCCCAGAGCGGGCCGGAGACGCGAGGGACGAGCACGAACATCAGGAGCGCGAAGGGCAAGCCCTGCAACAACATTTTCGCGGCAGTGCGCAGCAGGAAGCGGGGCGGCTGGATTCCGCCGAACACGCGCGCCAGCGCCGCAGTGGAAAGCGTCGCGCTGGCGAGCAGCCAAAGCCCGGTAAAAATGCTCTGGGAGTAGAAATAGTGCGTCAGCAGCAGGAAATAACTCAGCATGACAACGGTAATCGCGTCGCGCCGCTCTTTCGTTTCCATCAATTTGGCGGCCATCAGGATCGCCAGCGAGGCAATTCCGGCATCGCGTCCAAGCAGGAGGCTCTGCACCAGCCGGTACGGCAGATAGCGCAGCGATGCCATATCGCCGGAGCCCAACAGGTTTCCGTAGCGAAACAGCAGGCCGATAAACGCGGCGCACATGATCAGCACCAGCCAGCCGCGCGCCGGCAGTGGCCGGCGCAGATGCCACAGGATCAGGCGCCAGCCGAGCAAAAATCCGGCAAGCGGCAGCAACCAGAAAGGCAGCGTCTCCAGATGCCCCAGATGCGGCGCAAGGCTCATCAGGACGACGCAGAAAAGCCAGGGCAGCGAGCCGTGGTCGATCGGATCGTTCATCCCGGGCGCGGCGTTCTGCACCACGACCGGACGCTGCTCGGGCAAGAGCGCTGCGGGGAAGGCGAGGTTGGTGGCGTTCATGGTTCAACCTGCGCCTTGCCGCCGCTTTCCGCTTCATCCGGCAGCCCGCCCTCCAGTCCAAATCCCGCCAGCGCCTTCAGGCAGATTTCCCGATGCGCCTTGCCGTGGCCGACCGGGCGCGTGAAGCCAGGAATCGAGAGGCCGTAATCCTGCCCGGAGGCTTCGGCGGCAAGGATCCATCCGGTGAGGATCGACAGGCGAAGTTCGGTATCGTCGGCGGCAATATTCGCAGTCTCCGCCAGGTTCTGCCCTGCCTTCTTCGCGGCCTTCTTTCTCGCGCCCATCGCCGCGTCCGCAGCGGCTTCCCAGTGGAAATGCAGTTCCTCGGCGCCGCCGCCCGAAAATTGCTTGACCAGCAGGATGTCGCTTTCGGGATTGCGCGCCGCCGCCTTCCAGGCGACATGGCGCAACGAATCGCTGTTCTGGCGCAGGCGCAAGCCGGAAAAATCCTCGTCGCCCGACTCGCCGCGCGCCGCGCCGATTGCCGGAACGATAACCGGCGGCGGCAACGGCGCCGGAAATGGCCGGGGATAGACGAGGCAGGCAAGGGGCGGATAAGGGTAGCTCCAGGCGCGGAACAGCCCGAGTGGATAACGTGTGGCGAGCGTGATCCTCCCCGGGTCGAGCACGCCACGACGCAGCGCAGGACACGGCACGGCGACCGTGACCAGGGTGGAAGGCGGCAGATCGGCGAGCACCGGCCTCAGGGGCGTGAATGCAACGGAAGGTTTTCCGGATTCCGTTGCCGGCGCGGCAAGGACCGGGCGCTCGAAAGCGAGTTCAAACGCGCGCCGCCCCTCGGCCCGGGTATTTTCGAGCAGCACGCCGAACTGCGCGGTTTCCCCCGCAAATACCGGCTCGGCCCGTCCCGGCTTCAACTGGAGGCTGAACAGATTGCGGAAGGTATGAAACAGCGCCGCCAGCCCAAGCCCCAGGAGCAGATAAACCAGCGCGTATCCGAGCGCCAGCTTGTAATTGATCGCCGAGAGCAACATCGCAATCAGCACGCAGAAAAAAAGCAGCCCCGTGCGCGTCGGCAGGATGTAGATGCGGTTTCGGGTCAGCACGACCGGCAGCGCGCGGTCGCGTTCCGGGCCGTGCAGCCACTGCCACAGCATCGAGCGTCCGGCGCCGGGAAAGGGCTGTTTCCTGCGCGCGTCCGGATTCGTTTTCGCTTTCATCGCGCGCGCTTCTTTCTGCATTCCCGGTCCGGAAGGATTTCTGCGTCCACCAGGCTCAAGGCAGCGGCACGCGGTGGATCAGCGCCGTGAGATCGTCTTCCTGCGCGTGCCCGCCATCGACGCGGGAAAGGCGGTGCGCGGCAACGGCGGAAAACACGGCCTGCACATCTTCCGGGAGCACCCGGTCGCGTCCGTCGATGCAGGCCCAGGCGCGGGCGGCCGCCAAGAGCGCAAGCGCGGCGCGCGGGGAAAGTCCATGCCGCCAGAGCGACACACTGCGGGTTTCCACAACCAGCGCATGAATGTAATCGAAGAGCGGCGGCGCGGCATGGATGCGCGTCACGTCCTTTTGCAGCGCGCGGAGCGTTTCCGCCGAAAACAGCGCCGGAACCTGCGGAATGCGCTGGCGCACATCGCCCGCTTCGAGCAAGGCGCGCTCGGCGGCGTGTTCCGGATAGCCGAGCGCGATGCGCATCAGGAAGCGGTCGAGCTGCGATTCCGGCAATGGAAAGGTGCCGATCTGATACATCGGATTCTGCGTCGCGATGACGAAAAAGGGATCGGGCAATCGCCTCGTTTCCCCTTCGGCGGTGACTTGCCGCTCCTCCATCGCTTCAAGCAGCGCGCTTTGCGCCTTCGGGGTCGCGCGGTTGATTTCGTCGGCCAGCACCAGTTGCGCAAAGATCGGGCCGGGCAGGAATTTGAAGCTGCTGCGCTCGCGCTCGAAAATCGAAACGCCGAGAATATCGGCCGGCAGCAGATCGCTGGTGAACTGGATGCGGGAAAACGCCAGCCCGAGCAATTGCGCCAGCGTATGCGCCAGCGTCGTCTTGCCGACACCGGGCAGATCCTCGATCAGCAAATGCCCGTGCGCGAGAAAACACGCCAGCGCAAGCCGAATCTGCCGCTCCTTGCCGAAAATGACGGTTCCGGCAGCTTTCAATGTGGCTTGCAGCGCCGCCTGGGGATCTGGAAAGGAAGTAGGAGCGGTCATGGCCTTTTTATGAGAAACAGGGGAATGAGAAGATAGTAAAATCCGGTTGCAGATTATGGCGAGCGCGAAACTGCCTCTCGCGCAATGCCGGAAGCGGCTGCGCGCGGAATTGCCATAAAATTATAACGGTATCCCTTTATCACACCGCATTCGATTCATCCGACGACCTATTCGCCACACACACCGCCCCCATTCAATGGACGCAGGAGAAACTTTGTGACCGCTACCGCTTTCATCACCCACCGTGATTGCCACCTTCATGACATGGGGGACTACCATCCCGAATCCCCTGCACGGCTGACCGCCATCAAGGATCATCTGATCGCGCAGGGAATCGACGGTTTCTTTGAATATCACGATGCGCCGCTGGCAACTTTCGAGCAACTGCTGCGCGCACATCCGGCCTCGCACCTGGAGCGCATCAAACGGGCCTCGCCAGCGCAGGGCATCCAGCACCTCGACCCCGACACGGCAATGAATCCCCATACCTGGCAGGCCGCCCTGCGCGCCGCCGGCGCGGGCACGCTGGGAGTCGATCTCGTGATGTCGGACAAGGTGCAGAACGCCTTCTGCTCGGTGCGCCCGCCCGGCCATCACGCCGAACGCGCCAACCCGATGGGCTTTTGTTTCTTCAACAACGTTGCGGTCGCAGCGTACCATGCCATGAAGGTACATGGCCTGGCGCGCGTCGCGATCATTGATTTCGACGTGCATCACGGCAACGGCACCGAAGACATTTTCAAGGGCGACGAGCGCGTACTGATGTGCGGAATCTTCCAGCATCCCTTCTACCCGTACAGCGGCGACAAGCCGGCGCCGAACATGGCCAATGTCCCGCTGGCTTCCGGCGCTGGCGGCGACGAATTCTACGCGGCCGTCACTGACATCTGGCTGCCGCGCCTGGCCGAGCACAAGCCGGAGATGATCTTCATTTCCGCCGGCTTCGACGCGCACTACGAGGACGACATGGGCGGCCTGAAAATGCTGGAAAAGGACTACGCCTGGGTCACCAGGGAAATCAAGAAAGTCGCCGCCGAACACGCCCACCACCGCATCGTCTCGATCCTGGAAGGCGGTTATGTCCTCTCTTCCCTCGCCCGCAGCGTCGGCGCCCACCTGCGCGTGCTCGCGGATTTGTAAGGAGATCTTCCACCCGGCCGGAACGCGCTGCGTACATTTGCCGCGTCCTCGCGGATTTGTAAGGAGATCTTCCACCCGGTCGGAACGCGCTGTCCATCCTGCATGACGAAGGAATGTCACGGACTCGTAGGGGCGGATGACAATCCGCCCCTACGGGCCTGCGCAAAACAATGGCTTCCGGATTACGCTCCCCGGCGGCCTCAATTTGCGAAGGCGGCGATACCGGTAATGGCGCGGCCCAGGATCAGGGCGTGGATGTCGTGCGTGCCCTCGTAGGTATTGACGACTTCGAGGTTGACGACATGGCGGATCACTCCGTATTCGTCGGAAAT
>WQZF01000090.1 GCA_009780885.1 Betaproteobacteria bacterium | reverse complement strand
TATTCCGCGTCCGAAAAACTCAGTTGGTTCATGATCCAGAGAGAAAATAAAAAAGATGTAATATTATAACAGCATATCAGGAAAAGGGGGGGCTTGTTCAGAGATTCCTTAAGTAAATTTAGAAAATTGCCTTGGAAACCCTCATGGTTTTGCACCCAGGAAGTCCGGCATATCCTGCTGGGAGAAAAGGCGGATGCGCAGGCCGATCAGGCCCAGCAGGGCCTCGTCCCGGGCGCCGCCGGGCGGCAGCGTGCGCAGGTGCGACAGCGAGGTTTCCAGGGCGAGCTTGAGTTCCTGAGAGGGCGACAGCAGCCGGCCAGCGCGCTCGCATGCGCGGTAGTGGGCGGCAACGCTTTCCAGCGCCCGGTCGAGGACGAGTTGATTGGACGCCGGAAAATCACTGCGCGCACGGCGGAGGTTCAGGATGTTCAAGCCGATGCGCACTTCTTCGAGCATATCCACGCCAGCGGCTTCGCTGCCTTCCGGCAGGGAGGCCAGGCGCGGCGCCAGCAGGCCAAGCAGATCCAGCATGCGCATCATGAAACGTTCGCGATCCTGGCGGCCATGGCCCTCGGCGGCTGCGGCGATAATCCGCCAGCCTTGCCGGATGAGCCGCTGCACGCTCCATTCGGCGCCGACGGAGCGGAAGAGGCGGGTGATCAACAGGGCAAACAGCAGGCCGAGTATGGACGCCACCGATGAATTGACGTAACTCGTGAAATCGCCCCCCGCGCTGTGATTCTGGATCGCCATCAGCGTAGCCACGTTGGTGACCAGGGTCATGCCCGCCATGAAGAGGCTGGGGCGGGAAATGATCAGCCCGACCAGCAGGAAACCGGGCGTGATGAGCAGCACCAGCGGCCAGAAATCGTGGATCAGCGGAAAAGCGCCGAACAGGTATACGCCCGTGGTCAGGATCGCGACGATGGACCAGATGAGCATGCCGGCGATGTTCGGCGCGGGATCGTCCTGCGCGGCGAAGAACGAGGCGGCGACTGCGGCCATCATGGCGCCGGAGGCGCCCTCCGTCCAGCCGATGGCAATCCACAGCAGGCAATACGTGAACAGGGTGACACCTGGAGCCAGCGCCGAGAAGAACACCATGCTCCAGTCGATGTGGCGGTTTTCGATGCTCACCAGGCTGTGCAGGTCGATGCCGAAAACCGGCTCGGGAGGCGGATGGCCGTCCTGGAGGGATTGCCAGAGGTGTCGGCTGTCGTACCACAGTTCGGCCAGTTCCTTCAGGCGCAGCAAGAGGCTGTCCAGCAGCAGGCTGGCGCTGTCCTCGCTCATCGCCGGACGCAGGGTTTCGATGCGCAGGAAAAAATCCCGGAGCGTAGCCAGCGGCATCGGCACATCCTGGATGATCCACTGGCGCATGTCATCGAGCAGGCGCATGAGTTCGGCGTTTTCCGTGGCATGCGCGCCAAGATTGTCGAGACGATCCTCGATCGCGGCCAGCACCGGCATCATGCCCAGCAGGAGCGCGCGCAGTTCCGACAGCCATGCGCCCAGTTCGCCGTGGCGCGGATCATCGCGCTTGGCAAAGGGGATGACCAGATCCAGTTGCGACAGGCCATGGGCCAGACGCCGGCGCAATTCATCCGAACTGCTGCGGTGCGCCAGCACCTGCGCGCACCATTTTTTCGCGCCAGCCATCAGGGGTTGGACGCGCTGTTCGATCATCGACTTGATCGAGTCGGGAAACACCAGGGCGCCGACCACCACCGCGCACAGGCTGCCCAGCATGATCTCTTCGGAGCGCGCCAGCGCAATCTGGAAGATTGCATCCGGCTGCAGCACCATGGGAAAGCCGATGAAGGAAGTCGTGTAACCGGCCAGCATGAAGACGTAGGAGGAGGGCCCGCGATGCAGCAGGGCAATGAACATGCAGGCGATCAGCCACAGCGACATCACCAGGCTCAGCAATATCGGCGACTGTGACAATTCGGGAACGAACACCACCACGGCCACGGAGGCGATCAAGGTTCCGGTGATGCGGTAGATGCCGCGCGAGTTCGTGCCGCCCATCACGGGCTGCATCACAATGAAGGCGCTGGCCATGGCCCAGTAAGGCCGCGACAGGTCGACCGCCAAGCCGATGTACAGCGCGATGACCGCAGCCAGGAAAGATTTGATCGAGTGCTTCCATGCCTGCCGGTCCCGCAGCAGTACCCATAAAAATGTCTGCCAATCCCGCAGCGGAAACGGCAAGCCGAAGCTTTTCATCGCGGGGTTGCGGGCCTTGGTTCGTCAGGGCGCCAACCGCCGCCCAAGGCCAGGAAGAGTCGGATTTGATCCTGCGACACTCGTGCCTCGGCGTTGGCAAGGCTGGTTTCGGCGCTTGCCAGCGTGCGTTGCGCGTCAAGGCTCGAAAGGTACGGCACGCGACCGGCTTGATACACGCGCCGCATATCCTCTGCTGCAGCGCTGGCGTGGTCGCGCGCTTCGCGCAGGGCGGCGGCGAGGCGCAGATCCTCGGCGTAACGATCGAGGATGGTTTGTGTTTCCCGCAATGCTTCCAGCACAACATGGTCGAATTCGGCGAGTGCCGCCTCGGCGCCCGCCTTCGCCAGATCGACCCGCGCCCGCGCGCCGCTGTCGGGAATCGACCACGAGATCAAGGGGCCGATCAGCCACTGCTGGGTAGCCGGTTTGCCAAAATCTTCCAGAAGGCCGTTTGCGCCCAGCGACGCCCCCAAGCGGATGTCGGGGTAGAGCAGGGCAGTGGCGACGCCAATCCTGGCAGTGGCGGCAGCCAATTCGCGTTCGGCGCGGCGTACGTCGGGGCGGCGGCGCAACAGTGCGGCGCCGTCGCCAAGGGGGACAGGATGCGTGAGCGTCGGCGCATCCCGGCATTGGATGACCTCGGACGGAACCTGGTCGGGCGTGCGGCCAAGCAGGGCAGCCAATTCGTAAGCCGCAGCCTGCCTGCGCGATTCCAGCGGCGGCAGCGTCGCCCGCAAGCTCGCAACCTGGGCGTCGGCGCGCGCCACCTCGATCGGGGTTCCACGTCCGCCGGCCCGCATCCGTTCGGCGATATCGCGGCTGCGCTGCTGTAATTCCAGCGAATGGCGTGCCACGGACAACTCATGGTTGCTATGGCAGATTTCGACATAGGCGCCGACCATCTGCGCAGCGATGCTGATGCGCGCCAGATCGCCAGCCGCCTGGGCGGCCTCGACGTTGTCGCGCGCGGCCTCGCTCATGCGGCGGAGTTTTCCGAAGAGATCGAGTTGATAGCTCACCGAGATTTCCCCGGCTGCCAGATTGAATACCGGCAGCGGTTCGTTCATCAGCAAGGATTCGGCTGAAATACGGCCACGCTCGACGGTCGCGCCAACGCTTCCCGCAGGATCGCCCACCGCGAGCGCTTGCGCGTAACGGGCCTGGGCTTCGGCCAGGCGCGCGGAAGCGGCCTTCAATTCGACATTAGCCTGCAAGGCCTGCTCGACCAGCGCATTGAGAAGCGCATCGTCATAGAGTTCCCACCAGCGGCCTTCAACAGCGGCTTGCGCCGGATCGACCGCAGCCGAGCCATGGTCGTCCAGCGCCAAAGGGCGTCGCACCGTCTGTGCAAAGACCGAGTCTTGCGGCAGTTCGTAGTCCGGGCCCACGGTCGTGCAGGAAGCCAGCGAGACCAGCAGCAGGCACAGACTGGCGACGCGCATGGGGTGGCGGCTCATGATCCCCCGTTCTGCTTGTCAGGGCTTCCGGGCGCCCGGCGATTCCCAACCACGCTGACGGTAACACTGCGACCGGCAACCAGATGGATCTCTTTCGGCACTTCATCCAGGACAATCCGCACGGGTATGCGCTGCGCCAGCCGCACCCAGTCGAAGGTCGGCGTGACATTCGGCAGCATGCTGGAACCGTCGGTTCGATAACGATCCTCGATACCGGCAGCGATGCTTTGCACATGACCGTGCAGCACGCCGCTTTCACCCATGATTTGAATATCGACCGCATCGCCTTCCTTGATGCCATGCAAGCGGGTTTCCTCGAAATAGCCATCGACGCGGAAGGATTTTGTGTCCAGCAGCGCCAGCACCGGTTTGCCGGCGCTGACATAATCGCCGACGCGCACGGTGCGGTCGCCTAGCTGCCCATCGACCGGGCTATACACAATGGTGCGGGTCAGGTTCAGTTGCGCCAGTTCAACCGCAGCCTGCGCAGCGTCGATGCCGGCCTGGGCGGCTGCAATATCGGCCTCGGCAGCGTTGATGTTCGCCTGGATCCTTTCCAGGTTGGAGCGCCGCGTCTCGGCTTCCTCGACGGCCACCAATTCCTGCAATTCGCGATCCCGCTGGATCTTGCCCTGCAACTCGCGTTGCATGGCCTGGTTCGCCAGTAGTTGCGCGCGATTTTGCGCCAGCGCGGCCCGGCTGCGTTCCAGCGCGGCCTGCGCTTCCTTCAGCGCGATTTCGTAACGCGCCGGATCGACCACGAACAGCACATCGCCACGGTGCACTGCGGCGTTGTCGCGTATCCGTACTTCCAGAACCGGCCCGGATACATCGGGCGCGACTTGCGCCACATCGGCGCTGATGTGCGCGTCGCGGGTCCAGGGATCCTCCATGTAGTAGCGCCACATGAAGCGCAGCGCCACAATGGCTGCTGCGGCGATCAGTACCGTCGGCACGATCTTGATGATTTTTTGAACGATGGGATTCATGCCAATATGGCGCGCATCAGCGCGAACAGCGTGCCGAGCACCAGGATGTACAAGGCGAAGTTGAACAAGGGAGGGTGCCAGACATGACGGTACACGCCCACCCTCAACAAAAGCAGGTGCAAGCCAAGAAACACCAGGAAAGCCACCAGCATCAGGGGCATCAGCGTGGGAATAAAGACGCCGTAGAGGCTGAATTCTTCGTACATGATCGGATCAGGCCGGTTCGCCGTTTTTTCCGGGAAGCTCGCTCGCCGCAGTGTACGCCAGCGATTGCGCTTCCAGCATGCGCAGCACCCGGGTCGCGGTTTCGACATCCGCCAGCGGAATGTCGCACAACAATCCGGCGCGCAACGCGGCCCATGCCGTTTCCATCTTCTCGGCCAGCGCCTTGCCCGCAGGCAGTAGTTGAATCGTCTTGATCCGGCGATTTCCGGGGACATTGCAGCGCTTGAGCAGACCAGCCGATTCGCCATAATCCAGCACACGCATCAGCGCCGCCGGATTGATGCCAATTTCGGTAGCCAGCATCCGCTGGTGAGCAGCAGCCCCCATGCGGGAAGCCAGCACGATAGCTACCGCCAGCGATACCGGCAGCTTGTCGTCGGCCAACTTGGCATGAATGGCCTGCACCCATGCCCTTCTGGCAGGCTGAATGGCAATCGTGAAATCGAAGAGGATACGATCGGCCTTAGCCATGGCTGGAGCAGGGAATCGGCCATTCCCGGCAGGAGCGGTTTGTGGTCTATCCATTTGTTATTGATAAAGCAATCGTTGCTTTTTTAATGCTACCCTTTTCATGATCCTGGCGCAAGCATGGCTGGATGTGGCTTTTGACTGCGCAAAACTTCCAGCTCGTTTTTGAGAAACACCCCCGCTCGCGCGGGGAAGACCATCTATCAACACTTCTACCTTCCTACCAATGGGAAACACCCCCGCTCGCGCGGGGAAGACCTGCGTGGGTTTCACGGGGCTCCGTGCCTTGAGGAAACACCCCCGCTCGCGCGGGGAAGGCTAACTGTCGCGGTCTATTGTCATTCGCTCTAAGGAAACACCCCCGCTCGCGCGGGGAAGGCTTGATAGGCGGCGACCATGCGCCCAATCTGAAAGAAACACCCCCGCTCGCGCGGGGAAGGCCTTTACAAAGGCTTGTTCCGCACGGAATTCCAGGAAACACCCCCGCTCGCGCGGGGAAGGCGAAGGTTGGGATGCGGTGTCTGCATTCCAAGCAGAAACACCCCCGCTCGCGCGGGGAAGGCCCCGGAACCCCCGGAACCGCCGGAACTAACCGAGAAACACCCCCGCTCGCGCGGGGAAGGCGGAACAGCGAAGATTTAAGCAGCTTGCTCCCCGGAAACACCCCCGCTCGCGCGGGGAAGGCCATTCAAACCATTCTATAATCCGCCCGCGCATGGAAACACCCCCGCTCGCGCGGGGAAGGCCGAAAAAATATAGAGATGCGAAAAAGAAAATAAGAAACACCCCCGCTCGCGCGGGGAAGGCAAACGAAGCGAACGAGAGAAACATAGCTTTGGGGAAACACCCCCGCTCGCGCGGGGAAGGCCCGTGCAGCGGCGAGAAGCTTGTCAAACTTCCGGAAACACCCCCGCTCGCGCGGGGAAGGCCTGCCCCGCTACCGGCAAGACAAAAGGGAAGTGGAAACACCCCCGCTCGCGCGGGGAAGGCTCTGGCAGAGAGCGTTTACCTGAGACGGCAAGAGAAACACCCCCGCTCGCGCGGGGAAGGCTCCGCCGGGTTATCCCGATGGCTCAGGGCCCCGGAAACACCCCCGCTCGCGCGGGGAAGGCTTGACAGGTAAAGCATCAATCGCTTTTGTCTTATTGACTCGGCACGATAATACTTGAAATATTTGGATTGATCCCCATGTGGTGGAGATGGAAAAAGACGACGCAAGATATTCGACACTGGAGCAACTGCACGAACGGCGCAAGCAAGTGGT
>WQZF01000089.1 GCA_009780885.1 Betaproteobacteria bacterium | reverse complement strand
TGGGGAATGGGCGGTATTGCGGGGTGTTGAGGGTCGCGCCTTGAAAAAGTCCCCCTCTTCGAGGGGGATGCCGGCAAAGCCGGCAGGGGGAGTGCACTCCCACCGGCGCTAAAGCGCCACCTCCCTCGAAGAGGGAGGCTTGACCACCCCGGCGGCTTCGCCGCCACCCCTCCTCGGAGGGGAATTGAACAGCGGCGCTCCTTGGAGCGCCGTTGGTTTTTATCTCCGGCGCTAAAGCGCCGCATTTCAAAGCCCCCTTTCCAAAGGGGGTGGCAGCGAAGCTGACGGGGGTTTGGGGGTTGAAGCTTCATTTCCGGCGCTTCGCGCCGCATGAACCAGACATTCATGCGACTGCCCGGAAAAGAAGCTCATTCAACAGAAAATATGCTAAATTGCCTCTTGCCGCGCGGAGGGGTTCGCGCGATTCAAACAAGGAGAGGGGAAATGAAATCCGGACAACGCGGTTTCACGCTGGCTGAAATCGCCATCGTGCTGATCATCGTCGGCTTGTTGCTTGGCGGAATCTTCAAGGGGCAGGAATTGATCACGCAGGCGAAGATCCGCAATATCGGAAACGAATTCAACAACATCTCCGCCGCCATCGCGCTTTATCAGGATCGCTACAAGGCGCTGCCCGGGGATGACGCGCGGGCAGGGCGCTGGAAAATCGGCGGCGCTTCGCTGACGCCGCCAGCAGAGGCCGGCAACGGGCGTATCGAGGGCGCCTGGAATTCTTCCAGGAACACCGATGAAACACGCCTTTTCTGGGCGGAATTACGCCTGTCGGGCTTCATCATGGGCGAGACCGAAACGCTGGAGGGCGCTTCCGCGCTGCCGGTTCATCCGATGGGCGGCGTTTTCGGCGTCGAGCAGAACAACGCGCTTGGACTGGGCGGCGGCCTGATGCTTTGCGCCAATCGTCTCCCCGCGAAAATCGCGCAGGCGCTCGACACACAACTGGATAACGGAGATGCCCGAACCGGCGCCCTGCGCGCGATTCCCGAGACTGAGGCTGCCACCCTTCCGGTGTCCGCACCCACTACGGATTACGACGAAAGCAGCGATGCGCTCTACACCGTCTGCAGGCGAATCTGAGCAGGCGCCGCGCGAAGAAACAAAATTCGGGAGCCTTGGGGGATTGCCCTATAGCCTGTCCTGTATACTATCCACTTGGCGATCCTCCTTCTTCGCGAACTTTTTATCCCGGCCCTTTATTTCTGATATTACGAGGTCATTTCATGGGTAGACTCTCCGATCTTCTGGCATTGGCCCAGGAACGTACGCTCGAACTGGAATTGCCCTACAAGGGTGCGCTGACGCCGCGCGAGGCCTACGAAGTAGTACAGCTCGCCCCCGGAGCAAAACTGGTCGATGTCCGTACGCGCGCCGAACTGGATTGGGTTGGGCGTATTCCCGGAGCAATCGAGATCGAATGGCTGCACTACCCGAGCAACGCATTGAACGAGCATTTCATTCCGCAACTGCGGCAGCAGGTCAACCCGCAATCCCTGGTGCTGTTCATCTGCCGCAGCGGGGTGCGTTCGTATGCTGCCGCAATCGCCGCCATCGGCGCTGGCTATGAATCGAGCTACAACGTACTGGAAGGATTCGAGGGGGACAAGGATTCAAGCGGACAGCGCAACAACCTCGGCGGCTGGCGCTACGCAGGGCTGCCGTGGACGCAAAGCTGATACGAACGCTTTCCCTTCCCGCTTTCCCTTCCGACTCTGCCCCGATTTTCATCCAGAGACAGCCGATCCCCGGAATCGGTCTGTGCCATTAATCTCCCCCGAATTTTCCGCGCCGCTTTTTTCTACCTCTCCGCGTGAATTCCCCGCTCGGCAACATCCATCACATCGTCGTCGAAGGCCCGATCGGCGCCGGCAAGACTTCGCTCGCGCGGCGTCTGGCGGCGCATCTGGGCGCGCGCGAACTGCTTGAACTCCCGGCACAGAATCCGTTCCTGCCCCGCTTCTACCAGGACCGGAAGCATTACGCGCTGCAAACGCAGCTCTTTTTCCTTTTCCAGCGCATCGAGCAGCAGCGCGATCTGGGCCAGCGCGATTTGTTCGCGCAACCCCGGGTCGTTGCCGACTACATGCTGGAAAAGGATTCGCTGTTTGCCCGCCTGACCCTTTCCGACGAGGAATTCTCGCTCTACCACCGGATTTATGAACATGTCGCGCCGCAGGCTCCGACCCCCGATCTGGTCATCTACCTTCAGGCCGCGCCGGAAACCTTGAACGCCCGCGTGAAAAAACGCGGCCTCGACATGGAACAGAATATCGACGATGCCTACCTTGCGCGGGTTGCCGAACACTACAGCCAGTTCTTTTACCATTACGACAAGGCTCCGCTGATGATCGTCAATTCCGAGCATTTGAATCCGGCTGAAAACGATGAGGATTTCCAACTCCTGCTCGAACGCCTTGCCGCGATGCGCGGGCAGCGCGCCTATTTCAACCGCGCCGACTGAAGGCGCGGAAAATACAACTCTTTTGAGACAACTCGCCACGGAAAGCCCTTCTCTATGTCCGCTCAACCCCAGACCCGCCGCCTGAGCCATTCCGATCTATCCAAGATGCGCGCCGCTGGCGAGAAAATCGCCATTCTTACCTGCTACGACGCCAGTTTTGCCGCGCTGTGCGAAGCGGCGGGCATTGACGCGCTGTTGATCGGGGATTCCCTTGGAAATGTGTTGCAGGGGCACGATTCCACCTTGCCCGTCACGCTCGAAGACATCGCCTACCACACCGCCGCCGTCGCGCGCGGATCCCGGAAACCGCTTGTGATTGCCGACATGCCTTTCGGCAGCTTCCAGCAGTCGCCGCAAATCGCCTTTGCCAACGCGGCACGGCTGATGGCCGCCGGCGCGCAAATGGTCAAGATCGAAGGCGGCACCGAAATGGCCGAGACGACGCATTTTCTGACTTCACGCGGCATCCCGGTCTGCGCCCATATCGGACTGACGCCGCAATCGGTGCATCAACTGGGCGGATACCGGGTCCAGGGGCGCGACGAGTCCGGCGCGAAAAAATTGCACGCCGATGCCCGCGCCCAGGAAGAAGCCGGCGCGGCGCTGATCGTCCTCGAAGCGGTTCCGGCAGCGCTGGCAAAGGAAATCACCGAAGCCCTGGGGATTCCGACCATCGGCATCGGCGCTTCCGCCGCCTGTTCCGGGCAGGTGCTGGTGCTGTACGATATGCTCGATCTCTCGCCGGGAAAAAAGGCGCGTTTCGTCCGGAATTTCATGGCCGGCCAGCCTTCCGTCGCCGCCGCCATCGCTGCTTATGCGCGGGCAGTCAAGGACGGCAGCTTTCCTGCCGAAGAACATTATTATTGAGTCCTCCGCCCCGAACCCCCCCAAACACCATGCGTATCGTCTCCCGTATTTCCGAACTCCGCGCGGCCTTTGCCGAAGCGCCGTCCGCCGTGCGCGCCTTCGTGCCAACCATGGGCAATCTGCACGAAGGGCATATCAGCCTGATGCGCCAGGCGCGCGCGCAGCTTGCGGATTCCGGCGCATCCGATGGAATCGTGGCGGCAAGCGTTTTCGTCAACCGCCTGCAATTCGGCCCGAACGAGGATTTCGAGCGCTATCCGCGCACTTTCGAGCGCGACTGCGCCGCGCTTGAGGCCGGCGGCGTCGATATCGTGTTCGCTCCGGAAGAATCGGAGTTGTACCCGGAACCGCAGCAGTACTACGTCGACCCGCCACCGGCGCAGAAACTGCTCGAAGGCGCGTTTCGCCCCGACCATTTTCGCGGAGTGGCGACGGTGGTACTGAAGCTCTTCAACATCGTGCAGCCGCAATTCGCGTTTTTCGGAAAGAAGGATTACCAGCAACTCTTGCTGATTCGCGGCATGGCGCGGCAACTGGCCTTGCCGGTCGCCATCGTCGCGGGCGAAACGGTGCGCGACCAGGACGGTCTGGCGCTGTCCTCGCGCAACGGCTACCTCTCGCCCGCCGAACGCGCCGAAGCGCCGAGGCTGTATCGGCAATTGTGCGCCCTGCGCGAAACGATCCTGGAGCATCGCCGGTCCGGAAAAACCCTGGGCGCCGAAGACTATTCCCGGATCGAAAACGCGGCAGCTTCCGGGCTCGATACCCATGGCTGGAAAACCGATTACATCTCGATTCGCCGCCGCAGCGACCTGCAAGCGCCGGCCTCCCCGGAGACCGATGGCCTGGTGATTCTTGCGGCAAGCCGCCTGGGGGCAACCCGGCTGATCGACAATATCGAGCTTTGATCCCTGCAAAAGCCCATTGCACAACGCTCTCGGCGGCCCGTTGACAGAGACCGATTTGCCGCTACAATGCCCTTCCCCAACACCATTTCCACGGGTGATGCAATGCAAAGAATGATGTTGAAATCCAAGTTGCACCGTGTGACGACAACCCACGCCGACCTGCACTACGAGGGTTCCTGCGCCATCGACGAAGATCTGCTCGAAGCAGCGGATATCCGCGAGTACGAACAGATCGAAATCTGGAACGTCAACAACGGCGAGCGCTTTTCCACTTATGCGATCCGCGCCGAGCGCGGTTCCGGCGTCATTTCCGTCAACGGTTCCGCCGCGCGCCGCGCGGCCCCGGGCGATCTTCTGATCATCGCCTCCTTCGCCGTTTGCAATGAATCCGAACTGGCTCGGTACGAGCCGGCGCTGATCTATGTCGATGCGCAAAATCGCATCGTCCGGAAAGGGCATAAAATCCCGATTCAGCTCGCTTCACTCGCCTGAGCTTTTCGTTGCGCCTCCAGAACGCCGGACATCCTTTGGAAAACTTTCCCGCCGCAATCACGCAAACAGCATAATTCGCCACGAAACTCCGGATCTGTTTCCGAATAAACACCGATCAACAAAAAAAGGATGTTTCCCATGTTCGACAACAAGGCTTTCTGCAAATATTTGCTTCCCGTTGCGGCGGCGGCGGCATTTTCCGGCTGCTCCAATATGGAAATGGGCTCACAGAGCGCAAAGACCACCGTCACCGGCGCCGCTTCCGGATCGACGACCGAGGGCGCCGGTCAGATCGAAAGATGCCCAAAACCGCTGGGCACGCTCGCGGTCGTCGAAGACACCAACACCGACTGGTACCGGACCTTGAGTACCGACTACCGTCTCGGCCCGACGACTCCCGTCCTACGCCTTTTGGTGCAGGAATCGAACTGCTTTGTGGTCGTTGAGCGTGGCCGCGCGATGAACAACATGATGCAGGAACGCGCGCTCCAGGATTCCGGCGAACTGCGCAAGAAATCCAATTTCGGCAAGGGCCAGATGGTCGCTGCGGACTACACGATGTCCCCGAGCATCACCTTCAGCAACCAGAATGCCGGCGGCCTGGGCGCAGCCCTTGGCGGCAGGATCGGCGGCGGCACCTTCGGAGCCCTGGCCGCCAGCGCAAACGTCAAGGAAGCCAGCACCGTGCTCACGCTGATCGAGAACCGTTCCGGCGTCCAGATTTCCGCTGCCGAGGGCAGCGCGAGCAACGTCGATTTCGGTGCGGTCGGCAGCATCATTGGCCGCCACGGAGGCGGCGGTCTTGGCGGTTATAAGAACACGGCGGAAGGCAAGGTGATCGTCGCGGCCTTTACCGACGCCTATAACAACCTCGTCCGCGCTACCCGCAATTATCAAATGCAGACCGTCAAGGGCGGCTTGGGAACGGGCGGAGAGCTGAAAGTGCAGGGCGCGGAAGAAGCCAAACCCTCATCGAAGAAATCAAGCAAGAAAGCTCAGTAAGCCATCAAGCATCGGGGCGCTCGAAGCGCCCCGATTTTAAAGCAAAAATTCTAAATTTACTTAAATAATGTTTGGCTACGGTAGTGTGTTTCAATCAATAATTATTACAGTAATTTAGAAAACGCTCGGATCAACACTCGGCCCTATTCGTTGCCGCCATGGAAGCGGGCAAATTCGTCGAGCGGACAGCGTTCGGTCGCAAAGCCATTGACCGGCGCTTCGGGATCGCGGAATCCGAGCGCGACGACGCAAAGCAATTTCTCCTCGGGCGCAAAATCGAGGACTTCTCCGACAACCCGGTAATAGTCAATCCAGGCCGTTTGGACGCAGGAGTCGACACCGCGCGCATGGGCAGCAAGCAGCACGTTCTGCACGAACATGCCGCAATCGAGCCAACTGCCTTGCGCCAGGCGCCGGTCAATCGTGCAGACCAGCGCCAGGGGAGCATCGAAGAGTTCGAAGTTGCGCCGATGCTGCCGCTGCATCGCTTCGCGGTCGCCCTTGGCAATGCCGAGCACCCCGTAGAGTCCCCAGCCTGTTTGGCGACGGCGCCCCTGGTAGGGTTCAAAAAACTCGCTCGGGTAATAGTCGTATTCCCTCTCGACCGCCTCCGGCCCCTTGTCGACTTCGGCACAAACCCGGGCGCATAGCTCGTCCCGCTTCTTGCCGTCGACCACGTGCGCGCGCCACGGCTGGATGTTGTTGCCGGACGGGGCATGCCGGGCCACACGCAGGATCTCCTCGATCAGTGCCCGGGGTACCTGCGTCGACAGGAATTGGCGCGTGGTTCTTCGACCGGTAATGGCACGGTCAATCGCTGAAACTTCATGAGAATTGTCGTTCATGGGAACTCCGCAAGAAAATCTGCGACTTCAGTCGCAGGAAAGGATGCAGGGCGCCAATGATGGCGCCCGAAAATCGTCCGGAAAGGCTTCGGCCAGGCATCCCGATGGATGCCGGAGTCAGTTGGAGAAGGCGGCGATACCGGTAATGGCGCGGCCCAGGATCAGGGCGTGGATGTCGTGCGTGCCCTCGTAGGTATTGACGACTTCGAGGTTGACGACATGGCGGATCACTCCGTATTCGTCGGAAAT
>WQZF01000088.1 GCA_009780885.1 Betaproteobacteria bacterium | reverse complement strand
TTTGTCATGTTGGAACTCCTCCAGCCATCCTGAGCCGTCGCACTCTCCGCCGAAGGGCGGCGGATCATAGACTGCGGCGGATCCCGCGATCTCGTCAGGGCCGGCTTGCCCGCCCAGGTACAGCGCCGCATTGCCGATTTCATCGCTGAAATCGATCAGGTAATCGGGCTTGCCGTCGCCGTCGATGTCGCCGGCCCAGACCAGGTAATTTGTGGAAACCTCATTCGAGCAACTGGCGATTGCGCCGAGCAGTTGGCGTCCGCCGGGCACGCGCAGTTGCAGCAGGAATTTTGCTTGACGGTTCCATTTTTCGGCGCCTTTGTCCAGGTCGAGCAAGGGCACCAGGGTGGCCTCGCGGCCATCGGGCAGATCGACCGCCATTTCCAGCGTGCCTTGCGAGGCGGCGCGTTTTTTGGGGTAGGTGGCGACGGGGCCGGCGCGCAGCCAGGGAACCTCCTTGTTCAGCCTGAACCACGCGAGCACGCGGCCCGCGCCGGGCGTTTGCCGGCTGAATGTCAACTGCTGGCCGTCGGTGGGTTCATCGTCGTAATGGCCTTGCCATTGCGCCTTGCGCACGGCAAGCCGGGCTGGCTCAAGGCTGCATTCGGACTTGCCGCACACCAGCGCCAGCCAGTCGTTGCCCGCGCGGTAACGCTGGCCGGGCTGCCACTGGTCGCCGCCGAGCAGGAATTCGATGGGCGTTTTTTTGGGCGGGCCGCTGTCGCTGGCGTCGGCGGCCACGGCGGCCAGCGGCGTTGCCATCAGCAGAACAGCCATCCATTGAAACAGGCGCGTATTCATCACAGACCTCCGAAGGGAAAAATGATGACGGTTTTGGTTTTGCCCCCCGCGTCGGTGAACGTGAGGCGCAGAAGGCGTCCCACATACTCGCTCCAATCCTTGCTTGTGGGCGTTGCTGCTTGCCAGAGCAATTCCCATTGGCCGGTCGCGGAATTGAGCCTCTCCACGCCACGGCGACCAGCGCCGCCTGCGCCGCCGCTCAGTTCAATGTATTCCGTAACGCCGCTGGCAAAAAGTTCATTGTCGATGTTGAACAGGCGCAAACCATCAAGCTCATAGCCTTTTTGCACGTACAGGCGCATACCCGAATTCGTTGAGTGGTTCTGGCTCCAGACGTTGTCGAGATGTTTATAGGTGGAGCGTTTTACCGTGCTCCAGCGCGTGCCCGAAGGGTCGGAAATCTCCAGTATGTAGGTGCGTGTGTAGTCGTTTCCCGAATTGCTTGCTTGCGGGATTTCGCCAGCCTTGACTACCCGCCCGTCGCCCATGATCGCCACCACGCCGCCGGTTGACTGCGACGGCGCGGAGTTGCGCCAGCGCCGGGTGGCGGGGTCGAAAATTTCGTACCGGCGCCAGGGCAGAAAGTCGCCGATGCCGATGTATTCATCCGGCTGGTCGGGTTGCAGAGCGCGTTCGGAGTACAGGGCGATGAATTCCGAGCGCACCATGCCGCCCGCGACGATGAGGCGGCCATCGTTCAATGCCCGCACTTTGATCTTTTCATCTTCCCATCCGTGACGGCGCTCCCTGAGCAGCCGCGAGTGCGGCTGGCTTTCGATCACCGGGCCGCCTTCGCGCATCACGAAGCGCAGTTGCCGCACCTTGCCCGTGGGTTCAACGACCAGCAGGCTGCCGTCCTTGAGCTGGGCGACGGCGGCGTCATACTCCACCGCGCCGCCGTCCACCTCCCTCCACTGCCACGGCGCGCTGGTTTCGGGGGGCAACCATTCGGCGGGCTGCGTTTTCGGGCGTTCATGGTTATAGCTGCGGTAACCCGGATCGGTGCCGCCCACCACCAGCACGCCGCCCGCTACCCTGAAAACGCTGGCGTTGTTGCGGGCGTAGCGCATCGACGGCAGGGCCACGATGCCTCCATCCAGACCGATCGCCTCCACCGCGCTGTTCCCGCCGCCGACCACCAGCGCGGGCGCCGTGGCGCTGGCGGGCAGAAAGGCAGCACCGACCTGGGAATACCCCAGAATCTCGTCAGGCGGCGGTACGGATGAAGGCTGTTCGCTGGGCGGGCGAAGCAGGCTCAGGCTGATGGACTGCCTGTGAGGCATTTCGCCCGCGTTGCCGAGAAGCCAGGCATAGGCGTTACCACCCACGACGAAGGGAAAGAAAGCTTCGCTGCCGTTGGAACGGTTGCCCAGATGCAGACGGCTGAACTCGGCGGGCCACTGGCCCACCGTCCGCCAAATGCGGGTGTCCGGATCGAAGGAATGCGCCACGCCAGCAATGCCTTGCGTGATGAGCAAGGTTTTGCCCCAGGGCGCGTTCCACCAGATATGTTTGTGGCGCGCGTCGCCGCTGGGCATGGGCGGCAGCGCCTCGAACCGGTTGGCGCCGGGGTTCCAGAGTTCGGCGGTTCGGGAGGGAACCTGGGTGTTCCAATTGGCGGCCTTGGTCCAGCCGCCGGTGACCAGAATGCTGCCGTCGGGCAGTGCGCTGGCGGCCAGATCGGTGCGCGCTTCGAGCATCGAAGGACCGTCGCGCCAGCGCCTGAGCTTGAGGTCGAGTAGATGGGTTTCCGATCTGCAGGTTTCACGGCAGCCGGTGTACTTGTCGTCGGAACCGCCCAGAATCATCAGTTGATCGGCCCCGGCGAGCGCGGCGGCGTAATCGCCGCGATAAGGAATGGGCAGTTCGGGCATGGTTTCGAGCGTCAGCGCATCCTTCTGGCGACGCACAACCTGCACCTGGATGTGGCGTGTGTTCTTGTCGCGAAAAACCAGCGCGGCAGCATCGTCGCCAACGGCCAGCAACTGCGGCGTTAGGCCATCGGGCGGCGCATCGAGCTTGAGCGTCAACGGTGCGCCGCCGGTAGCTGGAAGGAACACGAAGCGCGCCGGCTGACCGTCCAGGCAACTGTCGGATACCCGCGCCAGAAGGCCCGCCGGCAGCGGCAACTGCATCTGGACGCCGCCATTCAAACGGGGATCGAGCGGCGCGCGTTGAGTGGCCCCGGTAGCCGGGTTCCACCGATCCATCGTTACTTCCAGGGGCCAGCACCCTTTGGGCACAGCCTTTGGGGGCGGATCGGTCCGGCGAGTTCCCAGCCAGCGCAGCGTGCCGTCAGGCTCCACCGTGATCGCACTCTGGCGCATGGGCGGCGGAAATTGTTTGTAATCGGGCACGGGCGGGATGTCCGCCGGAGCAGCGGCGGCGCCCAGCGGCAACGCAAGGAGCGCAAGCAGCGCGAGCAGCGCGAGCACGGCGCGAGCTTCCATTCTGGACACGGTGTGACTCTCCCCTTTGTATAGATTCGGCGCATGGTAGCGGGAGTATCAGGATGTGCGCAACTGCCGGGCATGGCGCGACAATTTTATGCGGAGAATTGAAGGCCAGGACGCCAATGGCATGTACGGGTTTTGCCGCGCTCATCCCATTCTGCACACTGCACAGGGGCGGAAAATCTCCCTCCGGCCCTTAAATACTCTCGTTATGTAGGATGGGTGTCGCAGTAATCGGCCCGCCGCCGCAAATCGTGTCGAAGAAACCCGGGAGCAGGGATTGGCATCTTCCTCTGGAACTCCGATGGGTTTCGCTGCGCTCTACCCATCCTACATACTCCTGCGACTCCGCTTCGTTGCGCGCAGGATGACGGGTCAGGGGCTATACTCCATCATCCTGCGCGATTCGCAGGATCCAGTGTGCAGGATGGGGTGTTCCTTGAGAGCGCGAAGCGAAACCCATCATTTCTTCCTTTGGAACTCCGATGGGTTTCGCTGTGCTCTACCCATCCTACATACTATTTACGGGCCGGATCAATAGTAAGCCTTCCGTGGTTTCAGGCTTTTTTCAGTGCCTGGTCGAGATCGGCGATCAGGTCCTCGACATGCTCGATGCCGACCGACAGCCGGATCATGTCTTCGGAAACCCCTGCCTTTTCGAGTTCCTTCGGCGAAAGCTGGCGGTGCGTGGTCGTTGCCGGATGACAGGCGAGGGTCTTGCAGTCGCCGATGTTGACCAGGCGCACGACCAGTTGCAGCGCGTCCTGGAAGCGCGCGCCGGCCTCGCGGCCGCCCTTGACGCCGAAATTGAGAATGCCGGAAGCGCGGCCACCCATGTATTTTTGCGCCAGCGGGTAATCCTTGTGTCCCGGCAGGCCGGCGTAGTTCACCCAATTTACCTTCTCGTGTCCTTGCAGGAAGGCGGCGATCCTGAGGGAGTTTTCGCAAATGCGATCCATCCGCAGCGCAAGGGTTTCGATGCCCTGGAGAATGAGGAAGGCATTGAGCGGCGAGAGCGCCCCGCCCATGTTGCGCAGCGGCACGACGCGGGCGCGGCCGATGTAGGCGGCAGGCCCCAGGGCTTCGGTAAAGACGACGCCGTGGTAGGCGACTTCCGGCTCGTTCAGGCGCTTGAAGCGTTCCTTGTGTTCCGCCCACGGGAATTTGCCGGAATCGACGATCATCCCGCCAAGCGAATTGCCGTGCCCTCCCAGATATTTGGTGAGCGCATGGACAACGATGTCGGCGCCATGCTCGAAGGGGCGGCAGAGATAGGGGCTGGGAACGGTGTTGTCGACGATCAGCGGGATTCCATGCCTGTGCGCAATGGCGGCAAGCGATTCAAAATCGGTGACGTTGCCCAGCGGATTGCCGACCGATTCGCAGAACAGCGCCTTCGTGCGCCGGTCGATCAGGGTCTCGAACTGGGAGGGATCGCGGTAATCGGCAAAACGCACCTCGATGCCGAATTGCGGCAGCGTGTGGGCAAAGAGGTTGTAGGTGCCGCCATAGAGCGTCGAGGCGGAAACGATGTTGTCGCCGGCTTCGGCAAGCGTCTGGATGGCGTAGCTGATCGCAGTCATCCCCGAAGAGAGCGCCAGCCCGCCAATTCCTCCCTCAAGCGCAGCAACGCGCTTTTCGAGGACATCGTTGGTCGGATTCGTGATCCGGGTATAGATATTGCCCGCCACCTTCAGGTCGAAGAGGTCGGCGCCATGCTGGGTATTATCAAAGGCGTAGGATGTCGTCTGATAGATCGGCACCGCGACGGATTTTGTCGTCGCTTCCGGGGTATAACCGGCGTGCACGGCAAGCGTTTCAAGTTTCATTTGCGTTCCTTTCGGGGGTTTTCGGGTTTCGGGATGCTAACATCGAATTCCTTCCTGGCTTACATAACCCGGGCTTGTCATGGCGAACATACCCCTCATCATCAGCGAAGAAGCCGGCGTGCGCTATCTGCACCTGGGGTCGGACTGGATTCAGGGCGCGATGCGCCTGCGCCGCCCCTGGGATCTGGAACTCGCCTATACGCGGGAAATGATGTCCGGCCTTCTGCTGCGCGAGCCGCCCTGGCCGGAAAATGTCCTCCTGATCGGACTGGGCGCCGGTTCGCTGGCTAAATTCATTTGGCGTTACTTGCCGCAGACGCGGTGTACCGTGGTCGAAATCAACCCGCGAATCCCCGCATTCGCAAAGGAACATTTCCACGTCCCGGACGACCCGCTGCGGATCAGGATCATGATCGGCGATGGCGTCGCCTACATGGCGGACGGCGTGCTCGATGGCGCTTCCGGCGATGATCATCCTGAAATCACCCCTGGCTTGCTGCCGGATACCGAGCGATTCGACGCCATCATGGTCGATGGTTTCGACCACCGGGCGCGTCCCGGAAAGCTCGACAGCCTGGACTTCTACCGCCACTGCCGGGCGCGGCTGACCGGCAACGGACTCTTCTGTGTCAACCTCCTCGGGCACCAGCGCGGTTTCAAGGCCAGCGTCGCGCGCATCAACCAGGCATTTTCCGGGCGCTCGCTGGTTTTTCCTTCCTGCGACACCGGAAACGCCATTGCCTTTGCCACCGGAGGCGCTTCCATCGAAACCGGAATCCCCGAACTGCGCGTACGCGCAACGGCGCTCAGGCTTCAAACCGGCCTCAACCTCAACCCGGTGATTACCCGGATTCAATTCACCAAAATCCTGCCCGAGGGAAAGCTGAAGATTTGATCCCCCGGAAAGCCCCTTGCTTTTGTGCGGTTAATTTCCTAAGCTGAAAATACGCGCCGCACCTATAAGCTCACTTGAATCTTCGCGCTTTTCCTGAAGGCGAAGCGAGTATCGATAAAGCAGGCGAAGCCGGAACCATAAAGGCTTTTGACATTAATTCATTGACTCTATTCCGTTGCGTCCGTTTGCAGTGCGTGATCTGCGCGGACAATACAAATCAGTGCCATTGGGAAGTTGTCATCCATCCAAGGAGGTGTGACATGTTGAGTTTGACGGACTGCCTGGATCTTTGCGATCTGCGCAAGGAAGAAATCGAGGCGATTGCCGAGCATGAGCATATTCCGCTCATTGTTGCGGCCGAGCTGGGATGTGAACTGATCAAGACGCAGATAGGCGTCAACGCGGTGGAAGACATGATGCTGGAGAACATCCACCACGCCGAGGAAACGGGCCACTCCCAGCATGCCGAGCAATTGAACGTTGTTTACCAGCGTTTTTACGAAGAGCACCACGAATAAAAGTTTCCCCCCGCAAAAACGCCTTTCCCGGCCGGGAAAGGCGTTTTTGCGTCCAGTGTGCGCGGAGCAAATCGGGCGGCAAGCGCGCGCTTCTCTCGATGACATCAACCTTGGCCTGGCAGGAAGTACGGGGCTGCACTTCCTCTGCTGCGGAGGGAACGCTTTGCCCAATTTTCTAAATTTGGTTAAATAATGATTGGCTACTGTAGTTGATTAGAATCAATAATTATTACAGTAATTTAGAAAATTGGGCCCGCTTATTTTTGAGTCACCCCAAGCTGAAGCTTGGGGATTCCTCGACACAGTGTGGGGCGCCTTCGGCGCCTGTTAGGCTATGTCTCGCTGACCCCGCCATGAATGGCGGGGATTGCGCTCGACAGGTGT
>WQZF01000087.1 GCA_009780885.1 Betaproteobacteria bacterium | reverse complement strand
CCTCCTGCCGAGCCGCCTCAAGGGAGGCACAAACCCCCTTGGGGGGCAGCGAACTCCGTTGAGCGCGGGGGTCGTTATCCACATCTGCGGAGTTGGGCGGTCTGCGGCGTTGCAAATCCTCGCGATACCTTCAGGTATCGCTGTGGTTTGCGTCTTGCATCCCATCCCAATCCGCAGCGCACGCTTACCGCTCGACTTGTTCAGAGTGTCCTTAAATGAAATACTCCGTTCGATCCTTCTGCTTCAATTCAAACTCGCCAAAAATCCTGTCGCGGATCGCCAGGAAATCGCTTCCTGTCCTGTCATGCGCATCTTCCAGATGCACAGGAATGACGCTCTTGATCTTTCCCGGATTGGGGGTCATGACGACGACCTTGTCCGCCAGGAATACCGCCTCTTCGATATCGTGGGTGACAAACACCACGGTCTTTTTCTGTGTTTTTTGCAGCTTCAGAAGTTCATCCTGCATCTCCATCCGCGTCAGCGCATCCAGCGCGCCGAAAGGCTCGTCCATGAAGATGATTTCCGGTTCCATCGCCAGTGCGCCCGCAAAGGCCACACGCTGGCGCATTCCGCCGGAGAGTTGTTGCGGATGATGTCTGGCAAATCCCCCGAGACCCACCAGATCCAGGCAACGCGCCGCGCGTTCGTGCCGTTCCTTCCGGGGCAATTTCCTGGATTCCAGGCCCAGTTCCACATTTTTTTGAACCGTCCGCCAGGGCAGCAGGTTCTGGTTCTGGAAGATCGTCACGTATCTGGGGGAAGGAGCTTCGACCAGTACGCCATCTATCGTCACCCTGCCCGAAGTGGGGCGCTCGAATCCGGCCAGCAGGTTGAGCAATGTGCTCTTTCCGCACCCGGAAGGGCCGAGCAGGCAGATGAATTCGCCACGCCCGAATTCGAGGTTGATCCCGTTCAACGCATGAAAGGGTGCGCCGTGATGCTGGTAGGTTTTGTTTACATTTTCGACCGTTACGTACATTTCGGATCTCCCCTTGGGATGCTCTGAGCATCCCTTACAATCATCCGGAAACAATGCCCCATTTACTGCCAATGATCCGCTCCAGGCAGACCACCATGCCGTCGAGCGCCAGTCCCAATAATCCGATGATCAACATGGTCGACATCAACAAATCGGTTCGCAGGTTGTTCCGGGTATCGACGACCAGGAAGCCCAGTCCGGATTGCGCGCCGGCCATTTCGCCCGCCACGATGAATACCCATGCGGCGCCAATCGCAAGGCGAAGGCCGGGCACGATATGCGGGAATGCGGCGGGGAATATGATTTTTGTAAAGGTTTGCGGTTTGGACAATCCGAAATTCCTTGCCAGTTTGAAGTATGTCGGATCGATTTTGTTGACCGAGGATACGGTGCTCAGCAAGGCCGGAAAAAACGCAGCGATGAATACGATCGCAATGGCCGGGATGTCGCCGATGCCAAGCCACAGCACGACAAAGGGAAGCCATGCGACGGGGGAGATGGGGCGCAAGATCTGGATGACCGGGTTCAGGAATTGCCAGGCGCCCTTGAAGTACCCAAAATACAGCCCCAGCGCGACTCCCAGCGTGACCGCGCCGAGATAGCCGGCAAGGAAACGCAACAGGCTCCGGGCAATGCCGTTCCATAGCGCATCGGTGAGGGCGAGTTCGCGGATTCCCGAAAGGACCTTGATCGGCGGCGGAAAGAGTTGTGGATTGAAACCGCCCGCCGTGGAAACTATTTGCCAGAGGGCGATCAGGAGGGTTATTCCGGCGAGCGCCCGGAAGATTTTCTGGGTCATGAGATTATGGTTCCGATGAGAGCTTTGCCACAAAATCTTCATAGGACGGCGGATTCCTGGTCAATCCGGCTTCCTGCATCCTTTCGACCAGGGTGTCATAGGTTTTCCTTGAAATCTTCAAATCGCCGAATGAAATCCAGTCCAGGGACAATTTCAGGGTGTCGTGGTCGACCCTCAGATATTTTGCCGCCACCCTGAATGCGGCCTCCGGGTCGGCGGCGAGGAATTCGCCCGCCTGTTCGTACTGCGCCGCAAGTTCCGTTGCCGTTCCGGGATGCGCTGCAATGAACGAATCGTTCAGGACCAGGCCGCAGCAGAAGGAATCCTTCCAGAGATCGTCCGGGCCGAACAACATCTTTCCCACGCCCAGGGTCAAGGCCTTTGCGCCAAAAGGCTCGGCGGCGCAGTATCCGTCGATCCTTCCCTGAGCCAATGCGGAAGGCATCTCCGGGGGAGACATTTCCAGCAGCTTCACATCCGCCAGATTCATACCGGCATTGCCGAGCATCCGCTGAAGCAGGATGTTGTGCGAGGACAATCGGTGCGGGATCGCAAAGCTTTTCCCCCTGAAATCCTCTGCGCGCCCGATTTCCGGCCTTGCAACCACCACATTGCCGTCGTGATGCCCCAGCGAAACCGCCTTGAGCTCGATCCCCCGCTCCTTCGACTTCAACGCAAGCTCGATCAGGATCGAAGCGCCGTCCACCCTGCCGGCATTCAATGCGTCGGTCAGCTCCGGCCAGGAACCGAATTTCACCAACTCGATGTTGACGCGCTTTTCGATTTTTCCCTGCTCGGCCAATTCCTTCGCCGCAAGAAGCGCAAGCGCGTGCGTCAGGGGAAGGTACGCAATCCTCACGGTTTTCGGAACGCCGGATTCCTCGTCCTGCTTTTCTTCGCATCCGCCCAATGCCAGGACCAACGCGAATGCCGCCAGGGCAAGCGCCAGGATTTTCGGTTTTTTCATCTGGATTCGCTTCATTGGGTTTGGAACAGGGCATTGCGTTTCGCATCCATATCCCGCATCAGCGCATTCATCAGCGCGACGTGATCGGGGTCGACGAGCATCCTCGATCCAAAGCGCTCCTGCGCGCCGCCGCCGTACACGTATCCCATCACATTGTCCGAACCCTGTATCGGCAAATGCACGCAGTGGTATGAATTGACGCCCAGCAATCTGAAGCTGAGAGCCGCGCCGATCCCCTTTTCGTTGGACCACTCCGGACTCAGGAAGGCGAAAGGCATGTCCTTGATGTCGGCGCCCGCCAATGCCGCGACGGCCTTGAAGAATGCGGAGGCGCGGGCATTGTCGATGCACTCGCCCATGTGCCATACCGGCGGCAATTCACCTCCCAGGAATTCGCGCAATCCCGCTCCGGCGCGCTCGGCGGCTTCCACGCGGCAATGCCCCAGCTTCATCAACGGAAAGGAAGCGCATCCGTTGGTAAAGACCAGATAGTCGTTGGCGATCAGGATGTCTGCGGATTCGGCAATCGCTTTCTCGTAGATCACGCGCGGATTGTTGCAGCCGACGAGATTGACGACTCCCTTGATCCTGCCGCTCCTGAGCGCATCGACGACCGGCTGCAATGTGCCCCCAAAGTGTTTTGTCACATGCTCGACGGAGAAGCCGATTTCCGCAGTGACTTCGTACTGCGGAATGAAAACCGGGACATCCCTCCTGTTCTCGAAACTCTCGATGCCGCGCATCAGGATCCTGTCTGCCAGCGTCTCCATCTCGCCGATATTCGAATGATGATGGTCGAAGCCGATATGCTCCGCGCCCGGGATTCTCGTGGCGTCGTTGGTGGTCACGACGGTGGTCCTGAAGCAATTCGCGACTTCCATGATGGCCGGGAAAATATCCTGCACATCCGCAACCCACAAATCCAGCGCGCCCGTGCCAAGCACCAGTTCGGCGCCCACGGCGTTCGAGAGCGGTATCACTCCGCCATAGCGATACATCGCCGACAACCCGGAACAGCAGATCCCGTAAAACCGGACTCCCTTCGCGCCTCGCGCCTTGGCCAGCGATATGAATTCCTCCCTGTTTCCACGGCGCACGATTTCGCTCACCAGGAGCGGCGCATGCCCATGCACCGCAATGTTCAGATAGCCCTTTTCCAGGGCGCCGAGATTGACGCGAACGGTATCGCGGCTGGGAAGCCCGAAAAGACAATCGCTCGCGATCGAATTGCCGAGCACGCCCGTCCAGGCGAAAGCCAGTCCGCAGCGCTCGAATTGCTTCATCACATTGCGCCAGTCGCTGTCGGTGCCCACCCCCGTGCGGTTCATCGCCTCGGACAACTCGTGATACGCGCTGATTGGAAGAATATCCAGTTCAGTCCATTTTTGGACTCGTTCCGGCGCGGCAAAGGTTTTCAGCGTCCGATGTTCCTCCGGCAAGGTGCGCGACAGGTCTTCAAGCAGGATATCCGCGATTTCTCCCGCCAGTTGCTTGATGGTCTTGCCTTCCGTATCCAGTCCAAAGGCGGCAGCGGTGGCCAATACCTTGCCTTCGCCCTCGATCGGGGTTTTTATTTTTCCTTCGGCGGCGTATTTCAGCGCCAGGATCGTTTCCCGCCCGCGCGCGCTGTGCCCGGTCAGCGCAGCGCCCATGTGCCGCAGCAGATTGCGCGCCACGATCAGATCCGCGTCTGCGCCGCAGACTCCCCTGGTGGATTTCGCCACGACCTTGCAGGGCCCCATCATGCAAATGCGGCAGCAAACGCCCGCCATCCCGAAGGCGCACTGCGGCTGCTGCGCGTCGAAGCGGTCAAAGGCGGTCTCGCAGCCAATCTCCTGCATATGCAACAGAGACTCCCGGACCGCAGGGTCGGGAGTCTGCTGGATCACAACGGATTTCAAGGGAAAGGTCTTGCGGTATTTCGCTACCGCGCGAACGTAATCATTGACCCCGGCATGCCCGGAATGGGAATGGCCGTGCCCATGCCCATGTCCGTGGCTGTGCCCATGTCCATGCTGATGGACGCGACGGTAGCCCTGGTCATGCTCGTGGCCGTGCTCATGCTCATGCTCATGGTCTTCGGACGCCTGGTGTTCGTCGTCCGGGGGAGTTTCTGAAGCGCTCATTCAATGGATCCTTTCAGGTTCGTCCAAGGCAGGCGCCTTGGCGTACAGCGTTAATCATACGAAACATATAATAATAGTATGTTATATGCTGGCCCTGCCCGGTGTCAAGGGCTGAAAAGGGAATGTTCTGTTTGGGAAGGGGATTGTTTTCTAAATTTACTTAAATAATGTTTGGCTACAATAATGGTTTTTATGTAATAATTATTTAAACAAATTTAGAAAATCCTGGGAAATTCCAAGCCCGGAACCGGAGTTTCCCGCCCCGGATTGCGCCTAAAGGCGGGACTGCCCATAATGACTGGATAGGGTTTTCCGGGAAAGCGCCATGTTTGAATCTGCGGAACTAAAGCACGAAATCGACAAGAAAAGTTATCAGTCCATCGTGCCCGATTTGCGCGCCGATCTGCTGGAAGCGCAATATCGCGTGCTCGAAGCCAAACGCTTTCCGGTGATCGTGCTGATCAACGGCTTCGACGCCACGGGGCGCGGGGAGACGGTGAATCTGCTGACGACCTGGATGGATCCGCGCCATATCGTCGCCTACGCCTTTGGCACGCCCAACGACGAGGAACGCGCCCGCCCGCCGATGTGGCGCTTCTGGCGCACCCTGCCGCCGAAGGGGCGGATCGGGATTTTTTTCGGCAACTGGTATACCGAGTCCTTCAACGCCCCGTTCCCGGAGCTTTCATCGAACAAGACGAAGAAGCCCGATCCGGCGCTCACGACGGCGGAAATCAACCGCTTCGAGCGGATGCTGGTCAATGAGGGCGCCTTGCTGCTCAAATTCTGGTTTCATCTTTCGCGCAAGGAGCAGGGCAAGCGTTTGCGCGAGCGGACGGAAAATCCGCAAACGCGCTGGCGCGTCGGCCCCGAGGAATGGGACCACTACGAGCATTACCGGGAATGCCGCGAGACGGCCGAGCGGGTGCTGCGCGAGACGAATACCCACGAAGCGCCGTGGATGGTCGTCAGCGCCTTCGATCCGCGCTATCAGATCGTGACCGTTGCCCGCGCCTTGATGCAGGCGATGCGCGCCCGGCTTGACGCCAGCATGCAGCCCGATGGCGCGAATGCGGCAGCAGGAATGCCGCAGGAGGCCGTGCAGGAGGCCGTGCAGGAAGAAGCAGCAAAGACTTCCGAAACGCCTTCGGCGCCCAGGCTCAATGTGTTGAATACCCTCGATTTGTCGCAGCGGATCGAGAAGGAAGATTACCGTGAGCGTCTGGCGAAATACCAGGGAAAGCTCGCCCAACTCGTGCGCTCGCCCGAATTCGGCGCGCGCGCGCTGGCGGTGGTCTTCGAGGGGCCGGACGCCGCAGGCAAGGGCGGCGCGATCCGCCGCATCACCGGCACGCTCGACGCGCGGAATTACCGCGTGGTTTCGGTGGCCGCGCCGAGCGAGGAAGAGAAGGCGCAGCCTTATCTCTGGCGCTTCTGGCGGCATGTGCCGCCGCGCGGCAAGGTCAGCATTTTCGACCGCTCGTGGTATGGGCGCGTGCTCGTCGAGCGCGTCGAGGGATTCTGCACGCTGGCCGACTGGCAGCGCGCCTACAGCGAAATCAACGATTTCGAGGCGCAGATGACGAACGCCGGAATCGTCGTCGTCAAATTCTGGCTGGCCATTTGCGCCGACGAGCAACTCAAGCGTTTCCGCGAACGCGAACAGGAACGCTTCAAGCGTTTCAAGATCACCGCCGAGGATTGGCGCAACCGCGAAAAATGGTCCGACTACGAAGCCGCCGCCTGTGAGATGGTGGAGCACACCAGTACCGACATCGCGCCCTGGACGCTGGTGGAAGCAAACGACAAATATTTCGCGCGGATCACGGTGCTCAAAACGCTTTGCAAGAGACTGGAAGCCGCGCTGGCGGCGGGAAAGTGAAGATGCGGGCGCTTGTCTTGCGATGTTTTGGAGGCGCCGTATTTTCTAAATTAAACTAAAGAATTTATGTTTTAAAACCACTACAGTAGCGGAACATTATTTAAGTAATTTAGAAAATCAGCCGCGTAGGATGGGTAGAGCGCAGCGAAACCCATCATTTCTTCCTCTGGAACTCCGATGGGTTTCGCTGCGCTCTACCCATCCTACATACTGCGCGCAGGATGACGGGTCAGGGCCACCGGTACGCACACTCCGTCATCCTGCGCGAAGTCGCAGGATCCAGTG
>WQZF01000086.1 GCA_009780885.1 Betaproteobacteria bacterium | reverse complement strand
TCCCCGCGGGGCCGGGGGCCGCGCGGGGAAAGCCCCAAATCCAAAAAAAGGGAAACCAAAAAACCAAAACCCCCCCCCCCCCCGCGCCGGAGCGTAATACCCTCGCGCATTCCCGGAATGCGGCGGGGTAATCCGGAATATGCTCGAAGACATCCTGCGTCACGACCCAGTCGAAGGAATTGTCGGCAAATGAAAGGCGGGTCAAATCTTCGTGCCGGACCAGGGCGGCCACCCTGGGCACAAAAATCTTTTCGCCCGGTCGATGCTCCGGCCCAAGGAATTCGCTGCTTTCGAGTTCGGCGAAACGGCGGGAAAATTCAGGCCAGGAAACCGTTGCGCGCTCGGCGAGGTAGCAACGTGCAGAGCGCGCATAGTCAGGATGCTGGAGGATGAAGGCGAGCAATGCCCGCATCCTGCTGTTCAACCCGCATTTGGAGCAAACGCTGGTTTCGGTCCAGGCAGGGTTGACCGAACCTTCCGGCGAAGTACCAACATAGGCCCAATTGACCAGCGTTGTCTCGACGGAACCACAGACCAGGCACAGGGTCGGGAAATTTTGAGGATGACGGCTGTTCAACAGGTGATCGTCGATCGACGAAAAAACATCGAACAGCTTGGGATGCTGTTCCCTTGCGCGGAGAAAATCGGCTTCGCTGTCGAAACGGCCAATCCAGGGGGAAGGCACACAAAAACCGGAGGCTTCGTCCGGTTTTTGTAAAACCAATGATGAAGGGGAAGACTCTTGAAATACGCGCCGAATTTTGCGTTGCAGATGCGGTTTTATTTTTTTCAGCGAAATTTTCATATCAACACATTCTACGGCGTCAAATCGAATTCTTCGGTGCGCTTCGGCGGGTAGGTTTCCCAGCCGCCGCAGGCGGGGCAGCGCCAATAGAACTGGCGTGCCTTGAAGCCGCAATTATCGCACCGATAGCGCGCCAGTCGATGGGTATAGTTCTGCACGATGCGTTTTGCGAGGTCGATGTCGTGCTGGGCTTCGGGCGGCGCGATCAGCATCCGCGCCTCCATCAGTTTTTCAAAGCCGAGCAGGGTCGGGTTGCGCCTCAGTTCGTCGCGCACAAGGTCGTGCGCCGCGTGCGCGCCCTTGCTTTCGAGCACGAGCTGGAAGACGACATCGAGCAAGTCGAGCGAAGGGTAGTGTTCGAGATAGCCGGTCAGGAGGCGCAAGCCTTCGTCGCGGCGGTCGAGCTTGCGGTAGACGTTGAGCAGGCGTTGCGCGACCAGCGCCAGATAGGCGGGGTTCTGCTGTTCGATGCGCTGCCAGCAGGCGATGGCTTCCTCGTTCGCGTCTTCCTGCGCGAACAGGTCGCCCTGCAACAGGCTGGCGCGTACGCAGGAACGGTTGATTTCCAGCGCCTGGGCGAGCCAGGCGCGGGCCTGGTCGCTGCGCGAGCGGATCATCTCGGCGGCGGCGAGTTCGCAATGGTATTCGGCGATTTCCTTTTGCGAGGCGATGTCGGGAAACTCGCGCGCGATGGCAATCGCCTTTTCCCAATCCTTTTCCAGTTGGTAGATTTCGAGCAGGCTGCGCCGGCCTTCGTTGTCGAGCGCGGTATTGCAAAGCTTTTGAAAGGATTCCTCGGCGCGGTCGAGCAGTCCCGCCTTCAGGTAATCCTGCCCCAGTTCGGCGACGGCGGAGAGTTTCAGTTCCTGATGCAGGTCTTCGCGCTCGATCAGGTTCTGGTGCATCCGGATCGCGCGATCGGTTTCTCCGCGACGGCGGAAGAGGCTGCCGAGCGCGAAATGCAGCTCGACCGTCTGCGAATCGACTTTCACCGCCTCGACGAAGGATTCGATGGCGCGGTCGGGCTGCTCGTTCAGCAGGAAGTTCAAACCCTGGAAGTAGGAACGCGGCAGCGAGCGCGATTCCTTGACCAGGTGGCGGATGTCGATCCGCGCCGCCGCCCAGCCCAGTCCGAAAAAGACGGGAAAGAGAATCAGGTGCCAGTATTCCAGTTCCATGGTGATGAATGGGTCGATGCGAAAGAAGGAAAATTCTAAATTAGTTTAAATAATTATCTATCAAGAATCACTACTGTAGCGGAAGTAAATTTCACTAATTTAGAAAATAAATTTGGGAAAACAATGCTTTGCAGAAGACCCGGAACGCGGTTTCTTCAGGCAAATTCCGAAGGGGGCGGCGTATTGTCCGGAAGCGCTGGCGTCTTGCCGGTCTCCTGCTGGCGCTGTTGCTTGCGCAGTTTCGAGAGTTCCCGGCGCTGGCGGAACAGGGTGCCGAAGAGCGCGACCATCCCGAAGGCAACCCCGGCAACGAAAGAAGCGAAGAGGACGATGACCATCGGCGCTTTCCAGGCCATGCCAAAGAAAAAGAAGAGGTCGACTTCCTGGCTGTTCTTGGTGGCGAACACCAGCAGGAACAGAAATACCGGAAGGATCAATACCCAGGTGAATGCGCGCATGAGTCATCCTTGTTCAGGTTGGAATAAAAAAGGGCGGCAATTTCAGCAATTGCCGCCCGCAATTCATGGCAAAGCGAGAAGCCGCAGGAAGGATCAAGACGCCGGCGTTTCCTGCAAGGCCCTGTCGACGCGCTCGCGCAGTTCCTTGCCGGCCTTGAAGTGCGGCACCCATTTTTCGGGGACGCTGACCTGGTCGCCGGATTTCGGATTCCTGCCGGTGCGCGGCGGGCGGTAGTTGAGCGCGAAACTGCCGAAACCGCGGATTTCGACGCGCTCCCCGCGCACCAGCGCGGCGGAGAGCGTGTCGAGAATCACCTTTACCGCGAGATCGGCGTCTTTCGCGATCAGTTGCGGAAACCTCGCCGCCAGACGGACGATCAACTCGGACTTTGTCATCGAATCAATTCTGTCCGGCATTGTCGAGCTTCGCCTTCAGGAGCGCGCCCAGGCTGGTGGTGCCGGAGCTGGCGTTGTCGGAGGCGAATTTCTGCATCGCTTCGTGCTGGTCGGCCTGATCCTTGGCCTTGATCGAGAGGTTGACGCCGCGCGACTTGCGATCGAGGTTGATGATCATCGCCTCGATTTCGTCGCCAACCTTGAGGTGCTGCGACAGGTCTTCGGTGCGCTCGCGCGAAAATTCGGAAGCGCGCAGGTAGCCTTCGACTTCGCCTTCGAGCGTGATCGTGGCCCCACGGGCATCGACCGTCTTCACGGTACCCCGGACGATGCTGTTTTTCTCGTGCGTGGCGATGTAATTGGTGTAGGGGTCGCCTTCCATTTGCTTGATGCCGAGCGAAATGCGTTCCTTGTCGGTGTCGATCGCCAGCACGATCGCGTCGATTTCGTCGCCTTTCTTGAGCGAACGGAGAGCTTCCTCGCCGGACTGGCTCCAGGACAGGTCGGAGAGATGCACCAGGCCGTCGATGCCGCCGGGCAGGCCGATGAAGACGCCGAAGTCGGTGATCGACTTGATCTGGCCGCGCACCTTGTCGCCCTTCTTGTGGTTCGCCGCGAAGTCGTCCCACGGATTGGGCATGCACTGCTTCATGCCGAGCGAAATACGGCGGCGTTCCTCGTCGATTTCGAGGATCATCACTTCGACTTCGTCGCCAAGCTGCGCCACTTTCGACGGATGGACGTTCTTGTTCGTCCAGTCCATTTCGGAGACGTGCACCAGACCTTCGATGCCCTGTTCGATTTCGACGAAAGCGCCGTAGTCGGTGATGTTCGTTACCTTGCCGAAGAGGCGGGTATTCTGGGGATAGCGGCGGGCGATGCCAAGCCACGGGTCTTCGCCGAGCTGCTTCAGGCCGAGCGAGACGCGGTTCTTGTCGGTGTCGAACTTGAGGATCTTTGCCGTCACTTCGTCGCCGACATTGACCACCTCGGAGGGGTGGCGGACGCGACGCCAGGCCAGGTCGGTGATGTGCAGCAGGCCATCAATGCCGCCGAGATCGACGAAAGCGCCGTAATCGGTGATGTTCTTGACGACGCCCTTGACGATTGCGCCTTCCTGCAGGGCTTCCAGGAGTTTTTCGCGCTCCTCGCCCATGGTTTCCTCAAGCACGGCGCGGCGCGAAACGACGACGTTGTTGCGCTTCCTGTCGAGCTTGATGACCTTGAATTCCATTGTCTTGCCTTCGAACGGCCCCGTGTCCTTGACCGGACGGACATCGACGAGGGAACCGGGGAGGAAGGCGCGGACGCTGTTCGTCATCACGGTCAATCCGCCCTTGACCTTTCCGGTGATCGTGCCGGTAACAAGGTTGCCATCGTTGAGCGCCTGTTCCAGCGTGTTCCAGGCGGCGACGCGCTTGGCGCGGTCGCGCGAGAGGCGGGTTTCGCCGAAGCCGTTTTCGAGCTGTTCGATGGCGACCTGGACGAAATCGCCGGGGGTCGCTTCGATTTCACCCCGGTCATTCAGGAATTCCTCGATATCGATGTAGCTCTCGGATTTGAGGCCGGCGTTGACGACGACAAAGTTCTGATCGACGCGCACGATTTCGGCGGTGATGACTTCGCCCTGGCGCATTTCCTGGCGGATCAGGCTTTCTTCAAAAAGTTGCGCGAAGCTTTCCTGCGGCGCGGATTGGGTGGATTGGGTTGCAGAAGTGGCGGACATTAAAGGATTTCCTTGCCGCAAAAAGCGGCGGGTTGAAGTTGAACACGGCTGCCGTTGCCTGTCTCTCCGTCCGGATCCGGGGGCAAAAAATCTTCCGCCCCGTCTGTCGGGACCGGAAGATGCTATCGCAGGAAACGGCAAAGGCGAAGGAAAGCGGCAGCGCCTCGAATACCAAACGCCATTCGATCCGGCGGGGATGAATCGCCGGCAGCGTTCGGCAGTCTTGCTTTTTTCGGATGCCGGAACAGCGATTCAGATCGACTGGTCTTGCTGCTCTGCGTTTCCCCACCATTCCAGAACCTGCTCCACCGCTTCTGCGATGGAGCGCCGGGAAGTATCGAGAAACCGGGCGTCCGCATTCTGCCTGAGTGGCGCAACGTCCCGTTGGCTGTCGCGTTCGTCGCGTTGGCGCAAATCCAGCAAAATGTCTTCTATTTTAGCTTGAATTCCTTTTTCGATCAACTGCTTAGTGCGCCGCCCGGCACGGATTTCGGCGCTCGCGGTGAGAAACACTTTCAGCGCGGCATCGGGAAAGATCGTGCAGCCCATATCGCGCCCGTCGGCGACCAGCCCCGGCGCACGGCGCAAGGCGCGCTGGCGGAACACGAGCGCCGCGCGTACCGCAGGCAGCGCGGCAATCCGGGAAGCCTTCGCGCCGATTTCCTCCCCGCGCAGTTCCTCGCCAACAAGCGCGCCCTCCAGGAACACGGCGCCTTCCTCGAAACACACATCGAGATTCGCGGCGATCTGCGCCAGCGCGGCCTCATCGTCCAGGGAAGTTCCGGCGCGATGCGCCGCGAGCGCGGCCAGGCGATAGAGCAGGCCGGAATCGAGATAATGCCAACCCAATGCCTTTGCCGCCAGCGCGGCGACCGTCCCCTTGCCGGACGCGGAAGGCCCGTCAATCGCAATCACCGGCACGGAAACGGCTACCGCGCGCATCTGCGCAAAATAATCGGGAAAGGTTTTCGCCACGCAACCGGGATCGTTGATCCTCAGCGCCGTGCCGCGCGCGGCGAGCGAGAAGCACATCGCAATCCGGTGATCGTCGTAGGTATCGATCCCTTCCGGCGGCGAAGAAAGCGCGGCAGGCGGCGTGACCGCGATGAAATCCGCGCCTTCCTCGACGGCAGCGCCGAGCTTGCGCAATTCCTTCGCCATTGCCGCGATACGGTCGGTTTCCTTGACGCGCCAGGAGCCGATGTTCGTCAGCCGCGTCGTGCCGGAAGCGAAGAGCGCGGTAGTCGCCAGCGTCATCGCCGCGTCGGGGATTTCGTTGCCGTCGAGTGTGATGCCGCGCAATCCCGAAAGGCTCCCGGAAGCGGGTTCCGCGCAGTTTCCAGCGCAGTTTTCTGGACCGCGCGCTTCGATCCAGTTCTCGCCCATTTCAATTCGCGCGCCCATTTTTTCCAGCGCGGCGGCAAAGGCGACATCGCCCTGGATCGAATCGCGCCCCACGCCCTGCACCCGCACCGGGCCGCCGCCAATCGCGCCCAGCGCGAGAAAATACGAAGCGGACGAGGCGTCGCCCTCGACGTGGATCGTGCCCGGAGAACGGTAGCGGCTGCCGGCGGGAATCAGGAAACGGCTCCAGTTTTCGTGTTCGACCCTGACGCCGAAACGCGCCATCGTCGCCAGGGTGATGCCGATATAAGGCTTCGAGATCAGTTCCCCTTCGACCTCGACACATGCCGGCATCCCCGAAAGCGGCAAGGCCAGCAGGAGACCGGTCAGGAACTGGCTGGAAACATCGCCGCGCACGCGCGCGCAAAGAACGCCATCGGCATTGTTCGCAGTAAAACGCCCCGGCTTGATCTCCAGCGGCGGATAGCCCGCCGCGCCGGAATACCCGATCTCTGCGCCAATCGCGCAAAGCGCATCGACCAGATCGCCGATCGGCCGCTCGTGCATCCGCGCCACGCCGGAGAGCCGGTAATGCCCGCCGCAGAAGGCAAGCGCCGCAGTCAGCGGACGAAACGCAGTGCCCGCATTTCCAAGAAAAAGATCGGCCTCCTTGACCGGGAACGCCCCGCCGCAACCATGCACATTCCAGGCCGTCGGATCATCGGCATCGGCCCGCAATTCCACGCCGAGCGCGCGCAAGGCATCGAGCATCCGTTCGGTATCGTCGGACACGAGCAGATCGCGCACCTGGGTTTCCCCTTCGGCAAGCGCGGCGAGCAGCAACACGCGGTTGGAAATGCTTTTCGATCCGGGCAAGCGAACTTCGCCGCAAGCGGCGCCAAAGGGGGGCAAGTCGATAAAGGTTTTCTGCATGGCGATAAAGGAAAGGCGGATGTCGATGGCCGAAGACAGCCCCGGAATTTTGAGGGCCGCAGTGAAAGGCGGATTTTCCGGGTTTCGGCATCGCCGGTCAAAACGGGCGTAAAGCGCCCTCCTCCGGCGCTTCGCGCCGCATTTGAACGCAAAACCCCACAAACCCCCGCCCGCCAAAGGCGGGCACCCCCTTTGGAAAGGGGGCTTGATTTGACTTGCGGAGAAACAAAGCCCCGCCCGCCAAAGGCGGGTACCCTCTTTGGAAAGGGGGGCTTGATTTGATTTGCGGAGAAACAAAGCCTCACTGAAAACCCGGGTCAAATAAAAAAGCTTGCGGGTCCTTGCCTCGTGGAGTAAATTGAAAAAATCATTCCTCCAAAAAAATTCCAGCACCATGTTCAATCCCCGGCGCGAAAACGCCCCGCTTTCCTTCACGAATGACCCGCTGACCGGAGCCTGCCGCGTCAGCAGAAATATTGTTATATCATACCCCCCCCCCCGCACTCATTTAGCATTATTTTTCAATCCCCGCGCTCTAAAAAGCGCAAGAACGCATTTCTCAACCGGCCCTGTTTCCCTTTCGGGAGACGGGGTTTTTTCATGCCGTTCAAAATCTGGATACGGCGCCTTCCTCGTCTTTGTTCTTGAACGACAGGGAAAATTTGGAGATCACCGAGATGAAACGCGGAAAAAACTGGTTTTTTATTGTGCCGCTCAAACGCTTGCTTCTATCGGCATCGTGGATGCTGGCGTTGTGTCTGGCCGTGGCCTTGCCCGCGCGGGCGGCAAGTTCCGGCGCCACCATCGACATGGCCGATGCCGCCCCGCCCGCCAGCGGCACAGGCTGGTCGTACAGCGGCAATATCTACACCATTGCCAGCG
>WQZF01000085.1 GCA_009780885.1 Betaproteobacteria bacterium | reverse complement strand
TGCATTCAACGCTGGCTTACCTCAGCCCCATCCAATTCGAGCAAAACTGGATGGCCAATCAACCAAGTAAAACCTGTCCATGAGTTCAGCTATGGGATACGGATTTCAGGGGCAAGCTCAGAAATACTTCCACATGCCGCGCAAAAAAAATCAAAGAAATACCGCCCAAAAATGCACATAAGAGCGAGATTTGGAGGGGGAAGTGTGATTTTTCTGTGTGTTACACTTTTTTTACTCAAAAAACGAAGGGGTGGCACACATGCAAGGAAACAACGGAATCTCCGTCATCGGATCAATAATCCTGCTCATGACGCTTTTCGTCCCGTTCTACGTCTGGTACGTGATTCATACCGCTTGCATCAAGGACAAGCGCCCGGTCCTTTTCGGCCTGGTTGTCGGCCTTTTCTGCGGGATCATGACCCTGATTTTTTTTCTGGTCATGGCAGCCTTCGGAAATTTTTTCTCTGCCGCGATTGCTTTTGCGTTTCTCGCCGGAGTGGTGCATCTTCATAATCCCCTTTTTTTCCGGTCGATAGCAAAACGGAACGCTCAAAGCCACCCAAACCCGTGTGCCTCCGCGCAGCCGGTTCCCGCACAACCCCTGCCCATAACGCCGACACAAGCGGAATTCGGCGTGATCGGGGATACGGAGGAATTTGACCGGAAATTCACAAATCTTTCCCCGGACACCGACGACAAGCCGAGACGCCGAAAAAAACCTTCACAAGAAGCCCACGGAAACAGTTTTGACACCATCCATTTTGAATACGAAAACGCAGAGGGGGAATACAGCGCACGCAGCGTGCGGGTGGATGAAATCGGGGATGAATATATTGTCGGCTTTTGTTTTCTGCGCCGTGAAAGGCGTACCTTCCGGCTTGATTCCATGCTCGGCGATGTCACGTCCGAAAAAACAGGGGAGATCCTTGACCCCTTCGAGTGGGCGAAAAAGACACGGCGCGGGGGAAGTCGCCCAACGGCCAAAAAAACCGACAAACCTTCCAAACCGCGTGCCGAAAAAACGCCTCCTGTGGATATTCCCGATCTTCCATCAGATCCGGATGCGTCAATTATTTTTCCCGGAATGACCTTCTGTTTCACCGGAGAGTTTGATTTCGGAACGCGCCGAGACTGCGAAGAAGCGATGATCCTGCGCGGTGCCCACGCGGGCCAGCTAACCCAGAAAGTCGACTACCTTGTCATTGGCTCGCATGTAAGCAAGTCCTGGAAATCTGAAAAATACGGGGCAAAAATCGAACATGCGGTACAGTACCGCGCGAGAAACGGAAAGCCGCGCATCGTCACGGAAAAGCAATGGCTCGACGCGCTTATTGATGATGCTAGTTAAGAAGTGTGCAAAGTTCTAAATTTGCTTAAAAAATATTCGGCTATAGCAGTGCATGCCAATTAAAAATTACAACAGTAATTTAGAAAAACAAAACCCCATGATCGACTACACCCCCCTTCCATTGCTGACCTGAAGCGCCTCAAGGACGAGCTCGGCCTCACCGGCGAGCAAATGGCCGAACTGGCCAGTCTGTCAGGCGGGCAGCAATGGCGCAAATACACCGGCGGCGCGGCTCCGCGCTCGGTCGGTTTTCATATGCTTTTTTTCATCGCGGCACTCCTGCCGATCCTTCTTCGTCTTCGCCTTGTGCGCTTTGGTTCCAAGCCACTGCATATTCCCCGAGTGATCCGCACCACCCGAGCAAAGCGGGATGATGTGGTCGATCTGGTATCCAGGGCATTTCCCCTTTGTCTTGCCGGTGGCGGGGCAAGGGTGCAGCTTTCGGAATTCGGCTTTTGCCTTGGCGCTGCGCTTCTGGGCGGCGCCGGCATCGGGCGCGAGGAAGAGAATCAAAAAAACGGCGAGCAAGTGTTTGAGCATTCCGGGATTCTGCCGCAGGGGCAGGACAAAACACCCCGCGCGCCCCGGTCATTTTGCCGGAACCGGCAAAAAGATCACTCCTCGTCTCCCCCCACATAATCATCCCCCTCAAACCAGCTTCCCCCGCCGCCGCCGGTTTTTTTCAATTCATCCTCGATCAGGAATTGACTCTCGTCCACGTGCAGCTCCAGCTCGATGTCAGAGGTCAGCCCCCTGTCATTGAGCTTGTGCGTTACTTTCCGGATCAGCCAGTCCACCTCGTCGATTTCCGGCTTCCAGCCTTCTACCTCGACCGGTTGTTCCGGGATCAAGTCCGGGCGTCCCCGCGCCAATGTCAAGCAGAAAGTGCTGATGCCCCGGTCGATAGCTTCCAGCGCAGCGCTGGCAGCGCGTTCGGCTTCTTCTTTCGTCGCAAACAGGTGGCGCAGCACCTTCGTATTTTTCGCGCTGTGTTCTGTGCGCTCCTGGGCCGTTTTTTTCGAGGCCCTCCTGGCCTTGCCCTTCCCGAGCTTCTTTTCGTCGCGCTGGCGGGTTACGGTGGTGCTTTCCGTTTCACCGCTTGAAAGATTATGCCATTTTCCTGTCACGGCCACGCAGGAATCCCGGTCGGCCACATGGAAGCGGTGTCCGTCGCCGTCGGATCGCACCAGCCTGACCCGATCGAGCGGAATTCCCGAGAGGCTCTCCGCTTTCCCGATCTTGTAAAACAGCAGGCGCCCGGATTTCACCGTGGCCACCGCGTCGAATCTTTTCGCCAGGCGCGTCAGCAGATTCGCGTCGGATTCCGACGTTTCATCCAGGTGCGCGACATGCTCGCTGGCCAACTCCGGCGAAACCACAGGAATCAGCTCGTGCTCGGCGGCGATGGCCTCGACGATCGCGCCAATCGTCGTGTCGTTCCAGCTTCTCTCCTTCCGGGTGATGATCCCCTCCCGCAAGTCGGCGCTGCGCGCCCGCACGCTCAGCCGATCCGGTGTGCCGCTGTGCTCGACCTCATCGACGATATACGTTCCCTTGTCGATCAGGCAAGAATCTTCCCAACCGAGGAAAAGTTCAATTTCCGCCTGTCGCGGCGGAATCTCCAGCCCGCCGTCGGTATCCGACAAGCAGAGTTCGAGCTGGTCGGCCTCCAGCCCACGATGATCGGTCAAGCTCAATTCGATCAATCGCGGCTCGATTTTTTTCGTAATGTCGCGCCCGCCGATCGAGACGCGCCAGGCCGGACTTGGATGTTGCCCTCCTCCCTGAATGCCGGCAGATGGGCGCGCAGGGGCGAGCGTCCCCGACAGTCCGGTGGACAACCCCCCTCCCGGAGAAGGGATCTTCGGGATTAAATCGCCGATGTCCATCACGCCCATGGCGGTTTTGTGGGCAGGGATGGCAAGCTGGGCAAGCTGGGCAAGCTGGGCAAGCTGGGCAAGCCGGGCAAGCCGGGCAAGCCGGGCATGGATGGCAGGGAGGGAAGGGATAATCCCCCTCCAAGTTCCCCCATCTGCTCTGGCGCATCATCATCGACGCGGGCGAGCGAAATTGTGAATTCCGTTTTCCGGGCCACCCCATCGTCAAAAAATTCGCTCTGCGTCAGGTCGATTTTTTCGATCACAAAGACGCCGTACAGCGTGCCGTTGCCATCGAGCAGCACCCACGACGCCCCTGAGTCGGCCATTTCGCGCAGCCGCGTGACATCGGCCATACCGCCGGTCACGGGGGGAACAAGCACCCCGGAAAGCGTGATGGTCTCGTCATCAGTCCCGATGAATTGCCGCGCCGGACGCTCGCCGACCCGGCTGTTGGAAGGATGCCGCCAGCCGAGCCTATGTTGCAAGCTCTGATGCGGCAGCGTTGCCAGCTCAAAAATGAAATCTCCGAGGGCCATCATGCCCATGTTTTATTCCTCTCATTATTCAATATATAGAAAAAATTTCTTGACAATATGAAATAATTTCTATATATTGAACGCATGACCACAAAACACCGCATCCGCCAGAAATACCGCATCGAACTGCGCGAGCGTGACCACGGCCCCGCGCATGTGCATTTGACCGGCGCCGGGATTGATGTCGTGGTCTGGCTTGCCCCCCTCAGCGCCGAAGGCGCAGGGCCAAGGGATGTGAAGGCCGAAGCGTTGGAATGGATCGCCGCGCACCTGGAAGAACTGATGGAGGATTGGAAACAATGGCACGAATGACACGCCCGCGCCTCGCGCGCGTCGCCGCCTTTCCCGATTTCCGGCTGGAGCTGGAATTCATCGACGGAAGCATCCGCGCACTGGACATGAAGCCGCTCTTTGCCGCCTCGCCCGGACTGGCGCCGCTCAACGACCCGGAAGCCTTTTCCCGCGTCTGCATTGGGGAAGACGAAGGCTGGACGGCCGAGTGGCCGGCGCTTGATATCCAGATCGGCGCGGACACCCTCTGGCTCGATGCCCAGGCGCAGCACGCCGACGACGAAAACACCCGCATCTTTCTCGAATGGCGGTCGAAAAATGGACTCTCCCTCGCCGCTGCCGCCCGCGCCCTTGGGATGACCCCGCGCACCATGAGCGCCTACGGCGCTGGCGATCGCCCGGTGCCGCGCTATATCGCGCTGGCCTGCATCGGCTGGGAAGCGGGAAAACACGGCTAATCCAGATCGGACAACCGGCTGCGCGCCCGTGCCGATGCCTGTTGGCGCGCTCGCTCAATCTCCTGCGCGACGAGCCGCGCCAGCCGTTCCTCGTCCATCCTTGGCGCCGGGTGGATCGTGATGTTGACGGTCGCCGGCGCCGCGCTGGCGGAAAAAGGCGCGCGGGCGGACGCAGAAGCGAAGGCCCCCCGCGCGGGAAAAGGCTCCGGCGCGCTTGCGGCGGACAAGGGGGAGGCGCTGATCAGCGGCAGGACGAGGGCGCCGGAGGCGGTGATTTTGCGCGCGGTCTCCTGGAGCGCGGCCATCGCTTCTCCCGCGCCTCCCGAAATTCCTTGCGCCATGCCGGCCATCGTCATCTCGCCGAGCCGCGCGAACACACGCGAGGGCGAGTGTATGTCGAGCGCCTTTTTCACCGGATCCGGAAGCTCGCCCATGAGATCGGCGAGCTTCTCCTTGAGCCACTGGAATTTTGAGCAGATCCCGCCGAAGAGGCCGTCGATGATCCGGGTTCCGATGAGGCTCATTTTTTCGATGAGCGTGCCGCCGAAAATCACATCGGCAAAATCGCTCACCCGCCGGTTGTATTCCGCCTTCATCCATTCCCATTCCGATGACAGCCCTTCCCCTATTGCCGAGATCAGGGAGGAGGCAATTTCCAGCCCCGCCTCGGTCATTCGGGAAGGCAGCGTAAAAACGAACTCAAGGGCAGCGGCGATCACGGGGCAGCTTTCCTTGAACCCATTGACGATTTCCCAGATTTCGCCGCCGAGATTCGTGCTGTAGCCGCGCCATGCGGAAAGCGTCTGACTAAGCTGTTTTTCGATCCACGTGCCGAATTCCCAACCGGTCAGCCCCGCCGCCGCGATTCCTCCTGCGGCGCCGACCATCTTGAGTCTCTTGCTCAATTTCAGCGCGGAAGCGGAAGTCGCCTCCATCTGCGTGCCGAATAGCCTCATCGCCAGCTTCGATTTCGAAATCGGCGCAGGAAGCAGGGAGACGGCCACGCCGATTTTCTGTAATGCGGAGACTGTGCCTCCTGCCTGGATCAGCAGATATTGCGCGTTGAGCATCCGGAACGCCTTGATTGCTTGCAGCACTGGCGATTGGAGCAGCAACAGCATGTAGCGCATCCCCAGAAACCCGACCTTCGCGGAGAGAAGATAGACGGCGAGTTTTGTAATCCCCCCGGTCAATTCCTTGTTGTTCCGCGCGAATTCCGCCGCCGTCTTGATTATCGGGCGGAAGTCTTTCATCAGATCGCGCAGCATCGGCAGCAGCGCGTCGGACATCTCGATCGCGAGCGCCGTGGCTTCGTTTTTCATCAACTGGAAGGCATTCGCCGTCGTCTCCGAGCGCTCGTCGAATTTCTTCTGCATCGCGCCAGCGGCCCCGGCGGCGTCCGCCGCCTGGGCCATGATCTGCTTGTATTTGTCGGCGTTGCCGACCAGCAACGCCATATCGGCGGCGCGCTTCTTCCCGAAGAGATCGAAGAGCACTCCGACGCGCCTGGCCTCCGGAAGCTTTGCCAGCTGCGTGATGAGATGGCCGATCGCGCCTTCGGCGTCCTGGGAAAGCGCTTTCCTGAACGACTTCGCGGAATACCCCATCCGCTGGAGCGCGGCCTGGAATGCCGGGCTCTGCTTCTCCGCTGCGGCCAGGCGGTCGGTCATGTTGCGGATGGATTCGGAGGCGTTTTCCTCCGACACCCCCGCCGCGAGGAAGGCGGCGGACAAGCCCGCGCCCTGGCGCTCCGAAAGCCCAATATTCTTGATCGAAGCCCCCGCCTGTTGCAGGGTGTCGAGAATTTTTCCGGCCTTGAGCGCGTTCGTCACGGAAAGGGAATCGATCATGTCCCCCACCCTTTCCGCCTCGGCCATGCCAGTTCCGAAAATCTTGTTCAGCTTGATGACGGCCCCTCCGGCGGCTTCTGCCGTCACGTCCAGGGAAACCTTCATTTTCGAGACGAGCGCGCCGTACTTCGAAAGGCTTTCGCGCGCGATGCCGCCCTCGCTGCCTGCGGCAAGGATCCGGTTCATCTCTTCGACCGCAACCGGAATGCTGCGCGTCAGTTCCAGGACTTCTCCCTTCAGGCGCTCCAGCCCTTCCGGGGTGTCCTTGACATTCTTTTTGAGATCGGCAAAGGACTCCTCGAACTGCACCGCCACCGAAACCGGCTTGACCGCCAGATAGGCAATCGCCGCCGTTTCCATCATCTTCCCGCGCAACTTGGCGCGTTCCTGCTCGTTTTCGGAGATGGATTTTTGAGACTTACTCAGCGCCTCGGTGGCATTTTTCAATCTTTCAATGGTTTGCGTCTGCCGGTCGTATTCTCGGGTCATTTCCGCGATGACGCTGAGCGGCATCTCTCTTTTCGTGTATTGCTCGATCTTTTCCGCCAGTTCCTTGTGCTCTTTTTTCAGGTTCCTCGTGACGGCGGCGGTCTGCCCGATTCTGTCCTTCAGACTATCGAAGGCAGAAACGGCCGCGCCCACGGAGGCAGAAACACCGATAGTCAGTGCCAGTTCGCTTGCCATTTTATTTTCTGTCCGTTACAGTGGTTTTCAAAGAATTCATTCAGAAGGGGTGCGTGATGGGAAAGAAAAAAAATCGGGACGTTGAGGAACAAACCGCTCAAGCATACGAAGCCACAGCCGGAGGAGGCTTTGGATTTCTCCTGTATCTTCTTGTATGGGGCGCCCTGTGGTACGTAGGGGGAAATTTCTGGGTGGCCGGGATCCTTGCCGTTCCTGTATCCTTTCTGGGCGCACTTATTTTCTCCCCGCTTCTGTATGTGCTGATTCCCGTTTTTGCTGTCTTTGGCTGGACCATTGAGCGGATCACGTCTACAGAAAATTCCGGGAAAAAAGAAGAACCCGGCGGCGTAGGGCTGGAGCGCAAAGCAGGATACAAGCCGCCCGAAGGCTTTCGATAAATTGCCGCCTCATTCCTCCGGAACATAGCGCGCCCTAGCCCGCTCGCGCCAGACAAAAAGCTCTTGCGGTTCCATCGCGTCCATGATCGCCGGGGGCCAGCCAAACGCGAGCGCGATGTCCGCATAGAAATCTTCTACTCTGTCCGGGATTCGCTCGCATCCTCCGAGCGCGGCGACAAAAAATTGACAATCGTTCCTCCCAGCTCCAGAAGATCCGCCGCGTCCATCTTGATCCGGATGTCCGATTCGGTCAGCGCCGGGCGCGTCACGCGCGGAAGCACCGTGGAAAGCGCCTTCTGATCCATCTTGATCACCTCGATCATTGAAACGCCGCGCAGCCAGCCCGTTCCGGCAGGCTTGAAGATTTCCACGGATTCGAGCAGCGTCTCGCCGCGCGGGATCGGTGTTTTGAGTTTTACGGTAACAGCATCCATTTTCATTCCCTCTTATTAACCCGGCAATTAAATACAATAACGTGATATAATGCGGCGCATGGAAAAGACAGATGCCCGGAAGTTGCCGCGAGAAGCCCAAGACGAAATGCGCCGTCAGGCGATGCGGATGCGA
>WQZF01000084.1 GCA_009780885.1 Betaproteobacteria bacterium | reverse complement strand
CGCCGCCACCGAGCACATGGTAAAACTCGAACAATCTCCCGAACGGGTCAAGAGCTTCTTCCAAGACCCGCACGTCAAATATGCCGCTTAAGACTTCATACTTCTGCTGGCCGGATCAATAGTGGCTTTTTCCGAGCACTGGCTTACAAGACCGATGCTCACAAAAACCACCACAACAAGCACCTGCATCCCCAGCGACTTGCCGGGATCCTTGACCCCGCAACGCGGGCAAACCCTGGCTTTTGAGGAAATTTCTTTTTTGCATTCTCTGCACTTGACCAGTCCCACGATTTCATGCTCCTCATTTTATTCGCCCGAAATGTGAAGCAAACTCCGTAGATGCAAATATATCAGATAACGACACTGGAGGCATGCCAGCAAAACCAAAGCCGCCTGCTCAATTGCCATCGCCCGGAAATGTTCGTGGGGTGCTGGCTTACAACGTCCGGCTGTTGCGGGTGCAAAGGAGTTGGTCGCAGGAAGATTTGGCGATGGAGTGCGGGTTGGATCGCACCTATGTGTCGGCTGTCGAGCGGGAAAGGTGGAATGTTTCGCTCTCCAACATCGAGCGTCTGGCTGTGGCGCTGGGCACCGAGCCTTGGCGCCTGCTCCGGCCGCCAGCGGCCATCTGATCCGCCGGCCTGTGCAGCCAATGAGCGCATCAAGATTATTGGATAGCAGGGGCCGGACACTCATGAAGGAAACCAAAAGCCTTTCCCGCCGCGCAAGCCGCACAAGCTGGCCGCCCAAATACCGTTGGCTTCATGAATACGCCCTGGCCAAGCCTGAGGCGGTTGCGGATTACAAGGAGAGTTGGGACGCGCTGCGTTATTTCGTGCATGGAAAGATATTTGCCCTGCTCGTGCGCAACAGGGCGGTCACTTTGTTGAACCTCAAGTGTGATCCCTACCTTGCGTTCGATTTTCGGGCGCGCTTCCCCACCGTGTTGCCCGGATGGCATATGAACAAGCTGCACTGGATCTCCCTGTCCCTGATGGGCGACACGCCCGAAAACGTGTGCAAGGAACTGGTGGATATTTCGTATGAGCTGGTATGGAAGGGGCTTCCCAAAAGAATACGGGAGCGCAGCTCTGCATGGCGGGCGCAGGATGGGGTGGGCGACAGCGAAACCCATCGTTGATCCACAGAAAATTTGTCCTGTGATGAATGATGGGTTTCGCTCACGCTCTACCCATCCTACATACTATTTATGGGCCGGATCAATAGCGCCCGACTTGTGCAGGGCATCCTATAATCCGGCACCCATTCCCCTGATTCCGAAGGAGCCTCAACATGGACGATCTCACAGGAAAATGCGCCCTCGTGACCGGCGGCAGTCGTGGTATTGGACGCGCGATTTGCCTTGCGCTGGCGGCGGCGGGCGTCGATGTCGCGGTCAATTACCGCGAGCGCAAGAGCGATGCGGAGGCGGTTGCTGCCGAAATCAGGGCGCGCGGGCGGCGCGCAGTGGCGCTTGCTGCGGATGTCGCCCTGGAGGAAGAGGTGAAGCGGCTGGCGGCGGCTGTCGAATCGGCGCTGGGGCCGATCGACATCCTCGTCAACAATGCCGGCGTCGCCTGGCCGGTGACGCTTGAGACGCTCGATACGCGGGTATGGAACGACACCATCGCGATCAACCTGAACTCGGCCTTCCTGATGACGCAGGCGGTGTTGCCGGGGATGCGGGCGCGGCGCTGGGGGCGGATCGTCAATATCTCATCGACGGCGGCACAGGTCGGCGGAATCGTCGGGCCGCACTATGCCGCCTCGAAAGCGGGGATGATCGGCATGACCCACGGTTATGCCTCACTGCTTGCGGGCGAGGGGATTACCGCCAATGTCGTGGCGCCGGCGATGATCGATACCGACATGATCCGCAGCAACGAGCGCGCCCGGCCGGAACGGATTCCCCTTGGCCGCTTTGGCCGCGTCGAGGAAGTCGCCGATGCGGTGCTGATGCTGGCGCGAAACGGCTATATCACGGGCCAGACGATCAACGTCAATGGCGGTTTTTATATGAGCTGAAACGGATCGGGCGGCGGCAGCCGTTCCGAAGCGGGCGACCGGGGACGGTCGCCCGCTCTCCTCGGAGAAGGAGGCTTTCCGATTTTCAAAGCGCTCCGAGGAAATCCGCCTTGCCGACCGGGACGCCGTTATGGCGCAGGATGTTGTACGCGGTCGTGATGTGAAAATAAATGTTCGGCAACGAGTGCCGCATCAGGAAAAGATCGCCGCGCATCGGCTTGTCCCTGCGTGGCAGGAGGATTTCGCGGGTTTCGGCGTTGGCGAAGCTTTCCGCCTTGACCGTCTTCAAATACGCGATGGTTCTGGCAATGCGTTCCTGCAATTCGGGGAATGTGTTTTCCTTGTCTTCAAAGGCCGGCGGCTCCTGCCCGGTCAGGCGCGCAGCGCAACCCTTGGTCATGTCGCTGACCAATTGCACCTGGCGCTTGAACGGAAACATGTCCGGGAATAGCCGCGCTTCGAGCAACACGCGTTCTTCGATCTTGCGTTCGGCGCAGTACGCCACGGCCTTGTCGAGCAGGTGCGACAGATTGTTCAGTACGCAGATGTTGCTTTCTACCGCAAGCTGGTAATACGAGACGTTCATGATGTTGACTCCTTTGTCGGTTTGTCCGGAAACGCGATGGTATTCACATTTTTGCTGCTCGTGAAGCGGTGAAACGGTGAAACGGTTTTTCTCCTGCTGCGCCTCAAATCTCCGTAAACAACGCCTCTGCCGGAAGGCGCGACTTGGGCAGGCGGGTGTTGAAATCATCCGCGCCGTGGTAGCCGACAGGCACGATGACGTTGCTGACGAAGCCGCGTTCATGCAGGCCCAGTTCGCGGTCGAGGACGACGCTGTCGAAGCCTTCGATGGGCGTTGCGTCGAGTTCCAGCTCCGCTGCGCCCAGCAGCAGGAAACCCAGGGCAATATAGGTTTGCTTTTCCATCCAGGCCTGCGAATCCCGGAGCGCGTAGCGGTGCATGTCGGTGAAATTGAACAGCCTTTCGCGCCGGATTTTCAGGTCTTCGGGCCTCGGGTTGCGCCCGTCGCGCGTTTCCTGCTCGAACACGGCCTCGATGTGCGCGTCGGTCAGCGTGTGCCGCGTGCACAGCACAAACACATGCGAGGCGTTGAGGATCTTGGGCACATTGAAGTCATTCGACCCATGCGCGGCCTTGGCGATGCGCGCCTTGCCCGCGTCGGTGGAAGCGAGCACGAAGTGCCAGGGCTGCGAATTGACCGATGAGGGCGCCAGACGCAGCAGTTCGCGCAATTGTTCGATCAGGTGCGCGGGAACCTTGCGCGTCGGGTCGTAGGCTTTTGCGGTGTAGCGGGTACGGGCGTAATGGACGAGGTCGATCATGTGCTGGCTCCTTGATTAAAATTCCTGCCGCGTGGGCCGGAAAAGAATTTCGTTGACGTCGACATCCGAAGGTTCGGCGATGGCGTAGGCCACGGCGCGCGCAAAGGCGTCGGCAGAAATGGCGATGGCCGCGTAGTTTTTGCGTGCGGCCTCGGCCATGTCGGGCTCGGTGATGCTGTCGGCCAATTCGGTATTGACCATGCCCGGCGAGACGATGGTGGAGCGGATATTCCAGGGCTTGACTTCCTGCCGCAGCCCTTCGGAAATCACCCGCACCGCATGTTTGGTGGCCGCATACACCGCGCCGCCAGGGCGCACGAGATGCCCCGCGACCGAGGAAACATTGATGATGTGCCCGCCTTTTTGGCGCTGCATGTGCGGCAACGCCGCCGCGATGCCGTAGAGCACGCCCTTGATGTTGACGTCGATCATCCGCTCCCAGTCTGCAACCTTGATCCGGTCCAGCGGCGAATGCGGCATCACGCCGGCATTGTTGATGATCACGTCGATGCGTCCAAAGCGCTGTACGGCAGCATCGACGAGACGCTGCACGTCGGCGCACCGGGTGACATCGGTCGGCACGGCCAGCGCCTGGCCGCCGGCGCGGGCGATGTCGTCCGCCAGCGCTTCGATGCGATCCCGGCGCCGCGCTCCCAGCGCCACGCAGGCGCCCAACGCCGCCAGGTGCCGGGCCGCAGCTTCGCCCAGCCCGCTGCTCGCGCCGGTGATGACGATCACTTTTCCGGTGATGTTCTTTTCGCTCATGGCAATCTCCTTGTGTGATTGGAAAGGATGCAGGATAGATATGACGGGGGAAGCGAAATCCATCATTTCTCAATCTGAAATCTCGATGGGTTTCGCTTCGCTCTACCCATCCTGCGCAGTTGAAGCTCTTCGGATTTTCTAAATTACTTAAATAATGTTTCGCTACTGTAGTGGTTTTTCACGGTGAATTCTTAAGTCAAATTTAGAAAATTGTTCCCGGCAGCATTCACTCCAAATCCAGCCAGCATTCCCGGATCTGTTCCATTGCGCTGGCGGCGCCTTCCTTGAAGGCGTAATTGACGAGCGGAGTGATCCGCGTTTCGGAAGGGTTGATTTCAACGGTGGGAACGCCGTTGTAGGAAGCCCACAGGACCGGCTCGACGATGTACGGGAAAAGGCTCGATGTGCCGATGCTGAAAACGAGGTCGAATCCCTCGTCGAGTCCGTCGCAGAGTTGCCTCACCGCTTCCTCGGGCAGGCGTTCGCCGAAGAGCACCACCGCCGGACGGATCGGCGCGGCGCAGCGCGGGCAAAGCGGCAGCGGTTCGAGTTCGGCATAGGAATGCACATCGGCCCCGTAGCCGCAGTGGGCACTGCAGAAAATCCGGTGCAGATTGCCGTGGATTTCGACCAGGTGTTGCGAACCGGCGGCGCGATGCAGGCCGTCGATATTCTGCGTCAGCACCATCGTGCCGGGCTTTTCCCGCTCGATTTCGGCGATGATCCGGTGCGCCGCGTTCGGCTCCGCGCCACGGCAATGATTCTCGATCTGGCGCAGATATTTCCAGGTGATTTCGGGATGGATGGCGAGCATTCCTCCGGAAAGGACTTCTTCGATGGCATAGCCTTCGCTGGTGTCGCCGCCTTCGTACAAGCCGCCGAAACCACGATAGGTCGGCAGGCCGGAATCGGCGGAAATCCCGGCGCCGGTAATGAAGAGAATACGTTCGGAGCGCTGGAGGAGGCGGGCGATGTCGTCGAGCATGGTCGTTGATGGAAATCGGCAGCAGGGCAGAAAGGGGGACAGTTTATAGAAATTCCCGGATAGCCGCTTCGTTCCGGTTTCGGCATAATGGCTGTTTTCACCCAAGCAAGGAGCGGCATATGTCCCTGGAAAAACTGTTCACTCCCTTCAAACTCGGCGCACTGACGTTGCCCAACCGGATCGTGATGCCGCCCTTGACCCGCTCCCGCGCAGGGCAGCCCGGCGATGTGCCGACCGAAATGAATGCGCTCTATTACGCGCAACGCGCCACTGCCGGGCTGATCGTCAGCGAAGGCAGCCCGATTTCGCGCCAGGGCACGGGGTACGCCGCGACGCCGGGAATCTACAGCGACGCGCAGGAGGCAGGATGGAAAAACGTCGTGAATGCCATACATGGCCATGGCGGCAAGATCGCATTGCAGCTCTGGCATGTAGGACGGATTTCCTGCCGCTTCTTCCAGCCCGACGGCGCACTGCCGGTAGCCCCCTCGGCGCTGGTCGCGCAGGGAGTTTCCTGCTTCGTGCCCGGAGAAGGAATGGTTCCTGCCGATACGCCGCGAGCGCTTGAGACGAAGGAAATCGCCGGCATCGTCGCCGATTTCGCCGCTGCGGGGCAACGCGCGATGCGCGCCGGCTTCGATCTGGTCGAGGTGCATTCGGCCAACGGCTATCTGCTCAACCAGTTTCTCGCCACCAACTGCAATCAGCGTAGCGACGCCTACGGCGGCAGCCTGGAAAACCGGGCGCGCTTTCTCCTGGAAGCCGTCGATGCGCTCGGCAAGGCGATCGGCTTCGACAAGGTCGGCGTCCGCCTTTCACCGGGCGGCACGATCCATGACATCGACGACGCGCAAGCCGAAGAAATGGCGCTTTATCTCGCAGGCGAGTTCCAGAAACGGACAACGGCGTACCTGCATCTGGTCGATCCTTCCGGCACCGGCGGGCGAGCCTGGTCGACGAGTTTTCTTGCGCGGATCCGCAAGGCATATTCCGGCGCAATCATCGTCTGTGCCGGTTACGACGCCTCCAAGGCGGAAGCCCTCCTCGGCACCGGCAATGCCGATGCGGTAGGCTTTGGCAAGCTCTATATCGCCAATCCAGACCTGGTCGAACGCTTCCGTCGAGGCGCTTCTCTCAACGTCCCCGATTCAAAGACTTTCTATGGCGGCGGCGAAAAAGGCTATACCGACTATCCAATGCTGGGCGATGCCTGAGATATTTGGAACGCAGGATGGGTCGAACCCGTCCTGCCTCCCTTATTGGTCCGGCCCGTAAATATTTCCATTATGTAGGATGGGTAGAGCGAAGCGAAACCCATCATTTCTTCATCCGGAACCCCGATGGGTTTCGCTGGCGCTCTACCCATCCTACGCGGCCTGGGCGATGCCTGAGATATTTGGAACGCAGGATGGGTCGAACCCGTCCTGCCTCCCTTATTGGTCCGGCCCATAAATATTCCCATTATGCAGGATGGGTAGAGCGAAGCGAAACCCATCATTTCTTCATCCGGAACCCCGATGGGTTTCGCTGGCGCTCGCCCCACCCTGCGCGGCTGCCTCCCTCGAAAATCAACCCCTGATCGCCGGTTCAACCGTGTCATCACCCTGTCACAGATCCCGCCTAGAGTGGCGGCGTTCCAACCACACGAGGTGAAATACCATGAAACGGCTGATCGCGACCGCCTGCATTGCAGCGGTCTCCTGTCTGAGCATCAATACACCGGCGCTGGCCGCCGATAATGTCACCGGAGCCGGAGCAAGTTTCCCCGCGCCGCTCTATACCCGTTGGGCGGCCGACTACAACAAGGCCACCGGGCACAAGATCAACTATCAGTCGATCGGCTCCAGCGCAGGGCTGAAACAGATCGAGGAAAAAACGGTGGATTTCGGCGCTTCCGACGCGCCGCTCACCGACGCAGCCCTGCAGGAAAAAGGCTTGATCCAGTTCCCGACGGTTGTTGGCGGAATCGTGCCGATCGTCAACATCCAGGGCATCGCGCCGGGACAGTTGAAACTGAGCGGCCAGGTTCTTGGCGACATTTACCTGGGCAAGATCGTCGCCTGGAACGATCCCGCCATTACGGCGCTCAACCCCGACCTCAAGCTGCCCGACACGCCTATCGCCGTCGTTCGCCGCGCGGACGGCTCGGGTACGAGTTTTGGCTTCACCAACTACCTGAGCAAGCTCAACGCCGAATGGAAGGGAAAAGTCGGCGAAGGTACAACGGTCAACTGGCCAACCGGCCTGGGCGGCAAGGGTAACGAAGGCGTAACGGCATTCGTGGGCCGCCTCAACGGCGCAATTGGTTATGTCGAGTATGCCTATGCCAGGCGCAACAAGCTGGCGCACACGCAATTGCAAAACAGCGCGGGCAAATACGTCCAGCCTTCGGAGGCGAGTTTCAAGGCCGCCGCTGCGGGCGCGGCATGGGAAAAGAGTTTCTATCAGATCCTGACCAACCAGCCGGGCGACGAATCCTGGCCGATCACCTCCGCGACGTTCATCATGATGCACAAGAAACAGGACAAGCCTGCGCAAGCCGCCGCCGTGCTCGATTTCTTCACATGGGCCTACAAAAACGGAGACCCGCAGGCAAACAACCTGGATTACGTCCCCATGCCGCAAAGCGTAAAGGACATCGTGATGCGCTCATGGCAGTCGGTGACGGATGCTTCGGGAAAAGCGCTCAGATAACTGCCGCATTCCGGGGATGCCGTGAGGACGGCGTTCCCGCTAGAGCGGTTTTGATTCAAGTGCGTACACTTTTCCCCTCTCCCCCCGCCCCTCTCCCGCAAGCGGGCGAGGGGAACTCCCACCGGCGCTGCGCGCCACCTCTGTATAGACTCGACACATAGGTAACAAGTGTGCCAAGACATGGGTAACAGTTGAGGATGATGCATTCATTCTATTCCGATGACGGACAAATCGAAAGAGGCGACGCGTTGAT
>WQZF01000083.1 GCA_009780885.1 Betaproteobacteria bacterium | reverse complement strand
GTAGATGCGGTTGGCGCACACGCAGGTCTGGCCGGCGTTGCGGTATTTGCTGGCGAGGGCGCCCTCCACCGCCGAATCCAGGTCGGCGTCGTCGAAGACGATGAACGGCGCGTTGCCGCCCAGTTCCAGCGCCAGCTTCTTGACGGTGGGAGCGCATTGCGCCATCAGGATGCGGCCGACTTCGGTGGATCCGGTGAACGACAGGTGGCGCACTACCTCGCTCTCGCACAGCGCCTTGCCGATGGCGGGCGCGTTCAGGCCCGTGACGACGTTGAGCACGCCGTCCGGCACGCCAGCGCGCAGCGCCAGCTCGGCGACGGCCAGGGCGGTCAGCGGCGTCAGTTCGGCCGGCTTGATCAGCACCGTGCAGCCGGCGGCCAGCGCCGGCGCCACCTTGCGCGTGATCATGGCCAGCGGGAAGTTCCACGGCGTGATGGCCGCGCACACGCCGATCGGCTGACGAATCACGAGCAGGCGGCGATTATTGTCGAACTGCGGCAGCGTCTCGCCGTTGATGCGCTTGGCCTCCTCGGCGAACCACTCGACGAAGCTGGCGCCGTAGGCCACCTCGCCCCTGGCCTCGGCGGTGGGCTTGCCCTGCTCGGCGGTCATCAGTCGGCCCAGGTCGTCCTGGTGCTGCATCAGCAGGTGGAACCACTTCATCAGGACGGCGTGGCGCTGCTTGGCCGTAAGATTGCGCCAGGCCGGCCAGGCGTCGTTGGCGGCGTCGATGGCGGCCCGGGTTTCCCTGGCGCCCAGATCGGCCACATCGGCCAGCTTTTCCCCGGTGGCGGGGTCGATCACGTCGAAACGCCGCTTGCCCTTGACCCATCTGCCGCCGATCAGGGCGTCGGTCCTGAGCAGGCCGGGATCCTTGAGCAGGGCCAGGGGAGAAGCTTTAGCGTCCATGAAGGGTATCTCCTGAAAGTAATCGGCAGAATTTCAGCATTTCCGGTTTTGAGTCACCCCAACCTGAAGGTTGGGGATTCCTGTACGGGCGGGTTTGAAACCCGCCCCTACACAATGCGGGGCGCCTTCGGCGCCTGTTAGGCCATGTCTCGCTGACCCCGCCATGAATGGCTTAGGATTGCGCTCGACAGGTGTTCAGGACAATCAGGAATGGGCAATCCGGGGATGCAGTTTGATCCCCAGCGCGTGTGTCACCTTGAGGATGGTTGCAAAACTCGGATTGCCTTCACCGGAAAGCGCTTTGTACAGGCTCTCGCGCCCGAGGCCGGTTTCCCTGGCAAGTTGCGTCATCCCCTTGGCGCGGGCGATATTGCCGAGTGCCCTGGCGATAAACGCCGCATCGTCGCCCGCCTCTTCCATGCAGGCTTCCAGATAGGCCAGCATGTCTTCCTCGGTTTTGAGGTATTCGGTGCTGTCCCATTTGCGCAGTTTGAGCTTTTCCATCTCCGACTCCTACAGTTGCTTCGCCAGTTCCAGTGCGGTCCCGATATCTCTGGATTGAGTGGATTTGTCGCCGCCCGCCAGTAGAATCACAATCTCCATGCCGCGTTGCGTGAAATACACGCGATAACCCGGCCCATAATGAATCCGCATCTCCGAAATGCCCTCTCCGACTGGCTTGCAGTCGCCGAAGTTGCCGTCTTCCGCCCGGTCGATGCGTGCCTGAATCCGGCGAACAGCTTGTTGGTCACGCAAGCGTGCAAACCAGGCATCAAAAATTTCAGTAGTGTAGATAACCATCATCTATCCGATTGTATAAAGCAGGATACACTGAATCAAGTAAAAAAACGGTTTCGCTATTGATGCCGCCCCTCAAAAAAACACGGCGTGAAAGCTCATCGCTTCCACGCCGTATTCCTGTCTCTCGTCTGCGTCTATTTCACCTTCTGCGCCAATTCTCCCTTCGCGTAGCGCTCGGCCATTTTTTCCAGCGGGACCGGGCGGATCTTGTCCGCGCGGCCTTCGCAGCCGAAGGCGCGGTAGCGGGCCAGGCAGATTTTCTTTGCCGCTTCGCGCGCCGGCTTCAGGTAATCGCGCGGGTCGAATTTGGAGGGGTTTTCGGCAAAATAACGGCGGATCGCGCCGGTCATCGCCAGGCGGATATCGGTATCGATATTCACTTTGCGCACGCCGTGCTTGATCGCCTCCTGGATTTCCTCGACCGGAACGCCGTAGGTTTCCTTCATGTCGCCGCCGAACTGGCGGATCTCGGCAAGGAGTTCCTGCGGCACCGAGGAAGAGCCGTGCATCACCAGATGCGTATTCGGAATCCGCGCGTTGATTTCCTTGATGCGCCAGATCGCCAGCGTTTCGCCGGTCGGCTTCTTGGTGAACTTGTAGGCGCCGTGGCTGGTGCCGATGGCAATCGCCAGCGCGTCGCATTGCGTGGCGCGGACGAAATCGGCGGCCTGGTCCGGGTCGGTGAGCAGTTGCTCGCGCGTCATCGTGCCTTCGGCGCCGTGACCGTCTTCCTTGTCGCCCTTCATCGTCTCCAGCGAGCCGAGCACCCCGAGTTCGCCCTCGACGGTCACGCCGATGGCGTGGGAAAACTCGCAGACGCGGCGCGTCACCTCGACGTTGTATTCGTAACTTGCCACCGTCTTGCCATCGGCTTGCAGGGAGCCATCCATCATCACCGACGAGAACCCGGAACGGATCGCCCCCATGCACACCGCCGGCGACTGCCCGTGATCCTGGTGCATGACGACGGGAATATGCGGATAAGCTTCGAGCGCGGCGAGAATCTGGTGCCGCAGGAACGGCTCGCCGGCATATTTGCGCGCCCCGGCGGAAGCCTGCATGATCACCGGCGCATTGAGTTCGTTGGCGGCTTCCATGATCGCCCAGACCTGTTCCATGTTGTTGACATTGAAGGCGGGCAATCCATAGGAATTTTCGGCGGCGTGGTCGAGCAATTGGCGCATGGATACGATCGGCATGGTTTTTTCTCCCTGGAAAGACGGTAAGTGGAACGTCACGGAATCGAATCGAATCTACTTCGCCATTCTACCGAATGCCGAAGACAAGGCGGGCGGGCGCGGATTTTCTCCCTGTATTGGGCCTGAAGATCGCAGCCCGCACGAGGAAGGCCGAAAGGTGTATTCTTGAAGATTCACCTGCGCAAAAAGCCCGGAAACCGGGCGTTTTCCGCTCCCCCGCTCCTCCGCTTCTCATTCAACCAACCGTCAAAGGGAGAACACGATGAAGATATTCCACCGGAAAAAACTGTGCATCGCGCTGGGGCTGGCCCTGGGCATCGGCGCGGGTTCGGCTTGCGCCACGACGACGGTCAGCATGACCGGGACAGCGCCCGGGACCCTGGGCGGAACGGCAGGCGCCAATACCCGGCTCTATGTGCCGTTGAACCGCACGCTTTCGATTGTCGACAGCGCGAACACTGTCTTTGGCACCACCGCCGCAGACAAGACCATTACGCTGACGCTCAGCAACGGCGCGGTCTGGACATCGCTGGCAACGACCCAATTCAGTGCCGCGAATGTCAGTTTTCAAAATACGGGCACCTGTTCGATCGATTTCACCAGCCCCGCCACGATCTGGGATTCGGGCACTCCGGAAACCATCACGTTCACCACCCCTGGATGCCATGACGATGTTCCTGGAGAGGGGATCGATATTGATCTTTCGACCCTCACCGGCACCGTCATCGACCTCTCCGGCGCTTCTCCCGGAAACATCACCATCACCGTCGCCGGCACGATACCGGGCGTTGCGGGCAACACCGCGCCGGTACTGGTCGAAATCCTGGATGCCCCGAGTATCAGCGTCAGCGCCTTCACCGCCGGAACCTACACGGCGGGAAGTTTTTTCGCCTTGCAACAATCGATGACGCTGTCCGAAAATGCCAACGGCGCGCTTGGGTGCGACGCTGGCGCCACTGCGGACAGCACCGGGGCGACGATCAGCCTGACGCTGCCGGCGGGCGTCCAGTTCGACAGGAACATCGTGCCTTCCGTCAGCAGCGGAGCCATGACCTTCGGCACTCCTTCGGCAAGCCTGGCGACGAATACCCTCTACATTCCCTGTACCCGTTCGTCGATGGATTCGGCCTCCTACACCCCGGCGACGATTTCGCTGATCAGCGGCCCTCCTTTCCCCTCGGTCTCCATTCCCGCCAGCTTCACCGGCGATCTGGAAGCGACGCTGACGATCAAGCTGAGCGACGGCACCGACTCTTCCCAGCCCATCCTCCTTGCCACCCAGGGCGGGCCTCCTCCCGCTGCGGGGCTGACCGGCTCGCGCGTCGATAATCCGCCTTCCGGCCTGCAAACCGTTTTCACCGGGCGCACCTATGGCCGCGATACTGCCGGACAGTTGCACAATCCGGCGATTGCCGACCAGTTCAAGGTTGTCGAGGACGCCGCCGGAACCATTCCGGCCACCGCCAGCGGCGTGCGCCCGAAATTCACGGTGACGACCGGCAATGCCGCGCAGAACACGCACGCCACCGTCGATGCGAATGCCACCGGGGTGTACCGGCTGACCGAAACCCCGAACCCGCTGCCCTTCAGCGCTGGCGGCAACGCTTCTGCCTGGTATGTCAACGACGGAGACAACGGAACGAGCGTCAATGCCGATGTTTCAACCGTCACCGTCGGCGGACACACCTTCACCTTCCCCGGCCTGACGATCGGCAAGAGCGCAGGGGATGTCACCGCCACGGCCTCGGTTTCGCCCGGCAACGTCAGGACCACTGCGGTCACCATCGCCACCGCGATCAACGCCACCACGTTCAGCACCAGCGGCGCGCAGGTGAATATCGCCCCCGGCGAAACCGCGACCGGCCCGACGATGATCCTGAAGGAAAGCGTCGCTGGCGCGCTGCAAGCCGAAGACGGCACTTCCGGAACGGTCGCCTTTGACCTCCTGGCCCCGAGTGCCGGACAAAGCCCGGCGGGGCAATGGATCCTCGACCGGACCACGGCAACCTGGTGCGGCCAGCCGGTGCCTGCCGCCAATCTCTGGATGACGCCGGGCGTGGGCATGGAAGAGGGCGGCACACGGCTTTACGTGAAACTGCCGAGCATCAGCAGCCCGAATCCCTGCTCGCTCCAGGTGCTGCCGGCGCTCTACGCGCAGAACAACGCCGGCGCGGGCTACGCGATCACTGCGGCAGTCTTCGACCCGCGCGACTCGCTCAAGCTTGCCGGGCGCACCTATCGCGGCACAGCCCCCTATGCCAGCGCCGACGACATCGCGAGCTGGGCGCAGCCTTCGATCAACAATTCCGCGATCCAGCGATTGGGAGCGATCAGTGGCAGCGGCGGCGGCGGATGGGGCGGCAGCCCGGTCTCGCTCGCCTCTGCCACCGGCGGCATCGGCAGCCTGAGCCTGAGCTGCCGCTTCGATCCGCCGGGAGAACGGCAGGGAAGGCGCACCAATATCTACGTCGCGATCGATGTTCCCGGCGTCGGCTTTTTCTTCATGAACAGCGGCGGCGGATGGGAATATTTTTCCAACGCGCCGGGAACCGACTGGGCGGTCTGGAAGAATGAAAATCTTTCCGCCCAACCTTACATCATCCAGGTCTCGAACGGCATCAACGTTTCCGCCATCATCGGTTCGACCATCTACATCGGTTGGGGCGACACCTCCGGCGAAATCGCTGCATTGGGCCTGTATGGAGAGTGCTACACGATTCGTTGAATCCCTTGCCCCGAACGCAAAAGCCCGGCCAGGCGCAAAGCCTGCCGGGCTTTTGATTGGATCCGTATTTTCTAAATTACTATAATAATTTTTTGATGAAAATCACTACTGTAGCCAAACATTCTTTAAGTAAATTTAGAAAATTGAGTTAAAAAGATGGGCCTCGCTTCTCGCCTGGCCCATCCTGCATTTAACGACGATAACGCGTTCCCGGCGCCGAGCGGTAGGAGTAGCTCCCGGACCGCCCGTAATATCCGCCACGGTATCCGCCGTAGTGTCCGCCGTAATACCCACCGTAATACCCGCCGTAGTAAACCGCAGCGGGCGCCGCGTAGGGATAGACGACCGGGGCTGCATAGGGATACGCATAGGGGTACGCATACCCATACGGAACCGCTGGCGCCGGATACGCATAGGGGACGACCGGCGCTGGATACGCCATCGCCGGAGCGCCGATGCTCAGGCTCAGGCCGGGCAGCGCGATCCCGACTCCAAAGCCAACTCCACCATAGCCGTGCGCCCAAACCGGGGCCGATGCGTTCAAGGCCACCGCCGCTGCGGCGGCCCACTTCAAAACGGAACGGTTCATGGTTCAATCTCCTCAAAATCGAAACGTCGATGACGCTCCTACTATAGTCAACGCCATGGACGCCTGTGCGGTGGACAGCGCGAATAATGGCAAAGGCGTAGGATGGGTAGAGCGAAGCGAAACCCATCGGAGTTTCCCGCACACGGAAAATGGACTGTTTCTGGAATCGCTATAATCAAAATCCCCCAATCGATCTTGCCCAAAGAGGATCATCATGCCCCCAATGCACTCCCCCATTTCCGATGCAGCGCTGGAGACCTTGTTTCGCGGCGCGCGGACGCACTACTTCTGGACCGACACCCCTGTCGATGACACCCTGCTCCAACGGCTCTACGAACTGACCGCCCTGCCTCCCACGGCGGCAAACGGCCAGCCCTTGCGCGTCGTTTTCCTCAAATCGCCGGAAGCGAAAAAGCGCCTGCTTCCATCCCTGTTTCCCGGCAACGAGAAAAAGATCATGGCCGCGCCGGTGACCGCGATCCTCGCCTGGGACCGGCTCTTTTACGAACACCTGCCCCTGCTTTCTCCCCATGTCGATGCCCGAAGCTGGTACGCCGGGGAAGAAAGGGCCTCCCTTGCGGAAATCACGGCCTTTCGCAGCGGCTGCTTGCAGGGAGGATATTTCATTCTCGCGGCGCGTGCCTTGGGCCTCGATTGCGGGCCGATTTCCGGCTTCGACAACGATACCCTCGACCGCGAATTCTTCCCGGACGGACGCTTCAAATCGAATTTCCTCTGCAATCTCGGCGTCGGCGATCCTGCGAAGCTTTTCCCGCGCGCTCCGCGTCTCGATTTCGCGACCGCCTGTGCGGTGCTCTGAGTTTTCCCCAAAGCGCAGGCCGCAGTGAGCACCGCACGGCGTCAACTCGCATTGCAGGCCGCCGCCGCGCTCGCGGTACTCTCGTTGTCTGCGCCGTATTATTTTTTCAAGGGCGAGGCCTTGCCCTGGCGGGAAATTTCCTTTGCCATCGGCATCTGCGCCTTCCTGTTCGCAGTATTCAGCCGGCAGAGCAGTTGGTGGTGGGGGATTCACGCGCTCTTCGCGCCGCTCGCCTGGCGCGTCGCGCAACTCGAAATCAATCCCTCCTGGTTTCTCGCAGCCTTCATCGTCTCGGTGCTGATCTTTCGCGGCGCGGCGCGCGACCAGATTCCACTTTATCTTTCGACCCGCGCCACGGCAGAAGCCGTCGCCTCCCTGATGCCCGAAGAAAGCTCCATGCGCTGCGTCGACCTCGGCGCCGGATTCGGCAGCCTCCTGCGCCCTTTGGCGGCGCTGCGGCCAAAGGGCGATTACGTCGGCATCGAGAACGCTCCCTTGACCTGGCTGATCGGACGCCTGATGACATTGGGGCGGCGCAACATCTCATGGCGCTGGGGCGATTTGTGGAGCACGCCGCTTTCCGGATTCGACCTGGTTTATGTATTCCTGTCGCCGGCCCCGATGCCCGAACTGTGGGAAAAGGCGCTGCGCGAAATGCGCCCCGGCGCGCTCCTCGTCAGCAACAGCTTTCCGGTTCCGGAACTGGAACCGGAATCGATCATCGAACTCGATGATTTCCGGCAAGGCCGGCTTTATTGCTATCGGCGCTGATTTAAAACCCCCGAAATGCGGCGCAACGCGCCGGAAATTAAAGCCCCCTTTTCAAAGGGGGGGCCCCGCAGGGGCGGGGGTTTGTGGTTTTGCGTTCAAATGCGGCGCGAAGCGCCGGAAATCAGGCTTCAACCCCCAAACCCCCGACGGCTTCGCCGCCCCCCCCTTTGGAAAGGGGGCTTTGAAATGCGGCGCTTTGCGCCGGAGATAAAACCAACGGCGCTCTTCAAGAGCGCCGCTGTCCAATTCCCCTCCGAGGAGGGGTGCCCGAAGGGCGGGGTGGTCAAGCCTCCCTCTTCGAGGGAGGTGGCGCGAAGCGCCGGTGGGAGTGGCCTCCCGTGGAAGAATGGCGCACTCCCCCTGCCGGCTTTGCCGGCATCCCCCTCGAAGAGGGGGACTTTGTTAAGGAGCCACCTTGAACGCCCCGCAATACCGCCCGTTCCTCATCATCTCCTCCGCATCCTTCCCATTCCCCACGTACAACTCCGTTCCAAGGATCGGGCGGACGTCCAGCCGCTCGACCGG
>WQZF01000082.1 GCA_009780885.1 Betaproteobacteria bacterium | reverse complement strand
TGAGTCACCCCAACCTGAAGGTTGGGGATTCCTCGACACAATGCGGGGCGCCTTCGGCGCCTGTTACGCCATGTCTCGCTGACCCCGCCATGAATGGCGGGGATTGCGCTCGACAGGTGTTCATATTCGGCGGCAATCAGGGCGCGGCAGCGCTCTGCCGCCGTAAAGGCATGGATGTCCCCGGCCTCTGCAATCATCAGCAAGGGCGCGACGAGCGCCTTCAGGTATTGCTTCCCGGCCAGGTCGATCAAGCCCCCGCAGCAGGCCAGCGCCCGGATTTCGGCATCGCGCAGGGCTGCGATGCGCAGGGCGACCGGGGAAAAATCGCCGGCGGCAAAAAAGGAGAGCGGGGGAGGATCGGGGATATGGAAGGAAAGCGTCCTGAACTCCCCGTTCCTCCAGCGCCGTTTGAAAGCATCGAGCACCTCCAGCAGGCGGTGTGCAAGCAATGGCAAGGGGAGATCGCCCTTGCCGCCCGCTGCGCGTTCCTCTTCTTCCGGGGTGCGCAAGCCGATTCGCAGCATGCCGGCTGCGTCGGCAAGCAAATGGCGCGTCAATGCCTTTTCCCACGACAGCCTTTCCGGCAACATCGACACGACGACGGCGCACACATTCTCGTCTTCGGGGAGAATCATTTCGCCGGAAAGCGTCGCGCCCTTGCAGACGACGGCGAAAGGGGAGCGCAAGGGGCTCATTTCGGGATTAATTTTCCTCGCGTTCCAGGCGGCGCAGGCTCTCGTCGATGTTCGCCTCGGGATAGCGGGCACGCAATTGGCGCAGCAGGAGCTCGGCTTCCTCTTTCTTTCCGGCGCGACGTAAATCGAGAATACGCTTGAGTTGCGCGTCGATCTCCGCGTCAATTTCCGCGTGGATCTCCATTTTGGGCGTTGCTTCCGTATCTGCCTTCCGGCTTCTTGCAGGAGTTTGTGCTCGATCCAGCGGCGCAAGAGTCGCGGGGACAGTTGCCGGGGTGTTCCGATCGGCATACGCAGGCTTGGTTTCTTCCTGCTGCGCGGAAATTTCGAGGCTTGCTGGCGGGGCAACTGCCGGTGTTTTCGCCGCCGGAAGGCTTGGCGATGGCGATGGTGGCGGGAAGGCGACGGCGGCAGGAGGCGGGGGCGGGGGCTTTGAGAGGGTATCCATGGCGGCGTCCGATTCTGCCACCCTGTCCTGCGCTTTTTGCTGCATCGCTGCTTTCCGCGCCATGCCTTCCTTTTCCTGTGCAGGAAGCGCAACGGAAGCCGGCTCCATTGGCTTCGGCTTCTGCGGCGCCGTTCCAGGTGTTTTCGCGCGGTTTTCTTCGGCAGCCCGCATTGCCTTGTCCAGGTTTTTTTCTCGCGCTTGCCCGGGGCTCGCCAGGGGAGGCGCAACTTTGGGGGGCGGCGGCTCCATGATCAGGGCATTGCTTTCGGACAAGGGCGAAGAAAGGCTGCTTTCCTGCTCGACCTTCAACACGAGCCCGATCGCGACGCCGATGAAAACGCTGGCGGCGACCGCTTGCCCGAGATGCCCGCGCATCTGGCCGTCGCCGAGGAGCCAGCGCGAGAAACGTTCCAGCGCGGAGGATTTTCCTGGAGTTTTTGGAAGATTCGGCGCCGTGGATGCAGCAGCCTCCACGCGCGCCTGCCGGATTTCCGCCGCGCGTTTGGCGGCGGCCTCCAGGATGAGGGCATCCAGTGCCGGGCCGGGTTCGGGCTGGCGCATCTCGCGGGCGGCTTGCAGCAATGGCTGCTCGACATCGCTGCCCAGGCCGTCGGGCGAGGGGAGAGGAGCAGGCGGTTTCATGAAGGGGCTTTCAACTCCGGCGTTTCTACCGGAGACAGGGAACGGAGACTTTGCCGCAAGCCAGCGAGCGCGTAGCGGTAACGGCTTTTGATCGCTTCCAGCGGAGTATCGGTCAGCGCGGCGATTTCGGAAAGCTCCATTCCGGCGTGGGCGCGCAGCAAGAACACCTCGCGCTGCGGCAAGGGCAGCGTTTCCAGCGCGTTGCCGATTTGCCGCAACTGCTCGGAACGCAATGCCAGCGTCTCCGGGTTTTCTGTTCCGGATTCGTCGGGCAGAGTGTGTTCGGTTTCGTCGAAGGCTTCCATTGCAGTGCTTTCATCCCGCCGCCACTGGTCGATCAGCCGGTGGCGGGCGATCTGGTACAGCCATGTCCTGAAGCGGGCGCGGCCATCGGGCGCGGCATCGCTTCGAATGAGGGAAAGCCAGGTTTCCTGGAAAATCTCGTCGGTTCGCGCCGCGCTGGAGCAGAGGCCATGGATGAAACGGTAAAGTCCGGCGCGATGGCGCTGGTAAAGTTCCCCGAACGCCTTTTCATCGCCTTCGCGGTAGCGCGCGAGCAGCGCCTCGTCGCTGTCGGAAACGGCGGAGGAAAGAGGCTTGGCGGTGGAGAGGGATGACATTGCCACATTTTATCGCAGTCTCCGCTTGTGATGATTGGGGAAGCAATTTCTGGCTCTTGTTAAGGAACACTTTATTAACCCGCCACTTTGGTAGCTTGTGATGCACGAGGTGCCGGAGTAGGGGACGCCGCCCTCGGCGTCCCGTGCATCACCATCTACAGGCGGGTTTACAAGTCAACCGGGTAATTCCCGATGCGATGGGGGAGAGCAATTTCTCCCCCATGTTAAAGAACACTTTAATTCCGCCGCGCTTCCTTCGTTTGCAGGCTCTTTGCCAGATCGACCAGTTGCACGAATTCCGCACGCAGGCCGAAGCGGTCCGCGCCTTTCGCGTCCTGGGCGAGTTCGGCAACATCGGAGAGCTTGAACGTGCCGGTGTACTTGCCGTTTTTCAGAATCTGCCCGTAGGCGGCAACAGCGGCGGCGAAGCGGAAATCCTCGCTGGCAGCCTTGAGCGAAGTCTTGATCTGGCTGGCCTTGAGCGGGAATTCCATCAGTTTGCTTTGTTCCGCCTTCGGTTCCTTGTAGCGGATGCGCAGCATCGCCAGCTCGCTGGAGCGCTGATCCAGTTTCGCAGTCTGCTCCGCTTGATAGCGCAGGGGTTCAAGCCAGCCCTTTTCGCCTTTGAGCACGATTTCGTAAAGCGCCGTCACCGTATGCCCGGAGCCGATATCGCCAGCGTCGACCTTGTCGTTGGAAAAATCCTCGCGTTTCAGCGCGCGGTTTTCGTAACCGATCAGCCGGTATTCGCTGACCTTCTCCGGGTTGAATTCGACTTGCAGCTTGACATCGTGGGCGACGACCGAAAGCGTGGAACTCAACTGCTCGACCAGCACCTTGCGCGCTTCGCGCACCGTGTCGATATAGGAGTAATTGCCGTCTCCGGCATCGGCCAGTTGCTCCATCAGGCGCTCGTTGTAGTTATCGACGCCGAAGCCGAGCGTCGTCAGCGAAACGCCGCCTTTCTTCTTCTCGGCGACCATTTCCTTCAACTGCTCGAAGTTGGTGATGCCCACGTTGAAATCGCCATCGGTGGCCAGCAGGATCCGGTTGATGCCGTCATGGATGAATCCCTGCTGCGCCATTTGATAGGCCAGGGCGATTCCCGAAGCCCCGGCAGTGCTGCCGCCTGCCCGCAGTTTTTCGATGGCTGCGGAAATTTTCGCCTTCTCGCTGCCGGGAGTCGGATCGAGCACCACCTGGGTTCCGCTGGCGTAGGTGACGAGCGAAACCTTGTCCTGCGGGCGCAGTTGATCGACGAGCAATTTCAGCGTGCTCTTGACCAGCGGCAGCCCCGAGGGACGGTCCATCGAGCCGGAAACATCGACCAGGAACACCAGATTGGCCGGCGGCAGGTTTTCCACAGCGGTATCGGAAGCCTTGATGCCAATGCGGATCAGCCGGGTATGCTCATTCCACGGGCTCGGCGCGATTTCGGTGGTGACGCCGAAAGGCGGCAGCTTGCCATCGACCGGGCTTGGCAGCGCGTATTGATACGGGAAATAATTGATCAGTTCCTCCACGCGCACCGCGCCGTGCGGCGGCAACTCCCCGTTATTGAGGAAACGCCGGACATTGGCGTAGGCGCCGGTATCGACATCGATGCTGAATGTCGAGACAGGATCGCTGGCAACCAGCCTGATTTCGCTCTCCGGCAGGGTTTCGTACTGTTCGCGCGGCACATCCTGGTAATACCCTTGTTGCACAAAGCTATCCGCATATGGTTTGTCTGCGGCGGCGTCAAATACCATTTCGCGTGCAACCAAGGGCGCTCTGGCCGACGGAGAAGCAGCCGGAGGAGGCAAGGCTTTTGCCGCAGGGGTCGCGACCGGCTTCACGGGCTCCTGTTTCTGCCCGGAATCCACCGTCAACGGAGGAGAGGGCTGCACATCCTGGACGGCGGATGGCGAAGATTTATCCACTGAAGAGGTTCCGCATCCATTCAGCGAGAGCGCCAACAGGATCGAAAAAAACACAAAAAGCGCGAGGCGGAACCAACCGGCAGTCATGCCGGGTCTGCAATACAAGGTATTCATGAAAACCTCCAGGTCGGTTGATCAAAGAAGGCAGCCCGGAAAACTTCTCCGGCGCCGCCGCAGCTTGCATGGAGGTAGACGCAGGAAAAATGGAATTCGGGTTAAAAGATAAAAATTTTCTAAATTTGATTAAAGAATATTTCAATATAGTATTTTGTTTTAATGAATAATTCTTTAATTAATTTAGAAAATTCGTATTCTTCCCAATCCAGCCTTCGATTTTTTTCCAATCTCGCTGGAGTCATGCGCTTCATTGACGACCCTGGAGTGGATGTGTAATATCGCCTTACGATACTATCGCTGCACGTTAGTACTTTTCCATGATAACGAATTTCCACTGCCCCGACACTGAAGCCTTGTTCAATGGACGGCGTGTAGCGCGCTTTGCCAACATTGCCGCGAGTGCATTGCGCAAGCTGGCGATACTGAACAGGGCGGCTACGCTCGAAGACTTGCGCGTTCCACCGGGCAACCGGCTTGAACGACTCTCCGGCGACCGTGACGGCCAGTACAGCATCCGGGTCAACGATCAGTGGCGCATCTGTTTCGGCTTTGAAGCAGGGCAAGCCACAGGCGTCGAGATCGTGGACTACCACTGAAGGAGAACAACCATGCCGCGCGAAATCCCTTACCCGCATCCCGGCGAAATTCTGCTGGAAGAATTCCTGAAACCGCTTGGCATCAGCCAATATCGTCTGGCGAAGGAAATCGGCGTACCCCAACGCCGTATCGGTGAAATCGTCGCCGGAAAGAGATCCGTTACAGCCGATACGGGTTTGCGCCTGTCCGTCTTTTTTGGCATGAGCGACGGTTTTTGGACCGGCCTTCAGGCCGACTACGATACCGCCCGCGCGCGGGACGCGCTTGGCGAGACACTGGCGCGCATTCAGCGCTATATGCCGGAACATGCCGCTGCGTAAGTGATTCACGACGAACAGGGCGAGCACCGAAAAAGGCATTTCCCAAAATACGCCTCACACCTCGGATGAGGCTGTGCTTATCCGGTCTGCGTGGGCGAAACGATTTTCTAAATTAGACTAAAGAATTCATGCTTTAATACAACTACAGTAGCGGAACATTATTTAAGTAATTTAGAAAATATGCGCTGTTTTGAGTCACCCCAAGCTGAAGGTTGGGGATTCCTCGACACAATGCGGGGCGCCTTCGGCGCCTGCTACGCCATGTCTCGCTGACCCCGCCATGAATGGCGGGGATTGCGCTCGACAGGTGTTCAATCCGCTTTCCGATCCTCTCCAGCCTCGCTGTTTTGAGGCTTTTCCGTCTCCACAGGCTCACCCATCCCAGCTTCCGCCCTGATCTTCCCCTCCCGTGGCGGCAGGAAAAATTCCCTTGGCGATTGCCTCAAGCGGCGCAGGAGGCTGCCGAGGAGTTGGCGGCGCTGGTCGAAAGTGACCTGGCGCGCGCGCAGGGCGACGATGAGGGCCAGCGAGAAGCTGACGGCGAGGTTCATGGCGGCGATGGCGGCGACTCCGGCAGCGCTCCAGGCGAAGTTGGCCCAGTCCGGATGAAAGTCGAAACTGACGAGCGCGAGGCCGAGGTAGGCGGAGGAGAAGGCGACGTGGCGGATGTCGATCGGCAGACCGAAGAGCATTCCGACGGCCCACATCGCGCCGAGCATGACGCCGAAGGAGAAGTTGCCGGCGAGTCCGCCGAGGTGTTCCCCGACGTAATGCCCAATCCGCTGCATCTTTTCGTCGCCGATCAGCCATTTCGGGCGAGGGATGTGGATCAGGCGCTCGCCGATGCGGTTGTAGGCGGCATGGTTGTCGTAATACCCGGCGATCAGCCCGGAGAGGAAGAGGCAAACGCCGGCAATCGCAGCATAGAAGATGCTGCCGCTTTTGTAGAGGTGGTGCTCGGCGAGTAGTTCTCCTGCCTTTTCCACGTCGATGAAGGGATGCCCGCTGAGTTCCTGCCAGGCCATTGCCCCCAGGATTGCCGTGGGAACGACGGTCATGACATTGCCGAGAATGGCGATAATCTGGGTGCGCAGGGTGCGGGCGATCAGGGTGCTCAGGTTTTCCAGATCGCGGGTTTTGCCGCTGGCCTCGCCGATGCTGGCGGCAATCGCGTTGGCGGTCATCGCCGGTTGCTTCGTCGCCACCGTGAAGTGCAGCATGTAGATGAGGACGAAACCCAGCCCGTAGTTGAGCGAAAAGGCAATCGTCTCGTTCAGCGGGGCAAGGTCTCCGCTGGCGATGATCAGTTTGAACATGGCCATGAAGGCGATGATCAGACCGGCGCCGCCAGCGGCGCGCATCATTTCGAGGTATTGGCGGCGCGTTTCGGTGATGTAGTGTTCGCCCCGATGCCCGGCGTTTTCGGTGACGCGCAGGGCCAGGATTTCGACGTTCTGCTGCCAGTAATAGCGAAGATCGTTTCTATGGCATTCGGCGCGCACGAGATTCTTGAAGAGGCGGACTGCCGGGGGGAAAAACTCCGCGAGGCGCTCGCGGTGCAGGGCGCCGAGAATGTCCAGGATACGCTCGCAACGCTTCAGATGCTGGCACAGCCGCTGCATGTGGTAGGTGAGGGTGAGGCTGGTGCCGTCCTGTTCGGCGCGTTTCCGGACCCGTTCGCTGACCTGCTGGCACTGGTCGAGCAGCACCAGCAAATGTTTCTCGTCTTCCAGCGGTTCGGCGCGTTCGCTCCACCAGGCGAGATAGCGTTCGCAATACTGGATCGTTTCCTGGTTCTGGGCGAAAAACGGCGATTCAAAGCGTTCCAGCGCCGGGTCGATCCGCAGGAGTTCGGGTTCGACACCCAGCGCCGCGACGCGGTAGGAGAGAACGCGCAGGGATTCGAGGAGTTGCTGCAAGCTAAAGGGGATGTTGCCCGACCAGGATTCCTCGTCGAAGCGCAGCGCGAGGAAAAAGTCGATCCAGGCAGCATCGTCCATGCCGTTGATCCAGATTTCGTCGCTGCGTTTGGGGAAAAGGCGCGGCACCAGGTCTTTCATGCTGTTCGGATCGGCGACTTCCGGCAGCAGCGTATGCGAGAGGCGGCGCGACATTTCCGAGAAAAAACCGGCGTTGGGGAAGATCCCCGACGATGCGTAAAGCTCGACCTGTTTTTTCGACTCGAACAGCGAAAACAGCGCCCGCCGGAAACCGGCGCGCAGTCCGGGATCGCGCGCGAGCAGGCAGCAGGTCGCCCCAAGCGCGCGGGTGGCGCTTTCGGTGTCTTCCGGATCGCGCGGACGAATGGCCGCGACCACTTCGGCCAGAAGCGGCAGCGGATCGCTCTCGGGAAGGCTGAGGCGGGAAAGGACGCTTTCCATGAACTTCAGGAAAAAGGGATCATGGAAAGGGTTTTGCTCTTCTTCTGGCATGGCGTTCTCTGTTTGGGGCGTGGTTGGCGGGCTCGGGCCGCCTGGGTTTTTCTTTCCTGCTGATAAAAATTTTAATACAGACTGAAAGCCTGGGCTTCTTCGGCAGAGCTTTGATATATGCTCGCGATGAAGTCAAGGAGCCAAACCATGCCAACCACCGCCAAATTGTTTATCGTTGGACGAAGCCAGGCGCTCAGGCTTCCGATGGAATTCCGCCTTTCCTGGCGGGAATTTTTCGAGCTTGCCGGGCACACCCAAATTCCGCTGGATTTCATGGCGGATCGGGAAGACTTGCCCGCGCAGGAAAGGAATCTGTTTTGAAATGAATGACAAGGACTCTGGGGAAAACCCATCGTCTTGCGGCTCTGTGCCCCGCTATTACGCGCTTGTTCCCGCTGCCGGGAGCGGCACGCGCTCCGGGGCGGAAATGCCGAAGCAGTATCTTCCGCTGGGCGGCGCTCCGCTTCTTTTCCAGACTCTTCTTTCCCTCTGCGCTGCTCCGCAAATCGAATGCGTCTGGGTCGTGCTCGCGCCGGACGACGATTACTGGAAAGAGCACGATGCGCACTGGGAGAAACTTGCTCCGAAACTCAAACCCGTCTATTGCGGCGGCGCAACGCGGGCGCAGAGCGTCCGGAACGGGCTGGAAGCGGTGGCGGAATCGGGGATGCCGGTGCGCGACGAGGACTGGATGCTCGTGCACGACGCAGCCCGTCCCTGCCTCGATTCCCGGACGCTGGAGCGCCTGTTGAAGACGGTTGGCGATGATCCGGTCGGCGGTCTTCTGGCGGTTCCGCTTGCCGACACCTTGAAGCGCGGCAGCAAGGCGGTCCCTGGAAAAACGCCTCGCGTCGAGGCGACGCTGCCGCGCGAACACCTCTGGCAAGCGCAGACGCCGCAAATGTTCCGTTTTGGACTCCTGCGCGCCGCGCTCGAACGCGCCCCCGAAGTCAGCGACGAGGCCGGCGCCGTCGAAACCTGCGGCCATGCGCCGCTCCTGGTCACGGGAAGCCCTTCCAATCTCAAGGTCACCTGGCCCGGAGATATGGAACTGGCAGAGCGTTTATTGCTCCGGCACTTAAGGATGCTCTGAACAAGTCGAGCGGACAGCGTGCGCTGCGGATTGGGATGGGATGCAAGGCCGAATTTGCAAACTACGCCGCAGCCATAGCCGTCGCTATGGCGAGGATTTGCAACGCCGCAG
>WQZF01000081.1 GCA_009780885.1 Betaproteobacteria bacterium | reverse complement strand
CCCCGCCCTTCCACGGAGGGGAATTGAACAGCGGCGCTCTTGAAGAGCGCCGCTTTTTATTCCCCCGGCAATCCAACCCCTCTCCCCCCGCCCCTCTCCCGCAAGCGGGCGAGGGGAACTCCCACCGGCGCTGCGCGCCGCACGATGGGGCTGGGCGAAACCCAACACTCGGGGGCGCAGGAAGCCCAGCTTCGATGCCGGCAGAGTGCTTCCCGCTCCCCGATTTTCTAAATTTAACTAAAGAATTTATTTATAAAAAACACTACAGTAGCGGAATATTATTTAAGTAATTTAGAAAATTCATGAAATCCATAAAGAGGCAGAAACACAACACTCAAACATGCTTGACCCCTTGCCCGGTGCTATAATTCCCCGCCCGGATCCCGAAGCTCCGGCAGGGGACGCCGCATTCGGCATAAAGGCCAGCAGAAGCCTTCCAACGCTTTATTTATCGAGACCCCTATTTCATGAAATTGATCGGTTCGTTGACCAGCCCTTTTGTGCGCAAGGTGCGGATAGTCCTCGCGGAAAAGAAAATCGATTATGAGTTTGCCGTTGATTCTCCCTGGGAAGACGGCACGAAAGTTTCACAAAGCAATCCGCTCTCCAAGGTTCCAGTGCTCGTTCTCGACGATGAAACGCCAATTTTCGATTCGCGCGTGATCGTCGAATACCTCGACAGCGCCGCGCCAAACAACAAGCTGTTGCCGGCCACGGGCCGCGCGCGTACCGAGGTGCGTTGCTGGGAAGCCTTGTCCGACGGTATTTGCGATGCGGCCTCGCTGATTCTCCTTGAGCAGAAACGCCCGCCGGAACAGCAAAGCGCGTCGTGGATACAGCGCCAACGCGAGAAGGTGGACGGCGGCCTCGCTTTCATGGCGAACGGCCTCAAGGAAGAGCATTCGCACTGTGTAGGCACTCACTTTTCGCTGGCCGACGCGGCGGTGGGCTCGACGCTCGGCTGGCTGCTCCTGCGTTTTCCGGAGATTGAGTGGCAGACCGAATATCCCGCGCTGGCGCGTCTTTACGACCGCCTGATGCAACGCCCTTCCTTTGTCGAAACGCAGCCGCCAAAGGCTTGAGCAGGACAGGCGTCCACGGACGGATTGCCATCCGCCCCTGTGAATCTATCCATACGAACGAATCAAAACCGCCCCAGGGCGTTTTCCAGGAGTTCCTGCCGTGACTGCACCCTTGTTCCAATCGACCCTGCAAAGCTTGCCGCTCCTTTCTCGCGGCAAGGTGCGCGATATTTATGCCCTCGATGCCGACCACCTGCTGATGATCGCCACCGACCGGCTTTCGGCTTTCGATGTGATCCTGCCCGACCCGATCCCGCAAAAGGGGAAGGTGCTGACCCAACTCGCCAATTTCTGGTTCGAGCGCCTCGCCGCGATCGTCCCCGGCCAGCTTGCCGGGATCGACCCGGAATCGGTGGTCAAGCGCGCCGAACGCGAGCAGGTGCGTGGCCGCGCCATCGTGGTCAAGCGTTTGACGCCGCTGCCGGTAGAAGCCGTCGTGCGCGGCTATCTTTCCGGTTCGGGCTGGAAGGATTACCGGGAAACCGGCGCGGTCTGCGGTGTACAACTTCCCGAGGGCTTGACGCAGGGCGCGCGGCTGCCGCAGCCGATTTTCACTCCGGCGACCAAGGCTGCCATCGGAGAACATGATGAAAACATTAGCGCCGCCGCCGCAGGGGCGCATTGCGCCGCCCATCTTTCCGCCGCGCTTTACGGCACCGGAAAAAACGGGGCGCAATTGCTCGAAGAGGCGCGTCGCATCGCCTTGCGCCTGTACGCCGAAGCCTCAGCCCACGCGGCGCAGCGCGGGATCATCATCGCCGATACGAAATTTGAATTCGGAATCGACGCGGCCGGAACGCTGCATTTGATCGACGAGGCGCTGACGCCCGATTCCTCGCGCTTCTGGCCTGCCGACGCCTACCGCGCCCGCATGCCCGGCAGCGCCCCGCCCTCGTTCGACAAGCAGTTCGTGCGCGATTATCTGGAAACGCTGGACTGGAACAAGAAAGCGCCGGGGCCGCGCCTGCCCGCTGCGATCATCGCGCGCACGGCGGAAAAGTACTGCGAGGCGTTCGTGCGCCTGACCGGAAAGCCCGCCGGAGCGCTGGATTGAGCGATCGTTCCGTTGCCGAAAAAATGAAATAGAACAAGGCAAAAGCGCCGTTGCTGCACTGCACCAATCGTGCTACCCTTCGCTGGACACAACACCACGTCCAGCAAGGAGATCGCCAATGATCAATGCTTTTGAAATCGTCAATGGCCGCTTGAAGCAAACCCATATCGAAAGCCTTGGGGATCTGGCGCGCGCAAAGCCGATCTGGGTCGATTTCGATTCCCCGTCCGAGGAAGAACAGGAATTCCTCCAGGATATTTTCGGGCCCGAACTGCCGGACGACGAGGACGAAATCGGCAATATCGAGGCTTCGGCGCGCTATTTCCAGGATGACGCCGGACGGCTGCATATCCGCTCCGATTTTCTGCTCGATGACGACGAGGAAGGCGCGTGTAACGTCCCCGTCGCCTTCACGCTCAAGAACGATGTGCTCTACAGCCTGCATCACGAGGATTTGCCCGTGTTCCGCCTGGTGCGGATGCGCGCGCGCGTGAAACCCGGATCGGTCGAGGATGCGATGGATGTGCTGCTCGATCTCTACGGCACCAACGCCGAATATTCTGCCGATTCGCTGGAAGAGATTTACGAGACCCTGAAAAAGATCAGTGAGCGCGTACTGACTTCCCCGCTCAGCGACGACGATGCTGCCGAGGTGTTGGCGGGAATCGCGCAGGAAGAGGATCTGAACGGGCGCATCCGCCGCAATGTGATGGATACGCGCCGCGCGGTTTCGTTTTTGATGCGCAACCGGCTGATTACTGCGGATCAGGCCGAGGAAGCGCGGCAAATCCTGCGCGACATCGATTCGCTCGACAGCCACACTTCGTTTCTGTTCGACAAGATCAACTTCTTGATGGATGCCACGGTCGGTTTCATCAATATCAACCAGAACAAGATCATCAAGATTTTCTCCGTGGCCGCCGTCGCGATGCTGCCGCCCACCTTGATCGCCAGCATCTACGGGATGAACTTCAAATTCATGCCGGAACTGGAGTGGGAACTCGGCTACGTTTTCTCGATCGCCCTGATGCTGTGCTCGGTCGTCGCGCCGTTCTGGTATTTTCGACGCAAGGGATGGTTGCGCTAAGGGCGCGGCTCCGCAAAGCCTTCATTTCAAACCACGGGTCAGGCCGTGGTTTTTTTTCGGTAAAAAAAGCCCCTGGCGGAGGCACGCCGCCAGGGGACAAACAGATTCGGATCGTATCCGGCCGTGCCGCGCCTCGCGGCGGCGGGCATGTCAGACGATCCCTTGCGCAATCATCGCGTCGGCAACCTTCACAAAGCCGGCGATGTTGGCGCCCATGACATAGTTGGTGGATTTGTTCGGGCCGCGTCCTGCGCCGTACTTCATGCAAGCCGCATGGATCGACAACATGATGCCGTGCAGGCGTTGATCCACTTCTTCGCGCGACCACGACAGGCGCTGCGCGTTCTGGCTCATTTCCAGGCCCGATACCGCGACGCCGCCCGCATTGGCTGCCTTGCCGGGCGCATACAGGGTGCCAGCCCCAACGAAGACATCCACCGCTTCAAGCGTCGAAGGCATATTCGCGCCTTCGGCAACCGCGATGCAGCCGTTGGAGAGAAGGTTTTTTGCGTCCTGGCCGTCGAGTTCGTTTTGCGTCGCGCACGGCAGCGCAACATCGCAGGGCAGATGCCAGGGGCGCTTGCCCGGCAGGTATTCGAGACGGAAACGCTCGGCGTATTCCTTGATCCGTCCGCGCTTGACTTCCTTGAGTTCGACCAGGGCGTACCATTTTTCTTCGTTCATGCCTTGCGGGTCATAAACGGTGCCGTCCGAATCGGAAACGGAAATCACCCTGCCGCCCATCGCCATCGCCTTTTCGGCGGCGTACTGCGCAACGTTGCCGGAGCCGGAAATGGCAACGCGCTTGCCTTCGAGCGTTTCGCCACGGGTGGCGAGCATTTCCTTGACGAAGTACAGCGTGCCGTAGCCGGTTGCTTCCGGACGGATCAGGCTGCCGCCGTAATCAAGCCCCTTGCCGGTAAAGACCGACTGGAATTCGCCGACGAGTTTCTTGAACATGCCGAACATGAATCCGATTTCACGCCCGCCCACGCCGATATCGCCCGCCGGAACGTCCATGTTTCCGCCAATGTACTTGTAAAGCTCTGCGATGAACGACTGGCAAAAACGCATGACTTCGTTATCGCTCTTGCCCTTCGGGTTGAAATCCGAACCGCCTTTGCCGCCGCCCATCGGCAAGGTCGTCAGCGAATTCTTGAAGACTTGCTCAAAGGCGAGGAATTTGAGAATGGAAAGATTGACCGAAGGATGAAAACGCAGCCCGCCCTTGTAGGGGCCGATCGCCGAGGACATCTGGACACGAAAGCCGCGATTGACCTGCACGTTGCCCGCGTCATCCATCCAGGGCACACGGAACATGATCATCCGCTCCGGTTCGACCAGGCGCTCCAGAAGTTTATTCTTGCGATACTTCGGATTTTCTTCGAGAAAGGGCCATATGGTGCTGTAGACCTCTTTCACCGCCTGCAGGAACTCCGGCTGGTGCGGATCGCGTTGCTGGACATAATCCAGAAATTGATTGAGGGTTGTGCTCATATAAAACTCCGTAGACAAGAAAAAGCGGCCCGCGCCAGAGACGCCGAAACCCTTCGGCGGCTTTCCGTTACGCGGAACCGCAACCGGTAATTTTAAAACAAACCCCTCTTGGGATGGTGGGGTTTTTTATGATGGGCCTTGGGAAAGCAGATAAAAAATTCCCTGTTATTTTCTAAATTTAGTTAAATAATATACGGCTACAGTATTGATTTTTAATTAATAATTATTACAGTAATTTAGAAAATATGCCACTTTTCGATCGGATTGCCCTCCGCCCCTGCTGCCGATTTCCCGGCGCTTCGGCTGAAAAAACCCGGAAAGCTTTGTTAAGGGTACTCTGAATAAGTCGAGCGGTAAGCGTGCGCTGCGGATTGGGATGGGATGCAAGACGCAAACCACAGCGATACCTGAAGGTATCGCGAGGATTTGCAACGCCGCAGACCGCCCAATTCCGAAGATGCACGCGGCGCGGTGACTTGTTCAGAGTATCCTTAAGCTTTCGGTTTGATTTTTCCACTCCTTTCCATGACAAAGCACCGCCGCGCCTTTCTCGTATTGCTCCTGCTCTGCGCGCTGGCGTTGGGCTGCGCGCTTTTCGCGATGTTGGCCGGAAGCGTTTCGATTGCGCCAGGCGAGGCGCTGACGGCGCTGTTCGGGCAGGATTCGCCCAATGCGGCGATCATCACCCGGCTGCGCGCTCCTCGCGTGCTCGCCGGATTCGCCTGTGGCGGGCTGCTGGCGCTTGCCGGGGCCCTGATGCAGGTTCTGCTGAAAAACCCGCTGGCCGATCCCTATATTCTCGGCATCTCTGGCGGCGCCGGAGTCGGCGCGATGCTGGCGCTCTTTTTCGGGCTGTCGCTGACCGGGATCAACATGCTCGCCTTCGCCGGCGCCCTGGGCGCGATTCTGATCGTGTTCGGCCTGGCCCACGGCGACGGTTCCTGGACACAAACGCGCCTTTTGTTGACCGGCGTGATCGTCGCCGCCGGTTGCGGGGCGCTGGTTACCCTGGTGCTCTCGCTTGCGCCCGAACGGCAACTGCGCGGAATGCTGTTTTGGCTGATGGGCGATCTGGCGCAGGTCAATGCGCCGCTCCTGACTTTCGCGGCCTTGATCGTTTCGCTTGCCGCCGTGCTGCCATTCGCGCGCGAGCTGAATCTGCTGGCGCGCGGCGGAGAGGCCGCGCAAAGCCTCGGCGTCGCCGTCCCACGCCTGCGCCGTGTGGTCTATGCCGTTGCCGCGTTCGCAACGGCGGTGGCCGTCACCAGCGCCGGGACGATCGGCTTCGTCGGGCTGATCGTGCCGCATCTGGTGCGGCTCCTGATCGGCAACGACCAGCGTTTCCTGCTGCCTACCACGGTACTCGCCGGCGGCAGCCTGCTCCTCTTCGCGGATACTCTGGCGCGAACGCTGATCGCGCCGCAACAGTTGCCGGTGGGCGTGCTGACGGCATTGATCGGCGTGCCGGTGTTTTTATTCCTGCTGTCGCGCCACCCGCGCCAGAGTTTTTGATGAGTGGGAGCACAAGCCTTGAACGCCGCTTTTGACACCGCTTTTGGCACCACTCCGGACAAGAGGCCAGAGTCCGCCGCCGGACATTTCGCCGCGCGCGCGCTTGAGGTACGCATCGGCGGACATCATGTTTGTTCCGGCCTCGACCTCGTCCTGATGCCGGGCGAGCGCTTGGCGATCCTGGGAAAGAACGGCGCCGGGAAATCGACGCTGCTTGCGACCTGGGCCGGCCTGCGCGCGCCGCAGGGCGGCGAAATCCTGCTCGCCGGAAAAACCTACGCCGCGCTGGGCGCCCCCGCCGCCGCGCGCCGTCGTGGCTGGTTGGCGCAGAAACAGCACGATGCGTTTTCCAGCACGGTCCTCGAAACCGCGCTGACCGGCCGGCACCCGCATCTGGGGCGCTGGCAATGGGAGTCGGATGAGGATATTGCGCTGACGCGCGCGGCGTTGGCGCGCGTCGGGCTGGAGGCGCTGGAGGAACGCGAGATTCACACGCTCTCCGGCGGAGAACGGCAACGCCTGGCGATTGCGACGCTCTTCACACAAGCGCCGCAGCTTTACCTGCTCGACGAGCCGCTGGCGCATCTGGACCTCAACCACCAAATCGCCGTCCTCGAACAGTTCAGCCGTCTGGCGCAAGAGGAAAGCGCAGCCTGCGCAATGGCGCTCCACGACCCCGCGCTGGCAGCCCGCTATAGCGACCGCGCCTTGCTACTCTTCGGAAACGGTGAATTCCTGCTCGGAAAAAGTGAAGACATACTCACGGCGGAACATCTAAGCCGTCTATACGCGCATCCCCTGCGCGCCTTCAACGACCGGGGACGGCGCTGGTTTGTGCCGGATTGAGCGCTTGCCGGACGCTCACAAAACAGTTCGATTGTTGCGTGACGCGCAACATGATAAAGTCGTTCCAGCACAAGGGGCTGAGAAAATTCTTTGAGGCCGGCGCCACTTCTGGCATCCAGGCTGCCCATGCAAAACGGCTTCGGATGCAACTGACTGCTCTGGATACGGCCCAGACGATTGAGGATATGGATATCCCCGGCTTCCAGTTGCACCCGCTCAAAGGGCAAATGCACGGGCGTTGGGCTGTTTCGATCAATGCTAACTGGCGGCTGAGCTTCGAGTTCGAAGACGGGAATGCCTACATCCTGGACTATGAGGACTATCACTAATGGCTATGTATAACCCCCCCCATCCCGGCGAATTCATCACCGAGGTCTATCTTGACCCAAATGGCATCAGCGGCCGGGAACTTGCGGAAAAGCTGGACGTGGCAGCATCGACGATCAGCCGACTCCTCAAGGGCGCCAGCCGGGTCACTCCGGAGATGGCCCTGCGCCTTTCCAAGGCAATCGGCCGCACCCCGGAGAGTTGGCTATCCATGCAAAACGCTTATGATATCTGGGTAGCGCGCCAGCATGTAAACCTGCAACGAGTGGCTCAACTCAAGCTGGTCGCGGCTTAGAGCCCTCGCAATGGACACGCAGCGGCACGCGAAACATCAGGCGTCCGCTGACAGGCTTTTCCGGGACTTTCCCAAACCTGGCGCAACTTTCGATGCAAGTCGCGCAGGCCGGATAAGCAAAGCCCCATCCGATGTATGAAATCCAAATGAACGGAGTGTTCAGGCTCGTCCCTATTTTTCGGGCCGTGGAAAACTGCTTTTCATGTGTCGGACGACGCTTCGCTTATCCGAGCTATATTTTCTAAATTTGTTTAAATAATGTTCAATTATTGTAGTGTATTTAATTTAAAAATTATTATAGTAATTTAGAAAATTTTAATGGGTTTCGCTGACGCTCTACCCATCCTGGATACCAGTTGCATGCCACGGGATCGTAGAGGCGGATGGCGATCCGCCCGGGCAATGCAACGGGACGATTGGCAAACATCCTCTGCGCGGCCTTGGGATGATTCGATTTTTCTCAAGCCTTGATTGGCGGTTCAATAAAAACAGCCACTCCGAAAGTGGCCGTTTGTTTTGCTGCTTGTCCGCTCAGAAATCGAGTTGCGATTCGTGAATTCCAAGCGCGGCGGCAATCTTCTCGCGGCTGGACTTGCGGATGCTCTTCTTTGCTTCGAGTTGCGCGTAGGCGCCTTGCGTAATGCCCATGCGCTGCGCGACTTCGGTCTGCGTCAATTCCTTGTGCTCCCGCCATGCGCGGGCGGCAGACCATTCATTGTCCATCGCCAAATCCACCACGGCAGCGGGAATTCCCGGATCTTTCTTCGCCTTGCCTTTGGCAAGCGCCTGATAATCGGCGAACGGGATCACGGCAAAGGCGGGGCGCCCTTCACGGTCGCGCAGGATTTGCACGGAATCAGTAAGCGCGTTCATTGCGTATTTTCACCTCTTCAATCGAGACAATGCGGGCTGCGCCGTCAAACTCGAAAAACACCCGGAAGCGGCCTGTGCGCAACCGGTATGGATACTTGTGATCTACCAGCGCTGTGACGTTTGCGCAATTCGGCATGTCTTTCAGTTTTTTGCATTCTTCCCGGATTTCCTTGCTGTCCGACGGTTGAAGCTTGCGCAACTGTTTGGCGGCTTTTTTGGAGTAGAACACTTCATTCATGAGGCAAATTATAGGTTTATTATTAGTTTTTTCAATCCAGAAACTAATATTTCCCCGCGCCTTGTCGCAGCTTTGAGTCACCCCAACCTGAAGGTTGGGGATTCCTCGACACAATGCGGGGCGCCTTCGGCGCCTGTTACGCCATGTCTCGCTGACCCCGCCATGAATGGCGGGGATTGCGCTCGACAGGTGTT
>WQZF01000080.1 GCA_009780885.1 Betaproteobacteria bacterium | reverse complement strand
GGGCAAGGTGGAACCTGCGGCCAGCGAGAATCCGGCATAAGGCGGCACGCCGCCGCTCGCGTCCCCGGCAATGCTGACCGAATAGGCCGTGCCCACCGTGCCGTTCGGCAGGGAAGAGGGGGTCAGCGAAAGCTGCAAGACGAAGCTCACCACAAGGGTGTGGTTGGCGCTGATGCCGGTCAAGGCATAGGATCCGACCATCATGCCCGCCTGCGTGCCGGTGACATCGGTCGATCCGTCCGTGATCTTGTCAATCGCGTAGCCACTGTCCGCCTGGATGCCAAAGCTCATATCGCCCCGGTTCACCGACCAACTGCCCAGAGGCGAAATGCTGCCGTTGCCGCCGCTGACAGAGGCGCTCACTACGAAACAACCCACGCTGTTGGAAATATCCGTCCCCACTCCGGTGCTGGCGCCATCGCCGATATTCGCGCCATTATGTCCGTTTCCGTCGCTGCCGCCGCTGGCGGTGACCAGGCCGGTGGTATTGATGGTGGTGTTGGCGCGAGTGCCGCCACCCCCACCCCCACCGATTCCTGCGCCTTTGTCGGCGCCGGTGGCAGTGACATTGGCATTGCCTGTGATCGTGACTGTCCCTCCTGTACCGCCCATGGAGCCGCCGCCGCCGCCGATTCCCGCTCCGCCGCTGATTGACATTGGGCCGCTGCCGCCGCTGGCGATGACCGTGGCGCTGTCCCCGATCGTGACCGTTCCGCACGAACCGCCTGTTACGAGGACGCCCGCCGACGCGCCGCCGATTCCCGCCCCGCCGCCAGCGCCGCTGGCACGAAGCGTGCCGCTGCCGCCGATGACCAGCGTTGCCCCGCTCTCTACGCTGATGCCCGCTGCGCCATCGCCTCCCACGAGGTTATTAAGCGTCCCCGTAATGGTGAGGTTCAATGTGGAAGAAGCGGTGCTTACCGTCACCGGGCTTTGGCTGGTGACGGTTGGAATCATGATGCTTACATCGTCGAAGGTGAGATTGGCCGTCACGCCGTCGTCGATCACGATCCGCGTGCCGTCGGCCACTGCGGTGGGGGAGGTGACGGTGATGGCGGTGGAGCCGGTAATCGTGAAGACGCCGCTGGCGTAATTCCAGTCCGTGCCGGAGGCGGTGCTGTGGTCGTTCAGGTCAATGGTAGTGGGGCCGCTCGCGGCCCATGCGGGAGAGGCGAAGGCCAGCAGGAAAGCCAGCGCCGCGCCGAAGGCGCCGGACAGCAGGGAGTTGAATCCCCAAAAGCCTGGGGATTGCGTTCGGGAAGTGTTCATTGAAAAACTCCTTTACAAAAAAAAGCCCCGCCTTCCGGAAAGGAAGGCAGGGCGGGTTTGAAGATAGTTTCGCGTTATTTTGAAGTCGGGGAAGTGTAAATTATCCCAAATAAATGCGGGGGGGGGGGGTATGATATAACAATATTTCTGGCGGCATCAAGGCTGCCGCTCAGTACATCATTCGGGAAAGGATTTCGGGGGGCTTGGGGCCGTTGCGTAAACATTTGCTGTTTTTCCCCGGCGGGTCGGGGAATCCATGGAATTTGGATTTTTAAACGCTACTCCTTCGGCAAGAAAGCTGCAAGAGGGAGGATCATTTTTTTTCGGAAAAATGACGAATTCATAGGTTGGGGTGAGCGAAGCGAAGCCCAACGGAACCACCTTCGCCCGGGTGTTGGGCATCGCTTCGCTCAGCCCAAGCTATGCGTTGGGTAGATCATTTTTTCGAGGCAGGATGGGGAGGTGTTGGGGCTTTGTCGTGCGGCGCTTTGCGCCGGAGGAGGCGCGGGCGACCACAGGTCGCCCCTACGAAAACCTCGTTCTTCACGCGATGCGCCACGAAAAGCGTTTTCCCCAAGCGATGCTGCGCCGGGAATACGGGGAACGGGCGAGCACAGGTCGCCCCTACGCCGGGGTTTTGCAGGGGCGGTATTTTGCCGCCCGAAGCCAGGGTTTCGTAGGGGCGACCTGTGGTCGCCCGAAATCACCCCAAGCTATGCGCTGGCGGAAAAAAATCCCCCTGGAGCGAATCTCTCCAGGGATTATTTTCTAAATTACTGTAATAATTCTTTAATAAAAAACACTATTGTAGCGAAACATTCTTTAAGTGAATTTAGAAAATTGGCGCGCTTCGTTGGCGCATGCGCCGGATCGTTGGGATGGTGCGGGGACAGAAAAACTAGGAAGCCGGCCGCTTCCTTGCCGGTTTCGGTTTGGCCCCGGCAGAGGCAGGCGCGGCGCCCAGCATGGAGAAGATGAGGTCTGTGTAGAATTCGATCATTTCCCTGGGCGACATGGCGCCGCTTGAGCGGTACCAGTTGCAGACTCCCGAGAGCATTCCAAGCATGGTCAGCGAGATCACCCGGGGTTGGGCCGTGTTGAACACACTCCGGTCGACGCCTTCCTGGATGATGTCGTAGAGCGTCTGCGCAAATTCTTCCCGCAGGCCGATGATTGTTCGATAGTGGCTGGGAGACAGGTTGCGCAGCTCCATGTTTCCGATGAACACATCATCCTTTGAGTGCAGGTGAAAGTTAAGGTGCACCTGCAGGAAAATCCTGAGTTTCTCGCTGGGATCGTCGACTTCCCTCACGAGCGCGCGGTACTCCGTGAGCATGGAGTTGAGCGGTTCCTTGATCAACTCGTAGAGCAGTTGTTCCTTGCTGCTGATGTAGTTGTACAGGGAGGGCGCGCGGATGCCGACATCCTTGGCAATATCGCGCAGATTCGCGGCCTTGAAGCCATATTTCGCGATGGCTTTTACAGCCGCTGCGCGGATCGATTTGTCGGTCGATTCGGCACTCGAATTGCGAGTTGCCCTGGATTGGGTTCTTTTTTCCAAAATGCTCTCCTTTTGTAGCTGGTTGGAGTGCCGTCAAATTGAACTTCCCGTTGTGGTGGCTGACCCGAATTTTCATGAGCTGCGCGGGTGGAACATCGCCGAGTCCAGAGTGGCTGCGGCTGCCATTATAGAATGGCTCGATATAGTCGAATAAATTATTACTCCGTTCAGAACAATTTTTGAAAGAGAGATTTGCCGTGCGCAGGATGGGTTTCGCTTCGCTCTCTCAAGAAACACTCCATCCTGCACACTGGATGGATCCTGCGACTTCGCGCAGGATGACGGAGTGTGGCTGACGGAGTGTGGCCCCTGACCCGTCATCCTGCGCGCAGCGAAGCGGAGTCGCAGGATCCAGCCGCGTAGGATGGGTAGAGCGCAAGCGAAACCCATCGGAGTTGCAGAGGAAGAAATGATGGGTTTCGCTTCGCTCTACCCATCCTACATACTTTCATGCTGTGTGCTCAGGCTGGAGAAAGCTTGTTCAGAAAGCCCGCTGGAAACCGAAGTAGCGCTCGGCGATCAGGTTGCGGCACATCTCGTCGTTGACCGGCGCGAATGAATAGAGCCGGTGGTCGCGGTAGTAGCGTTGCATCGGCATCGCCGTATCGAAGCCGGCGCCTCCCATGATTTCCATGCCCACATCGGCGGCCTGCTTGGCGGCATTCGACGAAGCCAGCTTGACCATCGAACTGGCGATATCCATCTTCTCTCCGGCATCGTCGCGGTTGGCGGTGTCCATGAGGAAGGACCAGGCCAGTTCCAGCGATGTCGCGACGTTCGCCAGCTTGTGCTGTACCGCCTGGAACTGCGAGATCGTCTTTCCGAAAGCGGGGCGCTCCTTCGCATAATTGGCCGCAAACTGCATCGCGCCTTGCGCAATCCCCAGCGCGACGGCGGAGGCGTTGATCCGTTCGGAATTGAGGGTGGCGAGCACTTGCCGGAAGCCTTGCCCTTCGACGCCCAGGAGATTTTCGGCGGGCACAAAGACATCATCGAAATAAATCTGGCAGGTGTCGTATCCGTTGATTGCGAAGGTTTCGACCTCGGTGGCCTTGATGCCCTGCGAATCGCTCGGCACGATGAACATCGAGACGCCATCGGTCTTGCCGTCGGAGGTGCGGGCGAGAACCACGTAAAACTGCGATGTCGTTGCGCCGCTGATCCACATTTTGGCGCCATTGAGCAACCAGCCGCCGTCCGTGCGGCGCGCTCTCGTTTTCATCGCGCGCAGGATGTCCGTGCCTCCTCCTGCCTCGGTCAGGCAGAAGGATGCCTTGCATTCGCCAGCCGCCAGGGGTTTGAGCCACTTTTCCTTTTGCGCGGCGCTGGCGTTGTCCTTCAGGAGCCGGGTGCTCATGAATTGCACGACGCAAAACACGGCCGTCGAGGTCGAGAGGTGTCCGAGTGCCCGCAAGGCGATCAGTTGCTCGATGTTGGTTCCACCGCTCCCGCCGAGTTCCTCCTCGACGCCCAGGCCCCAGACGCCGAGTTGCGCCATTGCGGCATGCAGCTCGTCGTCGAATTTCTTCGCCGCATCCAGTTTTGCCACTTTCTCCGGAGGGGAAGCTCTGGAAATGGCCTTGATCAGGGTATCCTCGAAGAGGATTTGTTCTTCAGTAAACGCAGACATGGAAGCTCCTTGTGGCGAAAATTCAACGTCAAAATTTTAACAAACTAACAATCGTTACGCAACAGTAAAAAGTTCTTGACGCCATGTATGGCAGTAAGTACACTTAGATCGCCAATCATTTTATCTAACGGTTGTTTGTTCGTATAATGGCCCTCTGCCATCACATCAACAACATCATTTTCAGGAGACGTATCATGACATTGTCCATCCCCTTCCGCCGTGTCCTCGTCGGCGCGGTTGCCCTGTTTTCTGCTGCGGCATTGCAGGCCCAGGAAACCATCAAGATTGGCGCTCTCTTTTCGACCTCCGGGCCGGGCGCATTTCTCGGCGTGCCGGAAGAACGGGGCGCACGCTTGAAAGTGGAGCAACTCAACAAGGCCGGGGGCATCGGCGGGCGCAAGGTCGAACTCGTCTTCTACGATACCGAGACGAACACCGGCAAGGCCGGGCAACTGGCGCGGCGGCTGATCGAATCGGACCAGGTGCTCGCCATCATCGGGCCATCGAGCTCGGGCGAGAGCCTGCAAGTGCTCCCGATCGCCAATGAGTCAAAAATCCCCCTGATCGCCCACGCCGGCACCGAGAAGATGACCAACCCGGTCACGCCCTGGGTATTCAATACCCCGCCGGCCGATCGCGTCGTCGCGGCACATATGCTTTCGGTTTTCAAAAAGCGCGGCCTGACGCAGATTGCGCTTCTTTCGGCGACCGACGGCTTTGGCCAGTCCGGCGCCAACGTGCTGAAGGAACTCGCGCCAAAATATGGCGTGAAAATCGCGCCCCACGAGGAATTCAACCGGACGGACGCGGACATGACGGCGCAGGTGTTGAAGGCCAAGGATTCGCCCGCCCAGGCCATGCTCATCTGGAGCTCGTTCCCCGCGCCGACGATCATCGCCCGCAACGCGGCGGCGCTGGGCTACAACAAGCCGATGTTCAACAGCTATGCCGCTGCGGGCAAGGAATTGCTGGCGCAGGCCGGCCCTGCGGCGGAAGGCTCCTACGTCTCGTCGATGCGCCTGCTGGCGCCGGACACCCTCAAGGCCAACGACCCGGTACGCCCTGCGGTCATGAAGATCTACAACGACTACAAGGCAAAGTACGGCGAAGCTCCCGTGACCTATGTGGCGCACAGCCATGACGCCCTGTCGCTGATCGAGGCCGCCGTCCTCAAGATCAAGGGGCCCGTGACCCGCGAGAATCTCCGCGCGGCGCTGGAAACCGTGACGCTCACCGGAGGCAACGGCATTTACCGTCTCTCGCCCACTTCGCATGGCCTGGATCCGGACTCCAATTCCATGGTGCTGCTGCGGGCGCATGGCGGCCAATGGGAGGCGACTGATGAGTAAATCCGGCATGCCCCCGTCCTCATCGGTGGCAGTCCACGTCGAGCGCAATGCGCGCAAGTTTCCCCGGCGCACCGCATTGATCGGCGAAAACGGGCGGCGCAGCTACGCGGAACTGGATGAGCAGGCAAACCGCCTGGCCCACTATCTGCTCAGCAAGGGGATCCATGCGGGGGATCATGTGGCCCTGGTCGCCAAGTCATCCATCAATTGGGTCGTGGCTTTCGTCGCGATTGCGAAGATTCGCGCGGTCTGCGTTCCGCTCAATTACCGCCTGACTCCGGAAGAAGTTGCCAGCAGCATTTCGGATGCAAGATGCCGGTTCGTGCTCACCACCACGGATTACAAAGAATCCCTCCTGCACGGCGTCGACCTGCCGGCGGCGCTGCTCGATGAGGACACGACCGAGGCCGATGGCTTGCCGGCGATCCTCAAGTCGTACCTTCCGGAGATTCCCGGCATGGAGTACAGCGATGAGGATCTGCTGCTCATCATGTTTACCGGCGGCACGACGGGACGCTCGAAGGGCGTGATGCTCCGCAACCGGCAGGTGTTCTGCAACACCGTGCATGAAGCGCTCGACACGGGGATGAACGAGCGCGACAACACGATCCTGGCGACGCCGCTGCATCACTCGGCGGCGCTCAATTGCTGGCTGCTGCCGCACCTGTATCTCGGCGCATGCGCAACGATCATGACGGAATTTTCTCCGGGAAAGATGGCCGACATGATCGAGCAGCACAAGGCGACGAATGGATTTGCGCCGCCTTCGATGGCGCGTGAACTTTGCCAGGCTGCCGAAGCCGCGCCGCACAAGCTTGCGAGCTTCCGCCGCTGGTACATCGGCGGGGGCGTGCTGCCTCCGAAAGACCGCGACCGCATCCATGCGCTCGTGCCCGGCGCCAGGATTTTCTATCAGTATGGACTGACCGAAGCGGGCCCGATTGTCACGGTGCTCAAGGAAGAAGACTACGAGCTGGCATCCGATTCGATCGGACGTCCTTTCGTCAACTTTGAAGTCAGGATCGTCAATGCGGAGTTGGGCGACGCGCTCCCTGGCGAGCCGGGCGAGATGCTGGTGCGCGGCCCTTCGGTGATGGACGGCTACTTTGAAAACGAGGAGGCGACCGATGCCGTATTCCACGATGGCTGGCTTCGGACAGGCGACATGGGCGCCATGGACGAGAACGGATTCGTCTACTTCCACGATCGCCTGAAAGACATGGTGAAGACAGGCGGCTTGAACGTGTACTCCCAGGAAGTCGAGCGCGCGTTGCAGAAATTTCCCGCCGTGCAGGAAGTCGCGGTCATCGGATTGCCGAGCGAGAAATGGGGCGAAGAGGTCGTCGCCGTCGTCGCGGCGCGCGATGGGACAACCATCCGCGCCGAGGAACTCATCGCATTCGCCAAGACCCATCTGGCTTCCTACAAGGCGCCCAAGCGCGTCATCGTCATTCCGTACGAGCAGTTTCCGATCAACTACTCGGGAAAGATCATCAAACGAACCATTCGCGCACGCCTTCGCGAGCGCCTGATTGCAGAGGAAGGAATTTCATCATGACAACACTCGATTTTGCCGGCAAGGTAGTAGCAGTGACCGGAGCGGGGCAGGGCAATGGCGCCGCGATTGCACGTGGATTCGCAAATGCGGGGGCAAGCGTCGCCGTGATCGACAGGAACATTGCGACGGCCCGCTCGATGGCGGAGGAAATCCGCAGAAACGGCGGTCGCGCCGAGGCATTTGAAGTCGATGTCTCGGATCCGGATGCCTGCGCATCCTTTGCCAGCGCGCTCCAAAAAACCCATGGCCCGCTCGACGTGCTGGTCAACAACGCCGGCGTGCTGATACGCGCAAAGATGACAGAACCCGAGGCGCACTCGAACTGGGCGAAAACCCTGAGCGTCAACCTCGACGGCCCTTACAACATGACCAGCGCCTTCGTCGAGCAGTTGAAGGCAAGCAAGGGCTGCATCCTGAATCTCTGCTCGATCCAGTCCTTTGTGGCAACGCCAAACTCGGTGGCCTACACCGCATCGAAAGGCGGAGTCGCGCAACTGACGAAGGCGCTGGCGAGCGAGCTTGCGGAATTCGGCATTCGCGTCAATGCCATCGCGCCCGGCGTCATCGCGACGCCGATGACGACTGCAACACTGTCCGACCCGGCAAAAATCGGAGCCCTGCTCAGTCATGTCCCGATGCGCCGATATGCGCAACCCGAGGAATTGGCCGGACCGGCGATGTTCCTGTGCTCGCCATTGGCCTCCTACATCACCGGCGTCATCCTGCCCGTGGATGGAGGCTATCTCGCCGTTTGATCCGCCAGGCGGCAGGGGGCTTCTGCACAAACCCTTGTTCCGCATCGAACTTCGGATTCCATCGCAACGCAATCGAGGAAAAATCGCATGACCATTCTTGTCGCCTATGTTCCCCGCCCGGAAGGCCAGGCCGCCCTGGAGAAGGGCATAGAGATCGCCATCCGCCAAAATGAAAATCTGGTCGTCATCAACGCCGGCCCCGGCGGCCACCACGAAGACCCGAACGTCGCCAACGGCGATGAAGCCGAGCAGGTCGAGGGTCGCCTGGCGGCGCTGCCCATCCGGGCGGAATTCAGGCAGTTCGTGCGCGGCAAGAGCACGATCGAGGAAATCGAGGAACTCGTCGAGAAGTTGCAGGTATCGATGCTCGTCATCGGCCTGCGCAGGCGCTCGCGCGTAGGAAAACTGCTGCTGGGCAGCACGGCGCAGGAAATCCTGATCAACACCTCCTGCCCGGTTCTCGCCGTCAAGGCAGCCCATTAGTTTCGCTTCCCCCTCTCCCGCCCTTTCAGGGCGCCTTCCTCCGCAAGGGGGAAGGGGATTCTCCTCCTATCGGCCACGCCGACATCTTCCTTGGAGAGGGGGACTTTTTATTCATCCGGCCCATCAATATTCCCATTATGTAGGATGGGTAGAGCGCCGCGAAACCCATCATTTCCCCTTCTGAAATTCCGATGGGTTTCGCTTCGCTCTACCCATCCTACGCACTGACTTGTCTTGAGCGCCGCGCACTCGTCATCCTGCGCGAAGTCGCAGGATCAGCGAAGTCGCAGTGTCTCGCCCGATTTTCTAAATTTACTTAAAGAATGTTTCACTACTGTATTTTGTTCTAATAAATAATTATTACAGTAATTTAGAAAATTTTTTCTGGAAAGCCATCGCCTGGAGGCGGTTATCCAGGATGGGTAGCGCTTCATCGGCCCGCCGCCGCAAATCGCGCCGAAGAAATCCGGGAGCAGGAATTGGTATCTTCCCCTGGATCCTGCGACTCCGCTTCGCTACGCGCAGGATGACCGTCTGCGACTCCGCTTCGCTACGCGCAGGATGACCGTCTGCGACTCCGCTTCGCTACGCGCAGGATGACCGTCTG
>WQZF01000079.1 GCA_009780885.1 Betaproteobacteria bacterium | reverse complement strand
CGGATTCTCGCTGGCCGCAGGTTCCACCTTGCCCGCCGGCTTGAGCCTGGCCTCCGACGGCACGATCTCCGGAACGCCAACCACTGCCGTGGCGGGCGCAAGTTTTTCCGTGACGGTGACGGACGCCGATAGCGACACGGCGACCGCAAGCTATACGATCACGATTGCTTCCTCGACGCCTCCCGGGCCCGGGCCTGCTCCTTCTCCCGTCCCCACGCCCACGCCCGAACCGCCTTTCTCCGACGGCGGCAGCTTGAGCCCCGGAGGCAGTTACTCCGCGCCTGCCGGGGATGTTTCCTTCTGTCTCGGCAGCCCGGGCAGCGCTCCGGTCACGGTGCGGATCGACAATGTGCCTTATACGATTGCGCCGCTGGCCGAGAACACCTGCTTCGAGATTGTTGGCAACGGCAATGTCCGGGATTTGATCCTCGATTCCGGCTCCGTCGAGATCAGCAGCCTCGTCCCCGGCTCTCCCTTGCTCGAAGCCAGGAACGGCGATCTGGTCACCGGCAACGGAAGAATCCGCGCGACGGTCGATCCGGTATGCACGAGCACCCGGGTGATGATCCTGGAGGGCAATGTGAAAGCGCCGGAATGGATCCTCGCCCCGCCGCCCAACACCGGCTGCCCTGCGGACGCGCTGACGCCGGAACAGGGGCAGTTCATCCTCTCCGGCGGCAAACTCGCGTGCAACGCTGGTGCGTTGAGCCTCAAGGGCCCTTATGCGCATCTGACGCTGAAAGAAACGCAGCAACTGGCCACAGGGCAGCAGTTCTTTACGGTTGCCGGAAATGCGGTCTACGGCTGGTTCCAGCAAAGCTACCTGGGCTGGGTGCCGCTGGGTGATCCCTTCCTGCCGCTCTACACCGCAGGCTCTCCCGGCCCGAAGACGGCAACGCTGGTCGACGGCCTCGATCTTCGCGGCATCCCCGGAATCGAGTTGTACATCGGCTTCGGGGTCAATGCGAATGAGATGCTGATGAATGAAAGGTATTGCGGGGTGTTCAGGGTCGCTCCCTGAATTCAACCACCCCTCCTCGGAGGGGAATTGAACAGCGGCGCTCCTTGGAGCGCCGTTGGTTTTATCTCCGGCGTGAAGCGCCAGAGCTTGCTGACAAAAAAAGATGGCCGAAGCCATCTTTTTTTGCCGGAAGAACAGCGCTTCAGACCGAGAAGGAAGAGCCGCAGCCGCAGGTCGATACCGCGTTCGGGTTCTTGATCACGAACTGCGAACCTTCGAGCCCTTCGGTGTAGTCGATTTCAGCGCCGACGAGGTACTGATAGCTCATCGAGTCGACCAGCAGGGTGACGCCGTTCTTTTCCATCGAGGTGTCGTCGTCGTTGATGGATTCCTCGAAGGTGAAACCATATTCAAAACCGGAACAGCCCCCGCCGGTAACGAATACCCTCAGCTTGAGTTCAGGGTTGCCCTCTTCCAGGATCAGATCCTTGACCTTGTTTGCGGCGGCATCGGTGAAATTGAGCGGTGCGGGTATTTCGGTAACGGCATTCATTGCTTGGGGACTCCAGAAGAATATGGGGATAAACGGGTGGCGGAAAGTTCTATCCAGCGCTGCCGCCGCTGGCAAGTTTCAGTTCGACGGGCTTGGCAGGACTGGTCTGGTGCACCAGGCGTCCCTGGACAATGGCGCCCTGGTGCATTTCGAGTTGATGATATTCAATGTCTCCCGTGACGCGGGCATTGGGCAGCAGTTCAAGGGATTCGCAGGCGATGACCGGCCCGATGACAGTGCCGTTGATGACGACGTGCGCGACGCTGATGGATCCTTCGACCCGCGCCTGCTCGCTGATCACGAGCGTTCCGGCCTGGTCCTTTTCGACGTTCAGGTTGCCCTTTACTTCGCCATCAATACGCAGGCCGCCGGAAAAAACAATGTTGCCCTCAATGCACGTCCCGACGCCGATCAGGCTGTCGATCCGGCTTTGCGGTTTACTTCCCTGTTTTGCACCGAACATATGATTCCTTTCGCTCACAGATTCAGGGTCTGGCGCGCGCGCACGACGCCTTCCTGCAACAAACGGACTTCGACATTTTTCACCACCGATCCGGAGGGAACGGAGAAAAAACCTTCTGCGCGCTGGAAATGCCGGATGGAAATACGGAAGCGTTGCGCATCCGCAGAATTGGTGGCAGGAAAGCTAATGGTAGCATCTTTGCCCTTCTCCTGCACTTTGACGACCAATTGCAGGTTGCCGCGAAATTCTCCGGACTTCTTTCCGTCGTTGTAGACCAAAAGCATTTTATAGCGGTAACGTCCGCCGCTGCCTTCCGGCTCGATCTGCAAACGTTCGATTCGCAGCCCGGAACCGGTAACTCCCGCCTCGGGCACCAATCCCTCGAAGAATGCGAGATCCTGCTTGAGCGAGGCGTTTTCCTGTTCCAGGTTCTTGATGCTTTCGAGCAGTTGCTCCTGCACCGTGCGATCGATTTGCGCATTGCTGGCGACGGTATCCGACTGGATGCGCATTCGCACCAATTCTGCTTCCAGCTCACCGACGTGATGCTGCAGGGCTTCGATTTCCTGGGTTGCGGTCAGACGTTTGAGCGCCTGGGCGCCAAACCGTTCGTCATACCCCCACAATGCCAGGCCAACGACGATGGAGAGCGCCACGCACGCTATCAGCAGACGCCAGTACCAGGACAGGTGCGTATGTATTGCAACTTTCGGCGCATGGACGCCGAAACGCTGCCACAGGCGCTTCCACTTCAGGGTAAAACGGGCAATTGGCATAAACCCGTCTGTTCCTCGAATCCATACATGATATTCATATTCTGTATCGCTTGCCCTGCTGCGCCTTTCATCAAGTTGTCGATAACGGACAGAATGACCAGCGTATCGCCATTCTGCGGGCGGTGTACTGCGATCCGGCACAGGTTTGCCGCGCGCACCGAGCGCGTTTCCGGATGCGCTTTCGGCGGCATGACGTCGACGAAGGCTTCATCGGCATAACGGCTTTCAAACAGGGACTGGAAATCGCGCTCATCGCCGATCCGCGCGTACATCGTGGCGCACATGCCACGGATCATCGGCGTCAGGTGCGGCACGAAGGTGAGGCCGAGGCGTTGCTGCACGCCATGCGCCCGCGCGGTCCGCGTCAATCCCTGGAGGATTTCGGGCAGGTGGCGGTGGCCGGGAACGCCGTAGGCCTTGAAATTATCGGAGGCTTCGGAGAACAGGGTGTGTACTTCGGCCTTGCGCCCGGCGCCGGAGACGCCGGACTTGGCGTCGGCAATCAGATGTTCGAGATCGACACAGCCCGTCTCGACGAGCGGCAGCAGGCCCAGTTGCACGGCGGTCGGATAGCAGCCGGGATTGGCCAGCAGGCGGGCGCTGCGAATTTCCTCGCGGTTTGCTTCGGGTAATCCATACACGGCTTTTGCCACCCACTCGGGGCTGGCGTGTTTCATGCCGTACCATTTTTCCCATTCGGCAATGTCGGAGATGCGGAAATCGGCAGACAGATCGACGACGCGCGCGCCTGCATCGAGCAGCGCTGGCGCCTGCTGCATGGCAACGCCGTTGGGCGTGGCGAAAAAGACCACGTCGCATTTCTCCAGCCCCGCCGCGTCGGGCGTTTCAAAGCGCAGCGGGCAACGTCCGCGCAGCGAAGGGAACATGTCGGCCACCGGGGTTCCCGCCTCGCCGCGCGAAGTAATCGCGGACAGTTCGACATGCGGATGCTGCACCAGCAGGCGCAGTAGTTCGACACCGGTGTAGCCGGTGCCGCCTACGATTCCTGCCTTGATCGTCTGTTTCATGAAATTTTTCTCCTTTCCCGGAAGGCGCATGATAACGCGCACTGGAGAAACGAAAAAGCCGCTGGGGAGGCGGCTTTTTCGGGGAACACTGTTTTTGCCGGATTCGGGAAGAATCGGTCCGGCGCGATCAACGCTTGGAGAACTGCTTGCGCCGGCGTGCCTTGTGCAGACCGACTTTTTTCCGTTCGACTTCGCGTGCGTCGCGGGTCACGAAACCAGCCCTGGAAAGCGCGGGCTTCAGGGTCGCGTCGTATTCGATCAGCGCGCGGGTGATGCCGTGACGCACCGCGCCAGCCTGGCCGGATTCGCCGCCGCCATAGACATTGACCCGGATATCGAAACCTTCCGCATGCTCGGTGAGCACCAGCGGCTGACGGGCGATCATCCGTCCGGTTTCGCGTGAGAAAAATTCATCTATCGGCTTGCCGTTGACTTCGATCTTGCCGCTGCCGCGCTTCATGAAAACGCGCGCGACGGCGCTCTTGCGCCGGCCAGTGCCGTAGAACCAGGATACTGCTGCTTTTTCAGCCATTTGTTTGCCTTTCAGATTTCCAGAGTTTTCGGCTGTTGGGCGCTGTGCGGATGCGCGTCGCCCGCGTAGCATTTCATTTTCTTCAGCATCGCGTAGCCAAGCGGGCCTTTCGGCAACATGCCCTTGACTGCCTTTTCCAGCACACGGGCCGGAAAGGTCTGACGCATTTTCTTGAAGCTGGTTTCATAGATACCGCCGGGATAACCGGAGTGGCGGTAGTATTTCTTGTTCTCGACCTTGTCGCCGGTGACGCGGATCTTGTCCACATTGACGACGACGATGAAATCGCCGGTATCGACGTGCGGGGTGTATATCGGCTTGTGTTTGCCGCGCAGGCGGCGGGCGATTTCGGAGGCGAGCCGACCGAGCACCTTGTCGGTGGCGTCGACCACGAACCACTCATGCTTGACTTCATGCGGCTTGGCAGAAAAAGTTTTCATTGGGACTGTCCTTGTGCGCGACGGGCGCGCTTCATGCTGGTTGCTGTTCTTGCAAGGCCCGGATGCGTTCGCCCGGAGTCGTTTTCCGATTTTTCGATGGACGACGGCGGTTGGGCACGGGCCTGAACGGAAAACGGCGGATTTTATTGCAAAGCGCCTCGCACTGTCAAATCCGCCTGCCTGGAAATTTTCCTGGCCGACTGGAAGATGATTTTTCCAGCACTGGAGAAGGTGGAATTCTGGAGGAAGTTCACAGAAAGCGGGGATGGCCGAAGGCTTCGAGTTTCCGCTTATTTTCTAAATTCAACTAAAGAATTCATTCTGTAAAATCACTACAGTAGCGTAACATTATTTAAGTAATTTAGAAAATCAATGCCTGGCAGGAACACGGGGGAAACTGGCATTTCGATTGCATTTCCCCAAAAGGAGGAAATGTCGGGCTTGTTATAATTGCCGATTTCGTTGCCAAAATGAAATTTTTTCCAATGCCCTTATCTTCCGTTTCCTCCCTTTCCTTCGTTCGCGCCTCTTTGGCTTTCGTTGTTCTGGCTGCCGCCGTTCTTCTTTCGGCCTCTTCCGCCCTTGCGCAGCAGTCGCCGACCCTGGCGGCGAAATCGTGGTTGCTTTATGACTTCACGTCCGGGCAGACCCTGGTCGCGCAGGCTGCCGACGAGCAAATCGAACCCGCTTCGCTCACCAAATTGATGACCGCCTATCTCAGTTTCGCGGCATTGAAGGAAGGCAAGATCAAGCGTGATACGAGTGTGCCGGTTTCGGAGAAAGCCTGGCGCACCGGGATGACCGGCGCTTCGCGGATGTTCATTCAGGTTGGCACCCGGGTGAGCGTCGAGAATTTGATCAAGGGGATGATCGTCCAGTCCGGCAACGATGCCTGTGTCGCGCTGGCCGAGACGATTTCGGGGAGCGAGCCGGCTTTTGTGGAGATGATGAATCGCGAAGCGCAGCGGCTGGGACTCAAGCACACGCATTTCACCAATACCACCGGCCTGCCCGACCCCGAGCATTACAGCACCGCGCGCGACCTGGCGACGCTGGCGACAGCGTTGATCCGCGATTTTCCCGAAGAATACGCGAGCTATTACTCGATCAAGGAATTCACTTACAACAAAATCCGCCAGGAGAACCGCAACCGCCTGTTGTGGTCCGATCCGAGTGTCGACGGAATGAAAACCGGCTGGACGGAGAGGGCCGGTTACTGTCTGATTGCTTCGGCCAGGCGCGGCCAGCGGCGCCTGATTTCCGTCGTGCTCGGCGCTTCGAGCCAGAACGCGCGCGGGCCGGAATCGCAAAAGCTGCTCAACTACGGCTTCCAGTTTTTCGACGCGGTGCAGCTTTTCGCGGCGCGACAGCCGATTTCCGAATTGCGGGTCTGGAAGGGCGCAAGCAATGTGGTGAAGGCAGGATTCGCGGAGGGGCTGGTGGTGACGGTGCCGAAGGATCAGGCGAAGAAGCTTTCATCGAAGCTGGTGTCGCAGCAGCCGCTTCTGGCGCCGGTTCATGCCGGACAGCAGGTCGGCACGGTGAAAATCAGCATCGACGACACCCTTTTCGCCGAATATCCGGCGATTGCGCTGGAGAATGTTCCCGAGGCCGGCTTTTTCGGGCGGCTGTGGGATTCGCTGCGCCTCCTGTTCAATTAGGGTTTTCCACAATCATGGGCGAAGAAAGCCTGTTCGAGTTTCCCTGCGCCTTTCCGCTCAGGATCATGGGCCGCGCCGAAGACGGGCTGGCGCAGGCGGTGCTGGAGATCGTCACCCGGCACGCGCCGGATTTCGACGGCAGCACCATGGAATTGCGCGCTTCCCGGCAGGGCAATTACCTCAGCCTCGGCTGCACCGTCAACGCCACTTCACGCGCCCAGCTCGACGCCCTGTACCGCGAATTGACGGCGCATCCGCTGGTCAAGGTCGTCCTCTGATCCATGCGGATCCGTCAACTCGGCCGCAGCGAATACCTCTCCGTCTGGGAGGCGATGCGCGCATTTACCGCCGCGCGCGGGCCGGGTACCGAAGATGAACTCTGGATCACCGAGCACTTTCCCGTCTATACCCTGGGGCAGGCGGGGAAGATCGAGCATTTCCTGGCCGACCGCGCCGACGGCGCGATTCCGTTGATCCAGAGCGACCGTGGCGGACAGATCACCTACCACGGTCCCGGCCAGATCGTCGCCTATCCCCTGCTCGACCTTGGCCGCCGCGCCTGCAAGGTGCGCGCGCTGGTCACGCGGCTGGAAGAGGCGATCATCGGCTTCCTGCGCGAACATCTGCCGCCGGACAGTCCGCTTCCTCACCGGCGTCCCGGCGCTCCCGGCGTTTATATCCGCCTCGAACGCGAAGGAGAACCCGTCGAAGCGAAAGTCGCCGCGCTCGGGCTGCGGATCCGGAAAGGCTGTTGCTATCATGGGGTAGCGTTGAATGTGGATATGGATTTGACTCCGTTTTCGGCAATCAATCCCTGCGGCGAAGCCGGGATGGCGGTGACGCAAACGCGCGCGCTGGGCATCGCGCTCACGCCAGACGAAGTGGCCGCGCTCCTGCCCACAAGCTTGTGCCGCGCCCTGGAAGCAGCGGAATGAGAAAGCCAACGCGATGAACGAGCACGACGAAAAACGCATGGAGAAAGGCAAGGCCAAGACGGCGCGCATCCCGGTCAAGATCGTGCCGCGCGGGATGCAGGAAAAACCGGCGTGGATCCGCGTCAAGGCCGGCAACGATGCGGGACGCTTCGGCGAGATCAAGGAAATGCTGCGCGCGCAGAATCTGCATACCGTCTGCGAGGAAGCGACCTGCCCCAACATCGGCGAATGTTTTGGACGAGGCACGGCCACCTTCATGATCCTCGGCAGGATTTGCACCCGCCGCTGCCCTTTCTGCGATGTCGGCCACGGCAAGCCGCTGCCGCCCGACCCGGAGGAACCGGCGCATCTGGCCGCGAGCGTGGCGCGGCTCAAACTCTCCTATGTCGTCATCACCAGCGTCGACCGCGACGATCTGCGCGACGGCGGGGCCGCGCATTTCGTTTCGGTCGTGCGCGCCGTGCGCGCCGCCGCTCCGGAAACCGCGATCGAAATCCTCGTGCCCGACTTCCGTGGCCGCATGGAAAACGCCCTCGACATTCTCGGCGAAGCCCTGCCCGACGTTCTCAACCACAATCTGGAAACCGTGCCGCGCCTCTACCGCCAGGCCAGACCCGGCGCAGATTACGCGCATTCGCTCGCCTTCCTGCGCGAATTCAAGCGGCGCTATCCGCAAATCCCGAGCAAATCCGGGCTGATGGTCGGCCTGGGCGAAACCGACGACGAGATCCTCGCGGTCATGCGCGACCTGCGCGCGCACGATGTCGACCTGCTGACCATCGGCCAATATCTGGCGCCCTCGGCGCACCACCTGCCGGTGGAACGCTACGTGCATCCCGACCTTTTCAAAGGCTACGAGGAAGAGGCCCGGAAAATGGGCTTCTCCGCCGCCGCCTGCGGGCCAATGGTGCGTTCGAGCTATTGGGCCGACCGCCAGGCGCGCGACGCGGGAGCGGTCTGAAGGAGGTTTGGTTTTCTAAATTACTTAAAGAATTCCTTGATGAAACTCACTACTGTAGCGAAACATTCTTTAAGTAAATTTAGAAAATAGGCACAAAAAAACCGCCAGTGAAGGCGGGTTTATTTTGTCTGGCAAAACCGTGAGGAGCGCTGTCGCAGCAGTGTTTGAGCTTTCCCCGATTGCCGGGTCAGCGCGCTGCAGGCATTGCCCGAAGGCTCCCTGACCCCTTGCAGCGCGTTGCCATCAATTCATTTACTTCAGCTTGATCTCTTTGTAGATCACATGCTTGCGCGCCTTGGGATCGTATTTCTTGATCTCCATCTTTTCCGGCATGGTGCGCTTGTTTTTCGTGGTCGTGTAAAAGTGGCCGGTTCCGGCCGTCGACTCCAGTTTGATCTTGTCCCGCATGATTCCGCTCCTTTCAGACTTCGCCGCGCGCGCGCAGGTCAACCAGAATCGCGTCGATTCCCTTTTTGTCGATCAGACGCAATCCCGCGTTGGAAACGCGCAGGCGGATAAAACGGTTTTCGCTTTCGACCCAGAAACGGCGATAGTGCAGATTCGGCAGAAAGCGGCGCTTGGTTTTATTGTTGGCGTGGGAAACGTTGTTCCCAACCATCGGGGCTTTGCCCGTGACTTGGCAGACTCGCGCCATGAGACTTACTCCAGGATTTTTGGAAGAAAGGCGGGGATTATATCGACAATTTTCCATACTGATCAAGCGTCTTCTTTCTGTCGCCGCACATTTGCCGCCGTTTTCGGTTTTTTGCAACGCGATGTCTTGCAATCTTTCTGGATCGGAGCGAAACATCCTTTCATGACCACAGGGGCGTTCTTATTGATCCGGCCAGCAGAAGTATGAAGTCTTAAGCGGCATATTTGACGTGCGGGTCTTGGAAGAAGCTCTTGACCCGTTCGGGAGATTGTTCGAGTTTTACCATGTGCTCGGTGGCGGCG
>WQZF01000078.1 GCA_009780885.1 Betaproteobacteria bacterium | reverse complement strand
GATCTCCATCTGATCGGCGCTGACAGACTTGCCTTCAGCACCGATGAGCTTGCCCTGGCGATGCGCCTTGACCCAGTTGAACAAGGTCTGATCGACCACGCCCAGCATGCGCGCCGCCGCAGCAATGCTCTGGCCAGCCTCGACCAATCGCACGGCCTCCCGCTTGAATTCGAGCGTGTAGCTCGCTCTTGCATTCTTCATCATTGCGCTTCTCCTTGCTTGTATTAAAACACTTCAGCAAGGGATACGTTTTACGGGGGCAAGGTCATTCTGCCGTCCGCAACGGCCCGTTTGCGAGAAACGGGCGGTAAAACACTGCCTCTAAAAAAACCTTCCTGCATTCCGCGCTCCTATGCGATACAAAGTAAGCAAGAAACGATAATCCAAAGCCCGAATTGAGCAAGAAACGCGATGCCGTCCGTCAAGTTTTTCTTTATTCTGCTCGAATCAAGAACGGGGCGGCGGATCTATGTTCAATTCATGGCGCAAGAGCGCCAAAATCTCTTTCACGAATGACATCCTGACTGGAACGGAACACTTGCCGGGTCGGCAGGGATATTGTCATATCTGCCAGCACAAGCGCCCTATTTTGCAACGCTGCGCCTCATCAAGAGCGCGAAACACCTTTTCAGAACGGCCCTGTTTCCCCTTCGGGAGACCGGGCCGTTCTGTTTTCAGCCGCCCCTTTTTTCGGAAACGGGTTTTTTGCACTTCCAATCCTTGCAGAAAGGAGCATCACAATGAAACACCCTGTCTCAAACGCTCTGGGCGGCGCGGCCTTGGCGCTTTCTCTCGCCTTCGCGCCGATGTCCGCACAAGCCTATGACAATATTCTCACCATCAACGCGACGATCATCAATTCTGTCTGCGGCAATTCAAATCGGGCAGATGGGTCTTGCCTCCTCATCAACCCCTTTTATTTCAGCAATCTGCTCACCATCGCGCTCCCTGCGGGAGATTACGTGGAGGGCCCGGTCTACGGCAGGTGGGACGGATCCTCCGGCCCCACTGTCGCCTCGGGCAACGTCGTCAATCTCGAAAGCGGCGAGCTAAAGGCGGGCATCACTGGCGGGGATGCCGAAAGCACCGATGTCGATCGGAATGCCACGGCCTCGGTGAACGAAGTGAACTTCTCCGGCGCAAACCGCTCCGGCGCGAGCACGAACTGGCCCTGGAATAAAGATATTTACGGCGGGCTTGCCAAATGCACCGGCAACTGCATCGCCGAAGCCTCGGGCAATACGGTGTCGATCACCGGCGGAAGGGTCGGGGGAACCATAACCCTGGACAAACTCTACGGCGGATTTTCCGGATCCGTCGGCACCAGCGCCAGCGTCGCTGCCGCCTCGAACAATAGGGTGTCGATCACCAGCGGCACGGTGGAGAATCTCGTTATCAACGGCGGACTCACCTATGCGAGCGGATCTTCTACCGCATCGGGCAACACTGTGGAAATCGGCGAAAACGCGAATATTGGCTCGGCTGTTTGGCTCTTTGGCGGTACTGCGGACATCTCCTCCAACAACACCCTGATCCTCCGCCAACGCGGCGTGACCGTGGAACAGATGTGCTCTTTCCAAAACCTGGATTTTCACGTTCCTGCAGATCTGACGGATGGCGGCAGCATGCTCAGCGTCAACGGATCATCGTGCCTCGCCCTCACGGTCAGCATTGAGGTCGCTGCCGGCTCGATGCTCGATGTCGGCGACCGGATCGTTCTCATCGACGCGCAAGCGCTGATTGGCAATCGACCCGATTCCGCCGCCAGCCTGACGCCGGGTTATGCGTTCTCGATCATTCCTTCAGGAACGCAGGGAAGCAGCGTCAACCAATTTGTGGTGGAAGTAACTGCCGTGCCCTCCACACATCCGGGGTTGAAACCGGTAGCACAGCGCCCTCGACTGGAAGGAATGGATTCACAGTGTGGATCGGCAACCTGCCTTGTACATTCACTCCCGCCAGCGCAAAAACCTGCTTCGATACCTTCAGTACCGGCAGCGGCAACGGCAAACATGCGTTAATCCTCGATAGCGGAGCCGCTGGCATTATTACCCCGGCGCTTCGCGCCACCCATCCACGGAGGGAAATTTACCCCCTCAAAACGGCGCTCTCGTGAGCGTCGTTTTTATTGAGCAATTTTCTAAATTACTGTAATAATTCTTAATTAAAAATCACTACAGTAGCGAAATATTCTTTAAGTAAATTTAGAAAATTGCGCGAAAAACCCCCTTGATGGAGGCTCGGTGAATCATTCTTCGCGCCGCTTGTCCTTTTCGATCAGCGCGTAGGCCGAATGGTTGTGGATCGACTCGAAGTTTTCCGATTCGACCACATAGGCGTCGATTCTCGGTTCGGCGTTCAGGCGCGCGGCGACGTCGCGCACCATGTCCTCGACGAATTTCGGGTTGTCGTAGGCGCGTTCGGTGACATCCTTTTCGTCCGGGCGCTTGAGAAGGCCGTAAAGCTCGCACGAGGCTTCGGCTTCGACCAGTTCGACGATTTCCTCGATCCACAAATGAGAGTTGATCAGCGCGCTGACGGTGACGTGCGAGCGCTGGTTGTGCGCGCCGCGCTCGGCGATTTTTTTCGAGCAGGGGCACAGGCTGGTCACGGGGACAACGACCTTGAGCGTCGATTCGATCGTGCCGTGGCCGATCCTGCCGATCAGCGTCACGTCGTAATCCATCAGGCTTTCGACGCCGGAAACCGGCGCGGCCTTGTTGATGAAATAGGGGAAGTTCATTTCGATGTGGCCGGTTTCCGCTTCCAGCCTCTTGAGCATTTCGGAGAGCATGACCGGAAAATTCTCGACCGAAATCTCGCGCGTATCGCTGTTCAGGATTTCGACGAAGCGCGACATATGCGTGCCCTTGAAATTGTGCGGCAGCCCCACATACATGTTGAACATGGCAATGGTGTGCTGCACGCCGGTAGCGCGATCCCTGACCCGCACCGGATGACGGATCGACTTGATGCCGACCTTGTTGATGGCGATGTGGCGCGTGTCGGCCAAACCCTGCACATCGGGCATGGCGGGAGTCGTTGGCGGGTTTTGGTTCATTTCGTTCCTTCAGTTCTACATGGTCGGCATACCGGGGTTTGCAGGGGCGGCAGGATGCCGCCCCTACGAATTTTCTCTCACATTTTGGAACTCGCCGGGAGAGTCCCGGCGCTGGCTCCAATGGCGCACGGCGCGGATGATTCCGGCGGCGTCCAGCCCCAGTTCGGCCAGAAGTTCCCTGTGCTCGCCGTGCTCGACGAAACAGTCGGGCAATCCCAGGCGCAGCAGCACGGCCTCTCCTTCCCCGCTGCCCTCGGCGCGGATTTCTTCCAGCGCGCGCGCCACTTCGGAGCCTGCTCCTCCGATGAGGCTGTTTTCTTCGAGGCTGACCAGCAGGGAATGCTTTCGCGCCAGTTCCGCAATCAGGGCGTGGTCGAGCGGTTTGACGAAGCGCATGTTCGCCACCGTGGCATCCAGTATTTCCGCCGCTTCGAGCGCAGGCGCGAGCATGCTGCCGAAGGCGAGCAGCGCGACGGTTTTTCCGCAGCGGCGGATTTCGCCCCGCCCCATCGGCAAGGGGTCGAGCGATTCGCCAGCGGGCACGCTCAGTTTCGTCGCCGCCATTCCGCGCGGATAGCGCACCGCCGACGGCCCGTCGTGCTGGAACGCGGTGCTCAGCATGGCGCGGCATTCGCGTTCGTCCGAGGGCGTCATCACGACCATGTTCGGCGTCGCCGCCAGGAAGGAAAGGTCGAGCGCGCCGTGGTGCGTGGGACCATCGGCGCCCACCAGCCCGCCCCGGTCTATCGCGAGGACGACCGGCAGATTCTGGAGGGCGACATCATGGACAAGCTGGTCGAAGGCGCGTTGCAGGAAGGTCGAATAAATCGCCACCACCGGCTTCATTCCCTCGCAGGCAAGCCCGGCGGCGAAGGTGAGGGCATGTTGTTCCGCGATGCCGACATCGTAATAACGATCCGGGTAAAGCGTGGAGAAGCGCGCCATGCCGGAGCCTTCGCACATCGCCGGCGTGATGCCGATCAGGCGGGAGTCGGCGGCAGCCATGTCGCACAGCCAGTCGCCGAAAATCCGGGTATAGGACAGGGATGGATCGCTGTCCGGCGTTTTCTCTCCCTGCGCTTCGATGCCGATTTCCGGCGAAAAGCGGCCAACGCCGTGATACAGTACCGGGTCCGCCTCGGCGAGCCTGTAGCCCTGCCCCTTGCGCGTGATGACATGCAGGAAGCGCGGGCCTTTCATATCCTTCAGGTTTTCGAGCGTCGGGATCAGCGCGTTCAGGTCGTGCCCGTCGATCGGGCCGATGTAGTTGAAGCCGAATTCCTCGAAGAGCGTGCCCGGCGTCAGCATTCCCTTGACGTGTTCTTCGGCGCGGCGCGCGAATTCCAGAAGCGGCGGCGCGACGCCGAGCACCTTTTCCCCGGCGCGGCGCGCGGCGTTGAAGGTGCGCCCGGACAAAAGCCGCGCCAGGTATTTGTTGAACGCGCCGACCGGACGCGAGATCGACATATCGTTGTCATTGAGCACGACGAGCACGTTGGAATCCGTCACCCCGGCGTTGTTCATCGCCTCGAAGGCCATTCCGGCGGACATCGCGCCGTCGCCGATCACCGCGACGACGCGCCGGCTCTCGTTCTTCCGCCGCGCCGCGACGGCCATCCCGAGGGCGGCGGAAATCGAGGTCGAGGAATGTCCGGCGCCGAAGGTGTCGTATTCGCTCTCGCTGCGCCGGGGAAAACCGGAGAGCCCGCCCTTCATGCGCAGCCGCTCCATTTGCGCGCGCCGCCCGGTCAGCATCTTGTGCGCGTAGGTCTGATGCCCGACATCCCAGACGAGGCGATCTTCCGGCGTATCGAAAACATAATGCAGCGCAATCGCCAACTCCACCGTGCCCAGGTTTGACGAGAGATGCCCGCCGGTTCTGGCTACCGATTCGATCAGGCAGGCGCGCAATTCCTTGGCAAGCTGCGGGAGCTTGTCCGCTTCGAGCTTGCGCAGATCCGCCGGGGTGTCGATCGTGTCGAGGAGAGGAGAGAAGGTCATGAAGGATTTATACCAGAAGATCGGAAATCAGAAACTCCGATGTGCGATGAACGCGGTCAATTGCACCAGGCGCTTCGCCCGTTCGCCGAAAGGCGCGAGCGAGTCCAGCGCCTGCCGTTCCAGGTCGGCGGCAAGCGAACGCGCCTCGGCCAGTCCCATCAGGCTGACGCAGGTCGGCTTGGCGTCGGCGGCGTCCTTCCCTGCGGTCTTGCCGAGCGTGGCGGTGCTTGCCGTGCAGTCGAGGATGTCATCGACGACCTGGAACAGCAGCCCGGCGTGTTTCGCGTAACGGTCGAGCGCGGCAAGCTCATTTTCTTCCGGCGCATCCGCGCACAGTGCCCCCAGCAGGACAGCGGCGCGGATCAGCGCGCCGGTTTTCATCGCGTGCATCAGTTCCAGTCCGGAAAAATCCATCGAACCGGAATCCTCGCCGCCCTTGCCTGCCGCCGCCAGGTCGATCATCTGCCCGCCGGCCATCCCGCGCGAACCCGTGGCTTGCGCCAGCAGCCCCAGCATCCGCACCTGCCGCGCGGCATCGGGAAAGATGCCCTCGCTGGCGAGGATTTCAAAGGCCAGGGTCTGCAAACTGTCGCCCACCAGAAGCGCGGTGGCTTCGCCGAATTCGACATGACAGGTCGGGCGTCCGCGCCGCAGGACATCGTCATCCATGCACGGCAGATCGTCGTGCACCAGGGAATAGACATGGACGCATTCGATCGCCGCCGCTACCGCGTCGAGTCTTTTTTCCGGCGCGTCGGCAATCGCGCCGGCAGCATAGGCCAGCAGCGGACGAATCCGCTTGCCGCCGCCAAGCGCGCTGTAGCGCATCGCCGTATGCAGTTGGGCGGGCAGGGCCACGGCAGCGGGCAAAAAGGCTTCCAGCGCCGCCTCGGCCCGCGCCCTGGCGGTGGACATCCACAGAAGAAAATCCTCCTGGGGCGCGTCCTGGAATCCGGCTTGATGCCCCATCGCGCTCACGGCTCCCCGGCGGAAGAGGGTTCCGCCCGCCTGGACGCCATGCCTGCGGGATCGGGATCGAAAACCGCGAGATGCTCGTTTTCGAGAATCCGCACCTTCTCCTCCGCCGCCGAGAGCAGCCCCCGGCAATGCGCCAGCAGCCCGATCCCGCGCTTGTAGGCGGCCAGGGATTCTTCCAGCGGCGGCTCGCCGCTTTCCATCTCTCGCACGATCTCTTCAAGCTCCGCAAGCGCGGTTTCAAACCTGAGTTTTTCTATTGCGGCGGGTTTCGTGGCAGCCATGGGAAATTTCCGGGAAAACCCATAAAAATAGCTGAAAAGACGGTTTCCGGTCAAATTTTCAAGGCATGCAGGATGGGGTGCGCGCTCATCGGCCCGCAGCCGAAAATCGCGCCTGAGAAACCCGGGAGCAAGGATTGGCATTTTCCTTTTGGATCCTGCGACTCCGCTTCGCTGCGCGCAGGATGACGGGTCAGGTAGCGCCGGTATGCGCGCTCCGCAATCCCGGTTTGCCGGATTGATTCCTGCCTGTGGGGGGCCAGGGGCCGCCGGTACGCTCACTCCGTCATCCTGCGCGAAGTCGCAGGATCCAGCAGTTATAGGTTGGGGTGCGAAGCAAACCCCAACACCCGGGCAAACGCAATCTCTCGAATGTTGGGCTTCCTTCGCTCAGCCCAACCTATTCCGATGGATTTCGCCTTTCGCTCAACCCCTCATTCTTGATTGACGCCTCCTGGCGAAAACCCCTGCCAGAACAACCCAAACCCATACAGACTTATAATGTGCCGGCAAATTTGCGCTGTTTCTTTCCACCACAAGGATACCGGCCATGAACCTGACCACCGCCATTGTGCTTCTCGTGCTCGTCGTGCTGATTGTCTGGGGCGTTCTCATTTACAACGGGCTTGTCGCCTCCGCCAACCAGATGAAGAACGGCTTTTCGCAAATCGACGTGCAATTGCAGCGCCGCTACGATCTGATCCCCAATCTGGTCGAAACTGCCAAGGGCTACATGCAGCATGAGCGTGAAACGCTGGAGGCGGTGACTGCCGCCCGCAACCAGGCCATGGCGGCGGCCAAGCAGGCCAGGGACTCGCTTTCTCCCGAGTCGATGCGCTCCCTGCAAGGCGCGGAAGGCGCGCTGGGCGGACTGCTGACCCGCTTCCTTGCGATTTCGGAATCCTATCCGGACCTCAAGGCGAACCAGAACATGATGCAGTTGCAGGAAGAACTGGGCTCGACCGAAAACCGCATCGCCTTTGCCCGGCAAGCCTATAACGACGCCGTAATGCGCTACAACATCCGGCGCGAAACCTTCCCCGATTCGATCATTGCCTCGCGCTTTGGCTTTCTCCCCGGAGAAGTCTGGAAAAGCGAGGAGGGCGAAGCGATCCGGAAAAATGTCCAGGTGCATTTCTAGGCGCAGCAGGGCAACATGGATTTTTTCGCTGCGCAGGAACACGCCCGGCTGAAAAGCCGCTGGCTGGTGTTCTGGTTCGTCCTGGCGGTGCTGGGCATCATCGCCGTGATTTACCTGGTCGTGACGATCTGGTTGGGTTATGGCAACAAACATCCGGTCGCCGCTTTCCATCTCTGGGATACCCAGCGGTTTGTCTTGATCTCCTTTCTGGCGGGCGGCGGCATCGCCTCGGCCTCCCTGTACAAGATCTGGCAAATCTCCCGCCAGGGCGGCGCCTTCGTCGCCGAGCAACTGGGCGGATGCCTGATCTCGCGGGACACGCAGGATCCGGCGGAAAAACGCCTGCTCAACGTGATCGACGAAATGTCGATTGCCGCAGGCATCCCCGCGCCCGTTGCCTATGTGCTTCCCGAAGAAGGCAGCCTGAACGCCTTTGCCGCCGGACTTTCCACCCACGACAGCGTGATCGGCGTCACCCACGGCCTGCTGGAAACCATGAACCGCGACGAGCTGCAAGGCGTCATCGGCCACGAAATGAGCCATATCGTCAATGGCGACAGCCGCCTCAACATCGAGCTGATCGGCGTCCTGTTCGGCATCTACGCCCTGACGGTTGTCGGTCGCGTGTTGATGCGGGCGCGCGGCAGGAACAACGGCGCCGTCGTCATCGGCGGCCTTGTGCTCTGCCTCGTTGGCGCCATCGGCCTGTTTTTCGGGCGGCTGATCCAGGCCGCCGTTTCCCGCGAACGCGAATTCCTGGCCGACGCTTCCTCCGTGCAATTCACCCGCAATCCCGATGGACTGGTTTCCGCGCTCGACAAATTGCGCGGTACCGGCTCCAGAATCGAGCACCCTGGAGCCGATGCGGCAAGCCACCTCTTTTTCGGCGAAGGCACTTCTTCCTGGTTTGCGACCCACCCGCCGCTCGATGAACGCATCCGCCGCATCAGCGGCAAGGTGCTGGATCCTGCCCCGGAAGCTTCCGGCGAGGCGGCCTCTTCGATCACTTCCCTTTTTGGCGCTCCTGCCATGGCTGCCCTGGCGGGCGCAACGGCAAAAAGCTTTTCTGCAGGCATGACCCCGGCGCGGGCCCTGCTTGCGGCCCTGCCCGAATCCTTGCGGCAACAGGCGCAGAACATCGCCGGCGCAACCGGCATCATCGGCGGCCTGCTCTTCTCCGACCAGCCCGACATCCTGTCCCGGCAGGAAAAACAGCTTCCCCCTGCGGCGCTTTCCGTCGCGCAGGAACTCCACCAATGGCTCTTCTCCCAGCCGGAAGAAGGCGCGCGCTACCGCATCGTCTGGCTGGACATCGCCCTGCCCGCCCTGCGCGAAGCGCCGGAAGCCGAACGTCAACAACTGCTTGTCCTGGCAGAAGAACTGATCCATGCCGACGGGCGGGTAACTCCCAGCGAATTCGCCCTCTACAGCATCCTGCGCAGCACCCTGTTGCCCCTTTCCGTGCGCCGGATCAAACGCGGCGAATTGAGTACGGAACAACTGGACCGGGACATCGCCAACCTGCTGGCGCTCCTCGCCCATGCCGGGCAAGAGGATCCGGAAACTGCCCTGGCGGCGTATCAGGCGGCGATCAACGCTTCTCCTGCCGGCACGAAGGCGCCCTTCCCGGAAAAAACCGCGCTTTCCCTCTCCTCGATTTCCCAGGCATTCACGCGCCTTGTGTCTGCCACCCCGACCTACCGGAAAAAACTCTTGGATGCCTGCGTGGTGGCCATTGAATACGACGGCAAGATTACCCCGGTAGAAAACGAGTTGCTCCGCGCCTTCGCCCAGAGCCTGGGTTGCCCCGCGCCGCTGCTTTGATTCCTGCGGCGCAAGGCGCCGGGATTTTATGCTCTCTTTGAGTCACCCCAACCTGAAGCTTGGGGATTCCTGTACGGGCGGCGTAGGGGCGGGTTTGAAACCCGCCCGTACCACCCGCCCCTACACAATGCGGGGCGCCTTCGGCGCCTGTTACGCCAT
>WQZF01000077.1 GCA_009780885.1 Betaproteobacteria bacterium | reverse complement strand
GAACACCTGTCGAGCGCAATCCCTGCCATTCATGGCGGGGTCAGCGAGACATGGCCTAACAGGCGCCGAAGGCGCCCCGCATTGTGTAGGGGCGGGTGGTACGGGCGGGTTTCAAACCCGCCCGTACAGGAATCCCCAAGCTTCAGGTTGGGGTGACTCAATTGCCCGGGCAAACCCCCGCCCTGGCGGGCGTTCCCTTTGGGAAAGGAATTTGGGAAAGGAATTATCCGCTTGACTCCTCCAAAGATTTCGTAGGGGCGACCTGTGGTCGCCCGTGGTTCCGTCTCCATCCATTGTTGAGTACCCGTATCCGGGCGTTGCGGGCGACCACAGGTCGCCCCTACGAATCCGATACCTGCCGCCAGAAGCCCGAGGAAAATTTCGGGTCGACATAGGCGCGGAATTCTTCCAGGCGCGGATAGGCGGAACGGAACAGCGTTCCCGGCATTCGCGCGTCCTTGGCGGGGTAGAGGCGTCCTCCGGTGCTGGCGACGACTTCATCCAGGCGCGCAAACAGCGAGAGCGTCGCCTCGCCGCGATTCGGAAAGTCGAGCGCCAGCGTCGTTCCCGGCATCGGGAAGGAGAGCATTCCACGGGCGGGGCGCTCGCCAAAAGTCTTCAGCACGGCGAGGAAGGAACCCTGGCCGCTCTTGGCGATGATGCGAAGGATTCCGGCAATCGCTTCTGGCGCGTCGCGCGGCGGAATGACACATTGATACTGATAAAACCCCCGTTTTCCGTAGATGCGGTTCCAGTGGCCGAGGGCGTCGAGCGGATAGAAATACGGCGCAGCCGGAACCCGCGCCTGCGACGGCCAGGGTTTGCGGTAGTAGAGGCAGTTGAAGAGCTTGAGGCTGGCGCGGTTGATCGCGGAAAAGGGCGGCGCGAAAGGGATGCCCAGGCGCGGCGGATCGGACATCCTTCCGCGCGGCGGACGCCGCATCTCCCTTGCATGATCGCCGCTCATCAGCACCCCGCGCGGCGTTGCGGCCAGGCAGTCGATCCACGCGACGGCGTATTCGTGTTCGCGTTCGGCGGCGGCGTTGAGCTCGAAGAATTCGTCGAGTCCGCTAAAGCGCCGGTAATGAACGTCCATTCCGGCAGTCTGCACCGCCTTCAGTTGCAACTCGGCCCAGACGATCAGGCCGGTGAGGCCGAGGCCGCCGATCGTCGCGGCGAACCAGCCGGGATTTTCCTCTGCCGAACAGCATCGGCGCGTTCCGTCGGAGCGCAACAGTTCAAAGGATCGCACCCAGTCGCCGAAGCTTCCGGCGGCGTGGTGATTCTTGCCGTGCACATCGTTGGCGATCGCCCCGCCGACGGTGATGTAGCGCGTTCCCGGCGTCACCGGCAGGAACCAGCCGCGCGGCACGATGAAGTCGAGAATTTCGGCCAGCAGAACCCCGGCCTCGCAGCGCAGGATGCCGCGTTCCGCGTCGAAGTCGATGAAGCGGTCGAGTCCGCGCGTCCGCAACAGCCCGCCGCCGGGGTTGAGGCAGACATCGCTATAGCTGCGTCCGTTGCCGTAGGGAATCAGCGTTTCCGGGACATCGGGCAGCAACGCCGAGCGCCGGAGGCAATCGACTTCGGCGGCAGCGGCAGGCCAGGGCAACGCGCCCCAGGAGGTGGAAGGCATGGGCTCGGCAATCCGGACGATGGAAAGTTACACGCTCCCGACATAAACCCGGGTGTCGTATTCAAGCTCCACAAACCCTTCCCGGGCCGTGGCCTCGAACAGGGATTCGAGTGCCTGCAACATGGATTCGTGGCCGGGATCTCCGGCCTTCGGCATGTACGAAGCGGAAAGCGTGCGCCCCCGCAAACCGTCGAAATCCAGCCTGGAGGCATGATAGAGATGCCTGATGTGCCGCAATCCCGATCCGAACCAGTCCTGCATGTCGGCGTCGTCGCTATAGCGGTCGGAGACCGCGCCGTAATCAATGCTGTGCGTGCGCAACAGTGCTTCATAGCCGCGCAGGAAATCGTTGCCATCAAGCAAACGGATATTCCAGAACAGCGCCACCAGGCCGCCGGGACGCAGGATGCGCGCGAACTCGCGACGCACGCGCTCGCGGTCGAACCAGTGAAAGGCTTGCGCGGCAGTCACCAGATCGACGCTGGCATCGGGCAGGGTCGTCTGCTCGGCAGGCGCGGCAATGCTCGAATAATCGGGATACGCACAGAGCCACTGGTCTGCGGCCTGGCGCATCGCATCGTTCGGCTCGACGGCAATGACCGGATGCCCGGCATCGAGGAGAAGTTTGCTCGAAATCCCCGTTCCTGCGCCGATATCGGCAACCCGGGCCTGCGCCGGAATGGCGCAGGTTTCGTGCAGGAAGCGAATCAACTCCGCCGGATAGCCCGGGCGGTAACGGACATAATCGGCAACGCGACCGGAAAAACGCTGTGTTGGATTGAGGGTCATGGCAGCACCTGGAAAAGGACGGGCACACGAAAAATAACATGAGAGCTTCGGAAAGGGATGCTTTATATCGCAGCCTTCCCGCGAGTGCAGTGCGCAGGAATGAGATGAGAGCATTCAAGGGCCGGATCGATAGTCATTTAGGAAACCGGATCCCCCTGGGATCCGCTTTCCCCATCGAAAAAACCCGCCGGAACGCAGGCGACGCAGCCCTTTTTTCCGCGCCGGGCAATCTTCGCCAGCGCGCGTTCCGCTTCGATGCGGCGGGAAGAGGCGCTTTCCGGATACGCGTTGCATGGAATCCATCCCTGCCCGCCAAGCCGGAGCGCCGCGACGGCGCGGCCTCCGTCGAGCCAGGCCAGGATGATTTCATCCTGCCCCTCTTCTGCACTCCGCCCGTGCCAATAAGCGAGGGCACACTCCAGCGCTTCCGCAGCGGGCACATCGAGCGCTGCCAGCGCATCGACGGGTGAGGCATGTTCCGGATGGCGACTCAGGAAAATGACAGGAAAGTACAATGACATGGAAATAAAAACCGGTTATTTATAACATGTGTAACATATAGTAATCCGTGGGATTATTCGCTTGTGCAAAGGGTTTTGCGCGGAGCACAATTGCAGTTTTTGCCCTTCGATATTGCGACCCACTCCCCCAAAAGGTTAAACGACACCATGACCCGACTCCTTGCCTTGCGTTTCCCCAGCATCTTCATCCTTGGCGCCTGTACAGCGCTCATTGCCTCTCATGTCGTCGCCCCTGCCGACGCCGCTCCGCCCGGAGAAAACAGCGAAAAGGCAAAATCCCCGACCTCGCTCACCGAAGCCATCAGAAGCGTTTCCGACCTGAGCAACGACCCCGCGTTCCGCAAGAGCATCGAGACCCGCCTGGGCGTCAAGGTCGACAGCATTACCCAATCGCCCTACCTTGGCCTTTACGAAATCTTTGCCGAAGGCGAGATCATCTACACCGACGAAAAGGCCAGCGCCTTCATTATCAACGGAACCTTGATCGACAGCATGACGAGGAAGAACGTCACCCAGGAGCGCATGAGCAAACTCTCGGCGGTCAATTTCTCCGAACTGCCGCTCGAACGCGCGATCAAGCGGGTGCGCGGCAACGGCAAGCGCGTCCTGGTCACTTTCGAGGATCCGAACTGCGGTTATTGCAAAAAGATGAATCGGGAATTGAAGGAACTCGACAACGTGACGATCTACACCTTCCTTTATCCGATCCTCTCTTCCGATTCGCTGGAGAAGGCGAAACAGATCTGGTGCGCCCCGGGCCGCGACAAGGTCTGGAGCGACTGGATCATCGAGGGCAAGGCGCTGCCGCCGAAAAGCGACTGCGACGCCTCCGCGATCCTGCAAAACCGCGATTACGGGCAGAAGCTGAAAATCACGGCCGTTCCCACCCTCTTCTTCCAGAATGGCGATCGCGTCGTCGGCGGAATGCCGGTTCCGGCGCTGGAAGAAAAGATGTCCAGCGCCGCAACGTCCAGCGCCGCGAAAAAATAAACGCGATCTGCATCCAGGGGGCGTCCCGCGCGCAGCGAGACGCCCTTTGTTTTGGGAACTACGTATTTATTCGGGCGAAGGTGCGACAAACGGGCGACCGGGGACGGTCGCCCCTACGAAAACCCGTCATCGCGAGCGGTGCGCATAGGTTGGGGTGAGCGAAGCGAAGCCCAACTCTCGGGCGAAGATGCTTCCGTTGGGCTTCGCTGCGCTCTATCCCTCCTGCGAGTTCTGCGGATTTTCCAAATATTTGGAAAATATTTTCTAAATTTGATTAAATAATTATTCAATCAAAACCACCACAGTAGCCAAACATTATTTAATCAAATTTAGAAAATCCGCCTCCTTTTCTTTCTTTTGGCGCGATTTCCGGAAGCCGCTGGACATGAGGATTTCCGGGAATCGCTATAAAATCGACAACTCCTTTGCCCCCACGGAACCGCGATGACTGCACGCCTACGGGAAATTCCCTATAACTACACTTCGTTTTCCGACCGGGAAATCGTCATTCGCCTGCTCGGCGAAGAGAACTGGAAGATTCTGCATTCGCTGCGGGAACAGCGCATCACCGGGCGTTCGGCGCGGATGCTCTACGAAGTGTTGGGCGACATCTGGGTCGTGCGCCGCAACCCCTATCTCGAAGACGATCTCCTCTCCAACCGCGAACGGCGCAGGGCGCTGATCGAGGCCCTGCGTCACCGCCTGCGCGACATCGACGCGCGGCGCCAGGGACACCCCGAGGTATCGACGCTGCTCAACGCCGCGCATCTGGCAGTCGACGAGTTCGAGCGCTGGTTCGAGGAAACCGCGATACGCCGCAAGAAAGCGCTGCGCGCGCTTTCGCGCCATACCCGCCGCGACAACATCGCCTTCGATGGATTGGCGCGCGTTTCGCACGTCACCGACGCCACCGACTGGCGCGTCGAAATTCCCTTCGTCGTCCTCACCCCGGACACCGAGGAAGAAGTCGCTCCGCTCGTAGGCGCCTGCATCAAGCTCGGGCTGACCCTCATCCCGCGCGGCGGCGGCACCGGCTACACCGGCGGCGCGGTGCCGCTTTCGCCGCTCTCGGCGGTGATCAACACCGAAAAACTGATCGATCTGGGGCCGGTCGAGGAAATCGAACTGCCCGGCGTCGCCGGCAAGGTCGCGACGATCCGCAGCAGCGCCGGCGTCGTCACCAAGCGCGTCACCGAGGCCGCCGAGGAAGCCGGGCGCGTCTTCGCGGTCGACCCGACTTCGGCGGAAGCCTCCTGCATCGGCGGCAACATCGCGATGAACGCCGGCGGCAAGAAAGCCGTGCTCTGGGGCACCGCGCTCGACAATCTGGCCTGGTGGAAAATGGTCGCGCCGGACGGCAACTGGCTCGAAGTCACGCGGCTCGACCACAATCTGGGCAAGATCCACGAACAGAAAACCGTCCGCTTCGAGCTGAAAAAAACCGATGCCGACACCGGCAAGCCGATCTCCACGGAAACGATCTCCTTCCCCGGCGCGCAATGCCGCCGCGACGGACTGGGCAAGGATGTCACCGACAAATTCCTCGGCGGCCTGCCCGGCGTGCAGAAGGAAGGCTGCGACGGACTGATCGTCGCCGCGCGGTGGATACTGCACAGGATGCCGCCGCATATCCGCACCGTCTGTCTCGAATTCTTCGGCCAGGTGCGCGAGGCGGTCCCGGCGATCGTCGAAATCACCGATTACTTCAAACCCGGCGGCGGCGGTCACCAGGCCGGCGTGCAACTGGCTGGACTCGAACATCTCGACGAACGCTATGTCAAGGCGGTCGGCTACGCGACAAAGGCCAAGCGCCACGGACGCCCGAAAATGGTGCTGGTCGGCGACATCGTCGGCCACGACGAGAACGCGGTCATGGAGGCCGCCTCCGAAATCGCGCGCATGTGCACGCAGCGCGGCGCGGAAAGCTTCATCGCGACTTCCGCCGAGGAACGGAAGAAATTCTGGCTCGACCGCTCGCGCACCGCCGCCATCTCGCGCCACACCAACGCCTTCAAGATCAACGAGGATGTCGTGATCCCGCTGCCGCGCATGGGCGAATACTGCGACGGCATCGAACGGATCAACATCGAACTCTCGACGAAAAACAAGCTGGACCTCTGCGACGCGCTGACCGAAACCCTGAAGGGCGAGTTGCCGCTGCGCCCGGAAGACGCGAGCATCGACCGTGGAGTGCTTTTGGGCGACCGCCGCGAACGCGCGCTCGAACATGTCGCCGCAGTGCGCGCACGCTGGCAGTGGATGCTCGACAATCTCGACCTGCCGCTTGGAGAAGCCGAAGCGCGTTTCGCCGAATTCGGCATCGAAGCGGGGCCGTTGACCAACAGCGCTCCCCAGCCGACGCTCTTCCACCGCTTGCAGGATTATTCGGTGCGCGTTTCGTGGAAATACGAACTGAAAAGGCCGCTCTCGATCATCTTCGACGGCGCGCTCTACCGCCCGATTTCGGAACGTCTCGACGCGCTACAGAACAGCGTCCTGCGCGGTCGCGTTTTCGTCGCGCTCCATATGCACGCCGGCGACGGCAACGTCCATACCAACATCCCCGTCAACTCCGACAACTACGCCATGCTGCGCGCCGCGAATGAAGCGGTGGATCGCATCATGGCGCTGGCGCGCGCGCTGGATGGCGTCATTTCCGGCGAGCATGGCATCGGCATCACCAAGCTCGACTACCTCGCCCCGGAGGAAATCGAGCCCTTCCGGCTCTACAAGGAAAGAATCGACCCCGAAGGACATTTCAACAAGGGCAAGCTCATGCCCGGCGGAAACCTGGGGAATGCCTACACCCCCTCGTTCTCGCTGCTGGGCACCGAATCGCTGATCATGGAACAGTCGCAGATCGGGCGGACTTCGGACATGATCAAGAACTGCCTGCGCTGCGGAAAATGCAAGCCGGTCTGCACCACCCACGTCCCGCGCGCCAATCTGCTCTACAGCCCGCGCAACAAGATTCTCGCCACTTCGCTCCTGATCGAAGCCTTTCTTTACGAAGAGCAAACGCGGCGCGGCATTTCGCTGCAACACTTCGACGAATTCAACGATGTCGCCGACCATTGCGCCGTCTGCCACAAGTGCGTCAAACCCTGCCCGGTCGATATCGACTTCGGCGATGTCACCATCGTCATGCGCAACTTCCTGCGCCATGAAAGGAAACGCGGATTCAACCCCGGCAGGATCGCCGCAATGTCCTTCCTGAGCGCGAAGGATCCGACCACGATCAAGCTCATGCGCACCCTGATGATGCGTTGGGGCTATGCCGCGCAGCGGCTTGGACACCGCCTCGGAAAATCCCTCGGGCTGATCCAGGAACAGGTAAAAGCGCCGCCTTCCACGCTCGGCAAACCGCCGGTCAAGGCGCAGGTCATCCACTTCATCAACAAGCCGATGCCCGGCAACCTGCCCAGGCGGATGATGCGCGCATTGCTCGACATCGAAGACGGCGAGACGATCCCGATCCTGCGCAATCCTGCGCTGCAAAGCGAAGACAGCGAAGCCGTCTTCTATTTCCCCGGTTGCGGTTCCGAACGCTTCTTCTCGCAAATCGGGATGGCCACGCTGGCGATGCTCTACGAGACCGGCGTCACCACCGTCCTGCCGCCCGGCTACCTCTGCTGCGGCTACCCGCAAGCCTGCGCCGGCGACAAGGATGTCGGGCAACGGATCAGCACCGGCAACCGCGTCCTGTTCCATCGCGTTGCCAATACCCTGAACTATCTCGACATCAAGACGGTGATCGTCTCCTGCGGCACCTGCATGGATCAACTGCTCGAATACGAATTCGACAAGATCTTCCCCGGCTGCCGCCTGCTCGACATCCACGAATACCTGTTTGAAAAAGGCATGAAACTCGAAGGCGTCCCCGACGTGCGCTACCTCTACCACGAACCCTGCCACACGCCGATGAAAAGCTGGCCTTCGCTCAAGGTTGCCAGCGAATTGCTCGGCAACGAAGTCCGCCTCTCCGACCGCTGCTGCGGCGATGCCGGCACCTTGTCCACAACGCGCCCCGACATTGCAACCCAACTGCATTTCCGCAAACAGGAAGAAGTCGAAAAAGGCGCCGCGATGCTTCGCGCCGACGGCTTTTCCGGAGAGCTCAAGCTCCTCACCTCCTGCCCCGCCTGCCTCCAGGGCATTTCTCGCTACATCGGCGACGCCAGGATCAAGACCGATTACATCGTCCTCGAAATGGCAAGGCGCCGCCTGGGCGAAAACTGGATGAACGATTTCATCGCCCGGGCAAATGATGGAGGAATCGAGCGGGTGTTGTTGTAATGCCGATCGCGTATCGCGTAGGATGGGTAGAGCGAAGCGAAACCCATCATTGATCACAATCCAGGTTTGCGGCGGGTCAACGATGGGTTTCGCTGACGCTCTACCCATCCTACATACTGAAGTGGTTAGCAACACTAACCAGTTGAAACTGCGCGCGGGAAATGACATCAAACTGAAACACAAACCCCCTTATTCTTTCCCCCGGGCGTAGCGGCAAAGCGGCGCCCGGCAAAGTGAAGCCCTTGCCGGAAAGAGGCAAGGATGACAAAACACAATTCAAAGGGCATTCATCATGACAATGATCGAGCAAATCGTTCTCTCCAGGCTGTTTCCGAAACTTCCGGGCCTCGGGACAAATCTCGCGCTGCGGCAAGGCGAGGCGGTAAAATGGCGCGAAATGAACGAACCTTTTATTGCGAGACAAACTCCCACCCAGGATTCCGGACGCCTGCATGTCCGATTGGCGTGCAACGCGCGCGAAATCGAGGCAGCCCAGCGTCTGCGCTATAGCGTCTTCTGCGACGAGATGGGGGCGCATCTGCCCTCCGCTTCCTCCGGCATCGACCGGGATCATTACGACCCCTATTGCGAACACCTGATCGTCCGCGACGAACAAAGCGACGAAATCGTCGGCACCTACCGCATCCTTCCGCCGCACAACGTGCACAAGGCGGGCGGCTACTACAGCGAAAACGAATTCGACCTTTCACGGCTGGCGCCGATACGCAGCCAACTCGTCGAAGTCGGGCGTTCCTGCGTGCACCGCGATTACCGCAGCGGTTCGGTGATCGCGCTCCTGTGGGAAGGACTGGTGCGCTACATCCGCGAACACGGCTATGGCTACCTGACCGGCTGCGCCAGCGTCAGCCTGAGGGATGGCGGGCAGGCCGCGATGCATCTTTATCGCCGCCTCGCGAAGAATCACCTTTGCCCGCCGGAATACCTCGTTTTCCCGCATCACCCCTTGCCGGACATGTTCCCGGTCTCCAGGGAAGCGGAATCCGTCTCCCCCGGCAAGGAAAAGACCGTCGAAATCCCGCCGCTGCTCAAGGGCTACATCCGCGCCGGCGCGTGGATCTGCGGCGAACCGGCGTGGGATCGCGACTTCAATTCCGCTGACATGTTCATCCTCCTGCCCCTGTCGCGAGTCAGCGCGCGCTACGCAAAACGTTTTCTGGTCAACAACGATTAGAGCGTTTTTGATTGGGATTTATATATTTATTCACCCGGCAATCAAATAGGCGTCACATCCAGATTCAAGACGGTACGCCTTCCCCTCTCCCCCCGCCCCTCTCCCGCAAGCGGGCGAGGGGAGTTTTTGCCCCTCTCCCACGTGTGGGAGAGGGTGCCCCGAAG
>WQZF01000076.1 GCA_009780885.1 Betaproteobacteria bacterium | reverse complement strand
CGCCGCCACCGAGCACATGGTAAAACTCGAACAATCTCCCGAACGGGTCAAGAGCTTCTTCCAAGACCCGCACGTCAAATATGCCGCTTAAGACTTCATACTTCTGCTGGCCGGATCAATAACCTGACTCACGCCCACCGTCCCGGTGTAGTTCTCCAGCTTCAGGGTGTTGCCGGTGAAAGCGTCGCCGCTGCTGCTCCCGCCTTGAATGACGCTCGTTGCACCCAGTGTCGAAGAGCCTCCGATGCTGACGGTATTGTTGGTGGCGCTGGCAGAGCCGTAGGTGTCACCGCCAGTAATATTGCCAACCACCTCGCTATCGAGAATGCTGACGGAATTTCCGGTGGTGGCGCCCGCGCCCGCTTCGCTGCCGTACACAGCACCGCTCACGAAGGCGCCGTTCCTGATTTCGACCATATTCCCGGTGGCTGCGCCGGAACCTGTACCGATGAAGCCACCCGAAACATTCCACACGCTTCCCCCATCGACGAGTACCGAATTTGCGTTGGCGTTGCTGGTTCCGGCCTGGACATGGCCGCCGTCCGCTTCGATTGCCGCCCCGGTGATCTCGACGCGATTGCCCGTAACATCCGCAGCTCCCGAGGAATAGCCGCCAAAGACATAGGTGTTCGCCCCCAGATCGACGTTGATGCGCACCAGGTTGCCCTCTCCTGCCCCCGAGCCGCCGACTTCCGTAGAATCGGCATTGTTGATCGCGCCAAAAACGTAGACCGGGTCGGCGGATTCCACGGTGACGGTATTGCCGGAGAGGCTGTCGCTGATCGGGGGAAACGTGTCCGTGCCCGAGGGGGCGAAGCTGATGACGGCAAAGCCGGCAATCGGGCGCAGCAGCGCGGCATCGGCAGGATAGCTGATGTTATCGGCCCAGGCCGGAAGCGCCGCCGCAAGGGCGATCAAGCCCAGGGCGCGGGGAAATGAGGGTTTCATTTGAGGACTCCTTTTGACAAAAAAAAGCCCTGCCTTCCGGAAAGAAAGGCAGGGCGGGTTTGAAGAAGGGTTTCGGGTTCTTTAGGTGCGGCGCAACATGAATTATTCCAAATAAATGCGGGGGGGGGGGTATGATATAACAATATCCCCGCCGGCACGGAAGTGGCCGTTCAGCAGATCATTCGGGAAAAGGCTTTTGGAAGCCTGGGGGCCTTGCGTCGACATCGCTTTCTGCAGGGGGCGGGGAATAAATGAGATTTGAATCTGAAAACCTTACTCCTTCGGAAAAAAGCCTGCAAGGGGGCGGATCATTTTTTTCCGGAAAAATGACGAATTCATAGGTTGGGGTGAGCGAAGCGAAGCCCAACGGAACCGTCTTCGCCTGGGTGTTGGGCATCGCTTCGCTCAGCCCAACCTATGCGCAGGATCATTTTTTTGTGGCAGGAAAGGGGATGTAGGGGCGACCGTCCTCGCTCGCCCGTCCGGAGCTTGCATTGCCACCGGCCGCACGGGCGACCACAGGTCGCCCCTACGAAAAGCTCGTCCTTCACGCGATGCGTCATGAAAAGCGTTTTCCCCAAGCGATGCTGCGCCGGAAATACGGGGAACGGGCGACCACAGGCCGTCCGAAGCCGGGGCTTTACGGGGAACGGGCGGCCACAGGCCGTCCGAATCCGGGGTTTTGTAGGGGCGACCTGTGGTCGCCCGAAATCACCCGTTTGCAAGCATCCGACGGCAATTCTCCCACCGGCGCTGCGCGCCACCTCCCTCGAAGAGGGAGGCAAGCACCCCGTCAGCTTCGCTGCCACCCCTGCACGGAGGGGAATGATCCCGGGATCTCAGCGATACACCAGCACCGGCACCTTGGAATGCGTGAGTACCTTGTTTGTTTCGCTGCCCAGGAGAAAGGCGCTGATTCCCCGGCGTCCATGCGAGGCCATGAAGACGAGGTCACAGCCCTGGGCTGCCGTCGCTTCGATGATCGCTTCATATGGAACGTCGTTGGTCGCCGTCAGGGTCGTGCATTCGACGCCGGCTTCGCTGCACAGGGCGGAGACGAATCCGAGCACTTCCTGCGCTTGCTGCTCGGCCATTTCCGCGAATTTTTCCGGCGTGGTCGGGTCGATCAGGGCGCCTTCGCCGTAATAGGTGACCGGGTATTCGGGTTTGGCGTAGAACGCGGTAATGCGGGCGCCGGATTCCCTGGCGAAGGAGACGGCGCGGCGGGCCGTATCCTGGGAGAGTTCGGAACCGTCGGTCGGTACGAGGATATGTTTGAACATCTGGGTCTCCGCGAAGCGTTGAGTGGATTTTCCGGGCAGGCTTCATGCTACGGCAAGCCGAAAAAAAATCAAACTGTCTGCAAATATGCAAAGGAAGAGAATAAACCGGGCGCAATGGGCGGCACAACTTTGATCCGGTCGAAGAAAGCGCTATGCTGAAAAGTTGGTAGTGGGGGATTTTCAGCATTTTCGGCGAATCTCCCTTCCCGATATTTTCCAGGCATCAGCTTTCTGAATCTTTATCCAGACGAAAAGGATGAATCAAATGGCCATTGAAAATAAAAACCGGAAGCGTGTTTCCGGAGGGCATCGCAGCATTGATTTTTTCAGCGCCAGCCCAACCGAGGAAATGATCAACTCGTTCTCGCATCATCTCGATCCCTTTGGAGTCACGACTTCGCTGATGAACGCGCAAGCCGCCTGGCTCATGCACCCGCAGGAGTTGCTGCGTGCGGGGGCGGCGCTTTCCGGCGACCTGATCGCGCTGCAATCGCACATCATGCGCCGCGCGATGGGCATGCCGAGCGAGGATGTCGTCGAGCCGCATGCCGATGACAAGCGCTTTGCCGATCCCATCTGGAAGGATTCGGCCACCTGGGACATCATCAAGGAGCTTTATCTCGCCTTCACGCACCGGCTGGTCGATATGTATTACGAAGCGCCCGGGCTTTCCGAGAAGGAAGCGCGGCGTTCCGGGTTTTGGCTGCGGAAATGGATGAATGCCATCGCTCCGACCAACTTTTTCTGGCTCAACCCGGTCGCGATGCGCATGTGCGCCGACTCGCAGAGCAAGAGCCTCGTCAATGGATTCCAGAATTTCGTGCGCGACCTGAAAGCGAAAAATATTCGCATGGTCGACGAAAAGGATTTCACGGTCGGGAAGAACCTCGCGACCACGCCGGGTTCGGTGGTTCATCGCAATCGCCTCGTCGAACTGATCCATTACACGCCGACGACGGAAAAAGTCCATGCGACGCCGATCGTCATCATCACGCCATGGATCAACAAGTTCTACATCCTCGACCTCACGAGCCAGAAGAGCCTCGTGAAATATCTCACCGACCAGGGTTTCTCCGTATTCATCACGAGCTGGAAAAATCCGACGGCGGAGATGGCCAATGTCACTTTCGACGATTACCTGCTCGAAGGCGTCGATGAGAGCGTGCAGTTCGTCAGCAAATGGCTCAAGGTGCCGCAGGTTGCGCTGGTCGGCTACTGCATCGGCGGCACGACCGTATCCACTTATATGTCATGGGCGAACAGCCGCTACCCCAAGGACAAATTCCCGGTTGCCTGCTGGACGCTGTTTACGACGCTCACCGATTTCGCCAAGCCTGGGGATATCGAGATTTTCATCGACGAAAACACGATTCGCGCGATCGAGGAATCCATGGCGAAAACCGGCTATCTCAGCGGCTCCGACATGGCTTCGTCATTCCGCCTGCTGCGCTCGAACAGCCTGATCTGGCACTATTTCGTGCATAGCTATCTCTACGGCGAATCCTTGCAGCCCTTCGACGTGCTGTTCTGGAACATGGATTCCACGCGGATGCCCTGTGCAATGCACTCGTTCTATCTGCGCGAAATGTACCTGAACAACAAACTGGTCAAGCGCGGCGCGCTGACGATTGCCGGAGAGCAGATCGACTTCAACAACATCACGCAGCCGCTTTATGCCGTCACCGCCGAGGACGATCACATCGCGCCCTGGAAATATTGCTACCGTATCCGGCGTTACCTGAACGTCAAGGCGCCGATGCGCTTTGTGCTCTCGACTTCGGGCCATATTCTCGGCATCGTCAATCCGCCGACGAATCCTCCCAAACGCAGTTACTGGGTGGGCGAACCCGAGCGCAACGAAACCTACGATCAGTGGCACGCGCGTACCGAGAAACGCCCGGGGAGCTGGTGGGGAGACTGGGTTGACTGGCTGCGTCCGCAATGCGGCCCGCAAGTCGCCCCGCCCAATCCCGCGAGCAAGTCCTACCCCAAACTCGGAGACGCGCCGGGAACCTACGTGCTCGAATGAGCGTCTTTAAAAAAATGTCGCCGGGTTTCCCGGCGACAGGAATTCCGGGATAGGGAAAACTCGTCCGGAACAGTGAAATGCCGCTGTTCCGGATTTGTTTTTGGTTCTATTTTCTAAATTAGACTAAAGAATTGATTCTGAAAAAATACTACCGTAGCTTATCATTATTTCACTAATTTAGAAAATTATGCCTTGGATTTCCTGCGTCAGGATCCGGCACAGGGCATGATTGACGTAGTAATTGTTGCGCCCGGTTTTCTTCTTTTGCACGAATCCGCCGGCCTCCAGCGCATCCAGGTATTTTGTCGCCGTCAAACGCGATACGCCAAGATCGCGCTGGATGAATTCGATTTTGGTGTAGGGGTGCGTAAAGAGGTTATTGATCAAATCCTGGCTGTAGAACCTGTAGGCGGCGCGAATCCGGTGTTTGTAATCGAGCAGGATTTCCCTGATCGCGAGGATCGTTTCGATGGATCGGGCGGCGGTTTCTTCCACGGCTTCCAGCATGTACAACACCCAGGCTTCCCAGGCGTCCTCCTTGTGCACCGCTTGCAGGAGACGGTAATAATCCGCCCTGGTGGCGAGGATGTGGCGGCTCAGGTAAAGCACAGGCGAGTCCAGAAGCCGCTCCCTGACCAGATACAGCACATTCAGGATGCGCCCGGTGCGCCCGTTTCCATCGTAGAAAGGATGGATGCTTTCAAACTGGTGGTGGATCAAGGCCATCTTGACCAGCGGATCGGCGGGAAACAGTCCGGCGTCGTTGATGAAACGCTCCAGATCTCTCATCGCCGCGACTATTTCGGAGTGTTTCTGCGGCGGCGTATAGACCGTTTCGCCGAGATCGTTTTTCAATGCGGTGCCCGGAAGCTTGCGCAACCTGGCGCTGTTTTGTTCCAGTTCCGCCTGGATGCCGATCAGGTGGTTGAGCGTGATCAAGCCGGTTTCCCGAACACTCCGGTATCCGAGATACAAGGCTTGCCGATAACGCGAAACTTCCTTGGCCGCCGGATTGGGAGAGGGTTCGGGCAGCATCTCGCTTTTGAAGAGTTCGTCGTGCGTGGTGACGATATTCTCGATTTCCGAACTGTCCTTGGCTTCCTGCATTCCCAGCGCGCTGATCAGGATGTCCTGGTTGGGAATGGATGCGGCGGTTCCTTTCAACTCCGCCAGATGGCGGCTGGTGCGGGCCAGGCATTTGAGAATCTCCGGCGTCTCGAAACGGCGGCTGTCCAGCGAAGTCAGAGGCAGGATCGGTGTTGTGCGCATCTGGGGCGTCCGGAAATGTATAGGAAAGCTGAAATTCTATACATATCGCCCTCGACATGTATAAAAAATCCGTTTTTCTATACATGTCATCCTCGACATGTATAAAAAATTCATTCTTCTATACACCTCTATTTTCTAAATTAGACTAAAGAATTCATAACAAAGAATAACTACAGTAGAGGAACATTATTTAAGTAATTTAGAAAATACGAACCCTTCTCCTGCTTCAGTAAGCGCCGGAATTTATCCGGAATCCCCATCCACCCGTGTTTGCGGCGTCAGGCGCTCGCAGAGATCCGCGTTTTGTTGCCAGGAACGGTGTTCTTCGTCGGACTGGCCGATTGTTCGCGCTTCTTCGATGGAGAGGGCGGAAAAGGAGAGCAGGGCGCGGCGCAGATGCCCATGCTGTGGCGGCATGGGGCCGGTGAAAAGCACCCAGGGGCCGCGCTGGATGAAGAGGGTGGGGAAGTTTTCGATCTCGATTTCGTCGCCGATCAACGCCGCGTCGTCCTCGGTGTCGAGCCAGTGGAACGCGGCCTCCGGAAATTCCCGCGCCAGCGCCGAGAAACCCTCGCGGTAATCGCGGCAGGTATCGCACCACAGCGCGCACAGGCAGACGACGAGCAGTTCATCGTCTGCCGGTTGCCGGACGCTGGATGGGGCGTTCATGGCGTTGTGGCGCTTTGGCGGGAGGAGGGCGGGGATCGAAGCCTACCGGCTGATCGGCTTGTAGCGGATCCGGTGCGGTTTCGCGCCTTCTTCGCCGAGGCGTTTCTTCTTGTCTTCCTCGTATTCGTGGTAGTTGCCGGTGAAGAAAACCCATTCCGAATCGCCCTCGCAGGCGAGGATATGCGTGGCGATGCGGTCGAGGAACCAGCGGTCGTGCGAGATCACGAGGGCGCAGCCGGCGAATTCGAGCAGCGCGTCTTCGAGCGCGCGCAGGGTTTCCACGTCGAGGTCGTTCGAGGGTTCGTCGAGCAGGAGCAGGTTGCCGCCGGTCATCAGCGTTTTCGCCAGATGCAGCCGCCCGCGCTCGCCGCCGGAAAGGTTGCCGACGAATTTCTGCTGGTCGGCGCCCTTGAAATTGAAGCGGCCGATATAGGCGCGGCTGGGCATTTCAAATTTGCCGATTTGCAGGATGTCGCGCCCGTCGGCGAGTTCCTCGAAAACGGTTTTTCCGCCCGCGAGGTTTTCCCGGCTCTGGTCGACGTAGGCGATTTTCGCCGTCGGCCCGACTTCGATGCTGCCCGAATCGGGCGCTTCCTGTCCCGTAATCATCCGGAAGAGGGTCGATTTTCCGGCGCCGTTGGGACCGATGATCCCGACCAGCGCGCCCGGCGGCACCGAGAACGACAGCTTGTCGATCAGGAGGCGGTCGCCAAACGCCTTGGAAACATTCTTGAATTCGATCACCTTGTCGCCCAGGCGCTCGGCGACGGGAATGAAGATTTCCTGCGTTTCGTTGCGCTTCTGGTATTCGTAGCTCGAAAGCTCCTCGAAGCGCGCCAGCCGCGCCTTGCTCTTGGCCTGACGCGCCTTCGGGTTCTGCCGCACCCATTCAAGCTCCTGCTTCATCGTCCTGATCCGCGCCGCCTCCTGCTTCGATTCGCGCTCCAGGCGCTCCTCCTTCTGTTCCAGCCAGGAGGAATAATTGCCTTTCCACGGAATGCCGTAGCCACGGTCGAGTTCGAGAATCCACTCGGCGGCGTTGTCGAGAAAATAGCGGTCGTGGGTCACGGCGACGACGGTGCCGGGAAAGCGCACCAGGAATTCCTCCAGCCATTCCACCGACTCCGCGTCGAGGTGGTTCGTCGGCTCATCCAGAAGAAGCATGTCGGGTTTCGAGAGCAGCAGCTTGCACAGCGCGACGCGGCGCTTTTCACCGCCGGAGAGGGTGGAAATCGTCGCATCCCACGGCGGCAGGCGCAGCGCGTCGGCGGCGATTTCCATTTGCGTCTCGACATCGTTGCCGGCGGTGGCGATGATCGCCTCGTATCTCGCCTGCTCCTCGGCCAGCTTGTCGAAATCGGCATCGGGTTCGGCGTAGGCGGCGTAGATCGCTTCGAGCGCCTGGCGCGCTTCGAGCACATCGCCCAGGCCGGATTCGACTTCGCCGCGCACGGTCTGCGCCGCGTCGAGTTGCGGCTCCTGCGGCAGATAACCGATCCTGATGCCCGGCATCGGCAGCGCCTCGCCTTCGATTTCGGTATCGACGCCGGCCATGATGCGCAGCACCGTCGATTTCCCCGCGCCGTTCAGGCCCAACAGGCCGATCTTCGCGCCGGGGAAAAAGCTGAGAGAAATATCCTTGAGAATCTGGCGCTTCGGCGGAACGACCTTGCCGACGCGGTTCATTGTGAAAACGTATTGAGCCATGACGAAGGGAGCCAAAAAGAGGAAGGGCGAAGCTTAACCGATTGGCCGGACCGGAAAAAGTAAGGAATGCCGGAATATGAGAAAAAGGGGATTGCATGCCTGGCTTGGTTTGTTTCTCCGCAAATCAAGCCCCCTTCACTCCCACCGGCGCTACGCGCCACCTCCCTCAGAGAGGGAGGCTGGACGGGGGCTTTGAAATGCGGCGCTTCGCGCCGGAGATAAAACCAACGGCGCTCCGAAGAGCGCCGCTGTCCAATTCCCCTCCGTGGAGGGGTGGCGGCGCAGCCGACGGGGTGGTTTCGGAACCGTGGCATGGCTCCGGCCTGCCGCCAAACGCAAAAACGGCGAAACGCCTGTAAAGACGTTTCGCCGCGCTTTGAAAAGACGAGGGATCAGGCTTCGAGAATGACTTTCAATGCCTTGTGATCGGCGGCCTTTCCGAAGATTTCGTAGGCGTGGAGGATGTCGTCGAGCTTGCAGCGGTGCGTGACGAGCTGCGAGGGGTTGAGCTTTTTCGCCTGTACGGTTTTCAGGAGCATCGAGGTCGTCGAAGTGCTGACGAGCCCGGTGGTGATCGTGACGTTCCTGATCCACAGGCGCTCCAGATGCAGATCGGCCTTGACGCCGTGGACTCCGACATTGGCGATGGCCCCGCCGGCGGTGACGATGTCCTGGCACAACTGGAAGGTGGCCGGCACGCCGACGGCTTCGATGGCGACATCGACACCCATCCCGCCGGTCAGTTCCATGATCCGCTGGATGGCCTGTCCGTCGCTGCTGTTGACCGTATCGGTCGCGCCGAAGGTGCGCGCCACCTGGAGGCGGTTGTCGTCGAGGTCGATCATGATCAGCCGGGCAGGCGTGAAGAATTGCGCCGTCAGCAGCGCTGCCAGCCCGACCGGGCCTGCGCCGACGATGGCCACCGTATCGCCCGGCTTGACCTTGCCGTTCAACACGCCGATTTCATAGCCGGTGGGGAGGATGTCGCTCAACATCACGAGCGCTTCCTCGTCCGCGCCTTCGGGGATATGGTGCAGGCTGTTGTTGGCGTGCGGAATGCGGACGTATTCGGCCTGGGTGCCGTCGATCAGGTGGCCGAGAATCCAGCCGCCTCCGTTGCTGCAATGCGCGTAGAGCTGTTTCTTGCAGTACTCGCAGGTGCCGCAGGAGGTGATGCACGAGATCAATACGCGGTCGCCGGGCTTGAACGCGGAGACGCCCGCGCCGACGGATTCGACGATGCCGACGCCTTCATGGCCAAGAATGCGGCCCGGCGTGCAGGCGGGGACGTCGCCCTTGAGAATGTGCAGATCGGTGCCGCAAATCGTCGTCTTCGTGATCTTGACGATGGCATCCCCCGGATGCTGGATCTGCGGCTTCGGGCACTCCTGGTAAGTCTTCTTGCCTGGACCTCCATAAACCAATGCTTTCATTGCCTTGCTCCTTTGGTCGGTGGTGCATTGACAGGGAAAATCCGAACGGAGCGGATTTGGTCCGGACAAGGCCGGGAAGTTTTGCGTCCGTTGGATTTTTTTGATCATTCCGGAGCGCTGCATATTCGTTTCCGGAAAGGGGGATATGCCATGGCGGGAAACATAAAACCGGCGTCATTCCGGGCATTCCCATTTTGATTATAACAAAGGAGAAAACTCCGGCGCGAAGCGCCGCAAATCAAAGCCCCCGTCCAGCCTCCCTCTCTGAGGGAGGTGTGTATAGACTCGACACATAGGTAACAAATGTGCCAAGACATGGGTAACACTTTTGCCGTCATCTTGGGAACGGGAGAACGGCGATGTCTTGG
>WQZF01000075.1 GCA_009780885.1 Betaproteobacteria bacterium | reverse complement strand
TCAGGAGATCATTCGGGAAAAGGCTTTGGGCGGCCTTGCGCCATTGCGTCAACATCGCTTTCCGCAGGGGGAGGGGAATAAATGAGGTTTGAATTTGAAGACCCTACTCCTTCGGCAAAAAGCCTGCAAGAGGGTGGATCAGTTTTTTCGAGGCAGGATGAGGAATTCATGGAATTCATAGGTTGGGCTGAGCGAAGCGATGCCCAACGGAACCGCCTTCGCCCGGGTGTTGGGCATCGCTTCGCTCAGCCCAACCTATGCGCGGGATCATTTTTTTGTGGCAGGAAAGGGGATGTAGGGGCAACCGTCCTCGGTCGCCCGTCCGGAGCTTGCATTGCCACCGGCAGCGCGGGCGACCACAGGTCGCCCCTACACCGGGGTTTTACGGGGAATGGGCGGCCACAGGCCGTCCGAAGCCGGGGTTTTGTAGGGGCGACCTGTGGTCGCCCGAAATCACCCGTTTGCAGCCACCAGGCAGAAAATCTCCCACCGGCGCTTCGCGCCACCTCCCTCGAAGAGGGAGGCCAAGCACCCCGCCTGGTCGTCCCTCCGCGCGGGGCAGGGATAAGAGGGAGAGGGGAATTTGGGTCAGGCCGTCGAGGGGGGAGGAATTTCTGGGTGGGCTGCCGATCCTGTGCGGGCTTGCAGGCAATGCGATATTGGGGTTTCCGTCAACGCGGCGAGGAAGCCAGGCGCTCGATCATTTTCCAGACTGCGCCGATTTGTTTGCCTGTGCGCAGGTGGTAATCGGGGCCGCTGTATCCCCACCAGTCCCAGCAGCCGTTCGGATTGCTATTGCTTTTGAGGGTTTGCGGGTAGAGCACGATCAGGCGGTTCGTTTCGGCCCAGCGGTTGTAGCCGGCCTCGCGCGCGTAAAGATCGCCGATTTCCTGCGCCTGCTGCTTGCAGCCGTGGAAAGCGACATGAATCCGGCATCCGCCCGCGCGGCAGCCGGATGGGAGATAGACGTAGGCGCGTTCGTCCATGATTTTTGCTTCTCCGGCGGCGATAAATTCGCTTTGATCGAAGAGGAGCAGCTCACCCTTGGCCTGCGCGGCCTTCTCTTGCAGCGGCCCGAGAAGATGGGCGAGGAGGCGGCCGGGGGCGTCGAAATTGCCGCAATGATTGATCCAGGGGGAGGCCGTTATCCGGCATTCGTGCGCGCCGGACGCATCGGGGGTGATCATCGCGTGTCCGGCATCGGGAAGGCGCTCATAGAGCATCGACGAGGCAGGCAGCCAGGCGGCGTAGAAATCATGGAGGGTATCGACGATTTCCGGTTTCACGGTTTCGTCCTGTGCGCCGGAGAGGATCCAGACGCGGGCATGGCGCAGGTTTTCGGGGGAGTCGATATGTTGCGCGGCGGCTTGTGTTTTGGTCTCAGAGACAAGATCGGCCGTGGGCGGCGGGGTCAAAAGGAAAGGGGACATACATGCGGTGACTGCCTGCCAGGCGCTGTTCTGGGCGCAGTAATACGGCCCGCCGGCCAGGATTCCGGCTCCGTATACCCGCGAGGAATGCGCGACGTGCATCTGCACCGCCATGAAAGCGCCGGAAGAAAGGCCGGAGACCGTGAGCTTTTCTGTGCTCGCTCCCAGGGCCGGTAAAGCTTCGGCAGCGAAAACGGGCAGGGATGAGAGAAGCGAGGCGAGGATCAAATATCCCGCCCGGATAAATGCAGGCAGTTTCAATTCAGTTCCTCCCACCAATTCATGGTTTGGGTTTCGCCCGGAATCACTTTTTCTCCCATTTTCGGAGTCAGGAGGCGGAGTTTTTGATCCTCATCCACGAGGATCCGGATTTTGCGGATGGATTCGTCCCAGGGATGACGCGCGAGGTCGAAGATGCCCCAATGCACGGGAACCAGCGTTTCCGCGCCAAGTTCATGGGATGCGCGAATCACTTCTTCCGGAAACATGTGGGATTTGGGCCAGCCCGGATTCCAGGCGTCGATTTCGATAAAGGCGAGTTGAAAGGGGCCATGCCGCGCCCCGATTTCCCTGAAGTGGCTGCCATAGCCGGTATCCCCGGCGATGAAGAGACGAGCCTTCTCCCCTTTCAGGACATAGGCGCTCCAGAGGCTCGTGTTGCGCCGCCCGTAGGTTCGGCCTGAAAAATGAAGGCTTTGCTCCGAGACGATGCGGACATTTCCCGCGTCGAAAGTTTCTCCCCAGCCGATTTCGTGGATCCGTTCCTCCGGAACGCCCCATTTCTTCAGATGCGCGCCGACGCCGTAGGGAACGATGAAATGCGTCTCGCGCCGTTCCCGGAGGGCGCGGATGGCGGCGTATTCCAGATGGTCGTAATGATCGTGGGTAATCAGCACGAAATCTGCCGGCGGCAAGTCTTCGCGCTTGATGGGCGCCTCGACGTAGCGCCGGACGATTCCCGGCAGCGGCGCGGCGTTGCCGAGGACCGGATCGACCAGGAAACGCAGTCCTTCCAGTTCGATGATCAGGGAAGAATGCCCCAGCCAGTAAAACGCAAGTTCGGCAGGCGGCGTCTTGAAGGAGGAGGCGTCCAGGGCCACTTGCGGCAGCGGCGTTTTGGGCGCGTTCGGGCTTTCCAGCAGGAATCGCCACCAGCCTTCCGGGCCGCCGCCCGCGATCCGTTCAGGGTAGTAGGGCAATTCTTCCGCGCCCTGGAAATGGCCGTCCCGGTAATAGGGCAATCGTTCGTAGCGCATGATGGCTTCCTGGTCCGGCATGTCGCCAATGGCCTCAAATATCTGGCAGCCCGCAATGAGGGCAGGAATGAGCAGGACGAAAAACGCCCTTGCCAGAAGTTTCAGGGTTTTTCGGGGCATGGCTTCTGCTTGAATTTATATGTACGACCCTTGAACACCTGTCGAGCGCAATCCCCAACCTTCAGGTTGGGGTGACTCAATATCCCCAGGCCGCAGGATGGGGCGAGCGAAACGAAACCCATCATTTCCGAATCCGATCCTGACCCCGACGGGTTTCACTTGCGCTTCGCCCATTGCGCGAACCGGGTCAATATTTTGGGGTATCGCCCATTGATTGCCGTAGAAGCAAAGGCCCAGACGCCGAGCGGCCAGAAAAAAAGAAGCCAGAGCGCATCCGCAAAGGGAGAGGATCCCTTTCCTTCGATAAATGGCATAAGCATGAGAACCCAGGCAATCGCCATGAGCAGTGCAAAGATGCCGGTAATCAAGCGGGTTGGGATTTCTTCCGGGGATTGCTGCAAATTTCGCCCCGTGATCGCGAGATAAGCGAATACAACGATGAAATATGATTCGAGAAGTATGAGATACAGGATCCAGATCGACGCAAGGAGCGAGATCGAAAACAATCGGTAAAAATCAGGATCGGAAATTTCCGCACCCAGGAAAATCACCAAAATCAGGGCGCCCGTCCCGCAAAGCCAACGTCGCCAGACAGGAAGCAGGGGATGCTCTGATTTCATGGAAGCTCTCGCTAGGCTTGCAGGCTTGGACGCTATTTTCTAAATTAGACTAAAGAATTCGTGTTCCAACATTACTACAGTAGCCAAACATTATTTAACTAATTTAGAAAATCTCCCAAGCGGCATTGCTCAGCCCACCCATCTGCGCGCATTGCGGAAGATGCGCAGCCAGGGGGAAGCGTCTTCGTCGGGGTTCCAGTGCGGGGGACGCCAGGACATCTGGACGGCGCGGAAGATGCGTTCCGGGTGGGGCATCATGATCGTGAAACGTCCGTTGGGCGTCGTGACTGCGGTGATGCCCTCCGGCGATCCATTCGGATTGAAGGGGTAGGCCGCCGGGATGTTGCCGTGGTGGTCGATGTAGCGCATCGCCACCTCGACCTGTTCGATGTCGTCCGTGTAGTTGAATTCGACGCGGCCTTCGCCGTGGGAGACGACGACGGGGATCCGGCAGCCGCTCATCCCGGAGAAGAAGAGCGAGGGGGATTCGGGGATCTCCACCATGACGAGACGCGCCTCGAATTGTTCGACGCGGTTGCGCACGAATCGTGGCCAGTATTCGGCGCCGGGGATGAGTTCGGACAAGGCGCTCATCATCTGGCAACCGTTGCAGACGCCGAGCGCGAAGCTGTCGTAGCGCCGGAAGAAAGTCTCAAAGCAATCGCGCGCGCGTCCGTTGAAAAGGATCGACTTGGCCCATCCTTTTCCTGCGCCGAGGACATCGCCATACGAAAAGCCGCCGCAGGCCGCCAGTCCGTTGAAGGCGGCCAGGGTCATCTGGCCGGAAAGAAGGTCGCTCATATGCACGTCGACGGCGGAGAATCCGGCGCGGTCGAAGGCTGCGGCCATTTCGACATGTCCGTTGACGCCCTGCTCGCGCAGGATCGCAACGCGCGGACGCGCGCCGGTGGCGATGAAGGGCGCGGCAACGTCCTCGGCAGGATCGAAGGAGAGCGTCGCCGAAAGTCCGGGATCGCTGGCGTCGAGAATGGCGTCGAAGGCTTCCTGCGCGCATTCCGGGTTGTCGCGCAAGGCTTGCATCCGGTAGCTGGTTTCGGACCAGGCGCGCTGCAAGTCGATGCGCGGCTCGGAGAACACAGGCACGGCGTTGCGGATGATGCGGATCTTGTCATCGGCATTGAGGTGACCGATGAAGTCGTAGCAGCCATTGAATCCGGCTGCGCGCAGAATCCTGGTGACGCGCTCGCGGTCGGCGCGGCGGATCTGGATCACCGCGCCAAGCTCTTCGTTGAAGAGGGCCGTGATGAGGCGCTCATGCACACGCCCGCGCAAGGTGTCGGGGGTCAGTTCGCTGCCGTCGAGATCGAGGATGATCGCGTCGTAGCAAAGACCGTCGAGCATGAGGGTGACGCCGCAGCGCGCGGCAAAGGCCATTTCGCAGACCGTGGCGAAGAGGCCGCCGTCGCTGCGGTCGTGATAGGCAAGAATGAGACCTGCCGCGTTGAGTTTCTGGACGGAATCGAAGAAGGCCGAAAGGCGCGCGGCTCCGCTTTTGTCGGGATTGTTGCCTTCGTTTTCCGCGCAGGTTTCGCACATGTTGAGATCGGGCGCTTCGATGCCGGTGGCGTTATAGACCTGTGCCAGTGCAGAACCGCCCAGCCGTTGACAACCGGCGGCAACGTCGAGCAGAAGCAGTTCGGTTTCGCCGAATTCGGGTTCGGTGCGCAGTTGCGGCGTGAGGACGCGCCGCGCGTCGGTGACGGGGGCGAAGGCGGTCACGACGAGGGAGAGCGGCGCAGTGACTTCCTTCATCTCCGCTTCCGCTTCTTCTTCCGTGCCGCCGGCTTTCTCCTTCCAGCGTGTGCGCATCGAAAGCGAATCCTTGCCGACCGGAATCGAAATCCGCAATTCCTGGCAGAGATCGGAAACCGCGCGGACGGTGTCGAAAAGACGCGCATCCTCGCCCGGCGTGCCGGCGGAAGCCATCCAGTTGGCCGAAAGTTTCACCTGCGCCAGGGAGTCGACCGGCGCTGCGGCAAGATTGGTAATCGCCTCGCCTACCGCCATGCGGCCCGAGGAGGGAGCATCGAGAAGCGCAAGCGGGGCGCGCTCGCCAAGCGCGAAGGCTTCGCCGCCGACGCCGGAAAAATCCGAGAGCGTTACCGCGACATCGGCCACCGGAGTCTGCCAGGGCCCGACCATTTGGTCGCGCGCGGTCAGTCCGCCGACGGAGCGATCGCCAATGGTGACCAGGAAACTCTTGTCTGCCACTGCAGGCAGGCGCAGCACACGATAGGCGGCTTCCCGCAGGTCGATGTCGACGGCATCGAGCGGAATTCCTGTGTAGTCGATCCGGGTCACGTCGCGCGTCATTCGAGGCGGCTTGCCGAAGAGGGCCTCCATCGAAAGATTGACCGGGCGATTGCCGAATTTGTTGTCGGCAACGACGAGTTTGGGCGTTTCGGCAGCCGTGGCGACGCCGACCACGGCGAAGGGGCAACGCTCCCGGGCGCAAATGGCCTGGAATTCTTCGAGACGGGCGGGCGCAAGCGCCAGCACATAGCGTTCCTGGGCTTCATTGCACCAGATTTCGGCGGGCGACATTCCCGGTTCCAGCACCGGAATATCGCGCAGATGGAATTCGGCGCCGCAACCTGCGCCATGCGCGAGTTCGGGCAGCGCGTTGGACAAGCCGCCTGCGCCGACATCGTGAATCGAGAGAATCGGGTTGCCATCGCCGGCCAGGGTGCCGTCGCCCTGCGGAGCGCCCAACTGCCAGCAACGATCGATTACTTCCTGCGCGCGCCGCTGGATTTCCGGATTGCCGCGCTGCACGGAAGCAAAATCGAGTTCCTCGTCGTTGGCGCCGGAACTCATCGACGAGGCCGCGCCGCCGCCCAGCCCGATCAGCATTCCCGGCCCGCCCAACTGGATGAAAAGAATCCCGGCGGGCAGCATCTCTACCTTGAACGCCTGCGTGCCCTGGATCGCGCCAATGCCGCCGGCAACCATGATCGGCTTGTGATAGCCGCGCGTCATTCCTTCGATGCTTTGTTCGTAAGTGCGGAAGTAACCGGCCAGGTTCGGGCGGCCAAATTCGTTGTTGAACGCCGCCGCACCGATCGGCCCTTCGAGCATGATCGAAAGCGCGCTGGCAATCCGCGCCGGGCGGCCAATGGTGGTTTCCCAGGGCTGCTCCGCGCCGGGAATAAAGAGGTTGGAGACCGAAAACCCGCACAACCCGGCCTTTGGACGAGCGCCGCAGCCGGTTGCGCCTTCGTCGCGTATTTCGCCGCCCGCGCCGGTCGCCGCGCCGGGAAAGGGCGAGATGGCTGTCGGGTGGTTGTGCGTCTCCACCTTGGCGAGAAAATGCGTCAATTCTTCATGTTCGCCGTAGATTCCGGCATGCCCGGGATAGAAGCGGGGAATCCGGCTCCCTTTCAGGACTGCGGCATTGTCCGCGTATGCGACGATCGTGCCGGCGGGCTGTGCCTTGTGCGTTTCGCGGATCATTCCGAACAGCGTTTCCTCGCGCGCAACGCCGTCGATCACCCACGAAGCATTGAAAATCTTGTGCCGGCAGTGTTCCGAATTGGCCTGCGCAAACATCATCAGTTCGACATCGGAAGGATTGCGCCGCAGCGCGAGATACAACTCGGCCAGGTAATCGATTTCGTCTTCCGACAGGGCCAGCCCCAACGCGGAATTCGCCGCCTCCAGCGCAGGGCGCTCCTCGGCAAGAAAGGGGATGGTCGCCAGGGGCTTCGGCTCGAAATGCCGGAACAGGGCCTTCGCCGAAGAAAAGCCATCCCATATGGATTCGGTCATCCTGTCATGCAGGAATTCGGAGAGGCGCGCGCAAATTTCTTCCGTCAAGGCCGGCTCGATGCGCCAGAGAATGCCGCGTTCGATCCGCTCGACGGCCTCCAGCCCGCAATTCCACGCGATATCCGTGGCTTTCGACGACCAGGGCGACACCGTTCCCTCGCGTGGCGTGACCAGGAAGGGCGATCCCACCCCTTGGGGCTCATGCAAGCGCGCATCGAGCAGGGAAAGCAGCAGCATTCCTTCCCCCTGTTTCAGCGCCCGGCGCAGCGAGACGAGATACCAGTATTCCGCCGTCACCGTGTGGATTTCCGGCGCGACGGCGGCAAGGCGGGCACGCAAGCGTTCGAGGTGAAAATCGGAAAAAGCAGGAGCGCCGCGTAAAAACAGAGGTTCGGTCATGACAGGACGGGGAAGGACAAAGGAAAACATGCGGCGCAGGAAAGCGGGGAGGGCAGAGATGTATTCGGCATACGCTCCCTTCGGCGTCTCGTGCGAACGAGCCTCTCCAGGATTTCCGGATTCGTTTTTGCGACGGAAAAAAAGGGAACGGAACATGAAAAGCAATCCGGATGGGTGCGGGAAGTTTTATATTCTGACAGCATTTCCAGGAGGCAAGGCTTTCATGCCCCCCGGCTTTCTGCATTCAAAAAACGTAGGTTGAGGAAGGCGCCTTTGATTCTGCATATGGCGCGTAACTATTAATTATAGAATGGGGAATGCGAAAACTTCGAAGCTTCCCGCGCCTTTTCCCGGAATTATCACGCTTCGGCTTGATCCATCAGACGTACCCTCGGCACAGCATCCAGAAGGACGGCATCCCTGGTTGACTGAAAGCCTGCTTTGAAAACGCTTGAAACGGGGCAATATTTGCGATAAAAAGCTTCGTTCGTGCGACAATATCGCATCATTAGCAGCTTGGAAGCCCCCCATGTCCGAACGCATCAATGCACGCCTGTCCAGACCCCTGGCCGAATTCGTAGGCCGCATGGTTGGCGAAACGGGCCTCTACGAAACTCCCAGCGAATACGTGCGCGACCTGATCCGCCGCGATATGGAACGGCGCGAAAACCAGCTCGTGCAAGAGCTCATCCTCGAAGGCTACCGCGACCTGGCTGCGGGACATCTGTTCGAGTCCAGCGGCGACTTCAAGGCCGACATGGCCTTTCTTGAACAAAAGGAAGCCGGCGGCTGGCAATATTGCTCCGGCCCATAAATATTTCCATTATGTAGGATGGGTAGAGCGAAGCGAAACCCATCATTTCTCAATCCTTGATTACCGGGTGAATAAATCAAAACCGCTTTGATTTGAATGACAACTGCAAAGCACTCCGATTTTCTAAATTAGACTTAAGAATTCATCGTTCAGTAGCACTACAGTAGCGAAACATTATTTAAGTAATTTAGAAAATCATGTCCGGATAAGCAGGGTTTTATCCGGGCTGCGGGCAGGTATCGCCCATCAGCGGCCTGCCAGCGCTGGAAGGTACTGAGGGCTCAAGCCGATGCCGTTGTGATCGGCGCCGTCGATCACCACCTGATGCGCCACCCCCGGCAAGAACGCCGCTGCCAGCAGGCCGGTGCTGCGGCGGGGAATCACCTCGTCATTGCCGGCGACGATGATCGTGGTGGGCGCATGGATCTTCGGGGCATAAGCCCACGATTCGTAGCGGTCGCGCAGCAGCCAGCCCACGGGCACGAACGGAAAGCGCTCGCGCGCCAGTTCCAGCACACTGTGGTAAGGCGTGACCAGCACCAGCCGCGCCAGCGCCCGCTGCGCGGCCACCTGCACTGCTACGCCGCTGCCCAGGCTGCGGCCAATCACCGTCACCTGCGGATGCGCGGCGCTCACCTGATCCACCAGTTGCAAGGCATCGGCCACGAGCGCCGCCTCCGATGGCTCGCCTGCGCTGCCGCCGTAGCCCCGGTAGTGCAGCAGGTAAATGGCATGATCCGGAAATGCCTCGGCAAACCCGGCGAGGTTCGGCCCCACGTCCTCGGCATTGCCGCCGAAGTAAACCAGGGCCTTGTCGCCGGGGCGTTCGCGGGCGGTCACCATCACGTCGCCCACTCCGGTTTTCAGCGCCAGCATCTCTGCCCCAGGCACGAATGCGCGCGCTTGCGGCAGGTAGATGAACGAGCGTTGAAACACAAACAGCAACACGCACAGCGCCGCGTACAGCAGCGCCAATAAAACCAGCAGCCCAGGCAATTTTTTCACCATGAATCGAGCACCTGTGGAGCGAGAAATCCCGCCATCGACGGCGGACTCAGCGAGGCATAAGGCAACAGGCGTTACGCGCCGCGCTTTTGCAAGAAGAGAAGGGATGTTTTTCCTCGTGGGTTGTCACCATAGCCATCCCTAGCCGTCGCACCATCCAGCATCGGGTGGCGAACCATCATAGACCGCGGCGACTCCGGCGATCTCGCCAGGGCCGGCTTGCCCGCCCAAGTACAGCTTGCTGGCCTCGCGGTATCCCCAGTCATCGGTAAAGTTGATCAGATAGTCGGGCTTGCCGTCGCCGTCGATGTCGCCGGCCCAGACCAGGTAATTGGAAACCACATGCGAGCAACTGCGGATTTCGCCCAGCAGTTGG
>WQZF01000074.1 GCA_009780885.1 Betaproteobacteria bacterium | reverse complement strand
TCTTCTGCCATCAACGCGTCGCCTCTTTCGATTTGTCCGTCATCGGAATAGAATGAATGCATCATCCTCAACTGTTACCCATGTCTTGGCACACTTGTTACCTATGTGTCGAGTCTATACAGGTGTGCCCCGCAGGGGCGGGGGTTTGCAGGCAGTTTTCGCTCCCCCACCCTCCAGTGCATCCTTTTGAAACAGAAGACTCCACCGAGCAAAAAGGATTTTGCAAGTGGCCGAACAAAGCAAGCACTCAAAAAAGGCGCTTCCCCGCGATAAAGCCTTGAAAGCGCGTTCGTGTGAACTTCGGACGAATGCCACCAGGCAGGAAAATCGCTTGTGGTATGACTTTCTTCGATGCTGCAAGCCGCGTTTTACGCGACAACGTATTATTGGAAAATATATTGTGGATTTTTACTGCCACGAAGCTGCGCTGGCGGTTGAATTGGACGGTTCCCAGCATTATGAGGCGAAGGCAATGAAATATGACGAAGCGAGGACAGCCTGTTTGAACGCTTTGGGTATTTGTGTATTGCGATTTGCCAACAATGAAATAGACGAAAATTTCGAGGGTGTTTGTGCCATTATCAAATCCCATTCGGAAAAGCCTTTTCCAACGGGGGCAGCGAAGCCGGCGGTGGCTTGAACAACGGCTTTTCAAACCCCCGCCCGCCAAGGCGGGCACCCCCTTTGGAAAGGGGGCTGCAAACCCCAGGCGGCTTCGCCGCCATCCCCTTTGGAAAGGGGCTTGTAATTTTCTAAATTAGATTTAAGAATTCGTGTCTCAATAGCACTACAGTAGCGGAACATTATTTAAGTAATTTAGAAAACGAAGCGTGTAGGGGACGCCGCCCTCGGCGCCCCGTCGGGATGCCCACTGACAAGGATCATCAATGTTCCAGAGAAACGGCAAATTGCTCCACAAACGCTTCGCCGGGTACTTTTTTCCGACCATCCTGATGACGATGGCGCTTTCCCTGAGCCTGGTCATCGACGGCATCATCGTCGGCAATATGCTCGGCCCGGACGAACTGGCGGCCGTCAATCTCGGACTTCCGCTGATCCAGGCTTTCTGCGTCCTGTTCATCCTCCTGGGCGTCGGGGGTTCGGTCCTGGCGGCCTATCACAAGGGCAGGCGCGAAAACACGGCGGCCAACCATGTCTTCACCGTAACCGTGCTCGTCCTGGCCCTGTGCAGCCTGGCCTGCGTCGTGGGCGGCGCAATCTTCCTGGAGAATCTGGCAACGCTCCTGAGCGGCAACAATCCCGCGCTGCGGACACTGGTGCTGCATTTCATCGAGCCGATCGTCTATGGTGCGCCCCTGCTGGTCCTCCTTCCCGGCGTCCTCTACTTCGTTCGCACGGACGGGCATCCCAGGCTGGCCTCGACGGTCTTCGTCGTCGCCAACATCGTCAGCCTCGTCTGCGACATCGTTTTCATCCGCCTGATGAACGATGTGCGCGGCGCGGCGCTGGCGACGATCGTCGGCTACGGCGTCGGCGCCTGCCTGCTGGTTTTCTATGTGCGTTCCAGGCAACGCGGCTTCCGCTTTGCCTTGCCCAGGGAAGGATCCTTCGGGCTGGCGCTGCGCGTCGCCAAGGCGGGCGCGGCCAGCGGCCTGAACGGCGCCTTGATCTTCCTCAAGCTCCTCTGCCTGAACGTCCTGGTGCTCTCGATTGCCGGAAAATCCGGCATGGTGGCCTTTTCGGTCTGCATTTCCTGCATGGCGCTGGCCTCGATGTTCATGACCGGGGCTTCGCAGAGCATGATGCCCTTTGTCGGCGTGCTTTACGGCGAAGGGGATTTTGCCGGCATCCGCTTCATCTTCAGGCGGACGATGGGCATTCTTTTCGCCTCGACTGCCGTCCTGGTCATCCTGCTCGAAATCTTTGCCGTGCAATTTTTCGGCTTCTTCGGAATCAACGGAGGCGAAGACCTGGAACTGGGCACGGTGGCCGTGCGCCTGTTCGCGCCGAGTCTCCTGGGCATGGCCTTCAGCTTCCTGGTCATGTACTACGCCCAGACCATCCAGCGCGAGGGCGTGGCGCTTGCCATCACGATCACCGAAGGCTTCGCGGTGCTCGTTCCCGGCGCCTGGCTGCTCGCGCAATTCATCGGTATCCACGGCGTCTGGCTGGCCTTCAGCCTTGCGGAAATCGTGACGCTTGGCGTCATCTTCCTGATCGTCCGCCGGGTAGAGCGGCAATCGGAAGGAAAGCTGCGCGGCCTGCTGATGCTCCCGATCAAGGAAGCTTCGGCAAGGGCGCTGGATGTCTCCATCCGCAACAATCTGGAAGAAGCCGTGCGCCTCTCCGAAGAAGCCTCCCGTTTCTGCCGCGAAGCCGGATTGAGCGAAAGCACGGCGATGCAGGTGGGCCTGGCCCTGGAAGAAATGGCGGTCAACACGATTCACCACGGCGGCAACGCGGACGAAAGCACCACCATCGACATCGCGCTCTCGATCAGCGAGGAGGATATCCGGATCAGCTTTCGCGACGACGGCAAGCCGTTCAACCCCGTGGAATATTTCCCCCCCGAAACCGGAGGCCCGATCGTCACCGGCATCCCCCTGATCCGCAAAATGGCCGAACGCATCGAGTACGGCTACACCCTGGGATTCAACAGCAGCCTGGTGGTGATCAAGATTTATTGATCCGGCCCTTAAACGCTCATCATGTAGGATGGGTAGAGCGAAGCGAAACCCATCCTGCGTACAGGGATTCAACAGCAATTCAGAGCCAGCAGGATCGCGTCGCAGATCAAGGGCGGCTGCGGTGCGAACGCGCCGTTTCCAGGCGCCCGCAAAGCTGCTCGACCCCATCGAGCAGGCGCGGGGTGGCGCGCTGCATGAGGTCTGGGGGAACAAAAAAGAGATTGTCGCGCCGCACCGCCGTTAGCGCCGGCCATCGCTTCCAGTCCGAAAGCCATTCCGGGCGCTCCTCGTCCATGCCACTGGCAACAATCGCTTCCGGATCGGCGGCAAGCACGGCCTCAAGGGAAACGACCGGCGCTTCCAGCTTCAGGCCGGAAAAAATGTTATCGCCGCCACAAGTCGCCAGCGCCTCCGAGATGATCTGCTGGCCGCCGATCGTCGTCAGCGGCTGGTTCCAGACCTCGTAAAACACGCGCACGGCAGGGCGGGTGGAATAGGCGGCGCGCAATGCCGCCAGGCGGCGGTCGAAGGCGTCGGCGGACGACGCAGCCTTGTCGCCGCTGCCGGCAAGCCGCCCGAACGCGCGGATGTTGGCGGAAATGTCGGGGAGTTTGCGAGGGTTCGAGAGATACACGGCAATGCCGAGCGCGGCCAGTTTTTCCAGGGACGCCGGATTGTTGCCGCCCTGCCAGCCAACGACCAGATCGGGTTTGAGCGCGATAACGGCTTCGAGGTCGAAACGTTTGCTGCTGCCGACATGCCTCAGTTTTTTCGCGGCTTCCGGATAATTGCTGAAATCGACGACGCCGACGATCCGCTCGCCGGCGCCAGCAGCAAAGAGGAGTTCGGTCGCATGGGGCGCGAGGCTGACGATCCGCGCAGCCGGCGCGCGCAGCCGCACGGGTGCGCCGGTGTCGTCGGTCACGGCAATGTCTTCTGCATATACGGAAGAAGCGGCCATGAAGGCTGCGCACAGCAGCGCAAGCCGGGAAACGCGATGCAGGGATTTTTTCATTCTATTTTTTTGGAAAATATTTTCTAAATTTACTTAAATAATGTTTCGCTACTGTAGTATTCTTCACAAAAGAATTATTTAAACAAATTTAGAAAATTATCGCCCAAGGCTTGCCTGTAGGGAACGCCGCCCTCGGCGTTCCGTGTGCGCAATCATTGGAATGGCGGCCATACGGGACGCCGAGGGCGGCGTCCCCTACAAGGGCGTCGGTCCCCACGATGCCAAAACCATCACCCCGGCCCCGGCGGGGTGCCTTCGGGGGCGGTGATGATATTGGCGCCGCCTTTCTGCTCAGTTTCGGAGGAGGACGACGCCGCAGATTTCGGTTTGGGATGCAGCAGGTTGCCCGGCGATTTTTCGAGCGCGCCCTTGATGCCCTGCAAGGCGTTTTCAAAGGCGGCCGAGACGGCCTCTCCTTCGGAGCGGTTGCGTACGACATAGGGCGTGACCGTAATCATCAGTTCGGTGCGAACATCGTCATTGGAGGTCGTGCCGAAAAGCGCTCCCAGCAGGGGGATATCCTTCAGCAACGGGATTCCCACCACGCCTTTTTTCTGGTCGCCCTGGATCATGCCGGCGACGACCAGCGTCCTGCCTTCTTCGAGCGTCACGCTGGTTTCGACCTTGCGCGTGTTGAATGCGGGATAAGGTTGCCCGGCGATGTTGACCGAAGTGGGGGTAACGCTGCTGACTTCCTGGGAAAGATCGAGCGTGATCATGCCCGATTCGTTGATCGTCGGCGTCACTTCGAGCATGACGCCGATATCCTTGTAATCGACGGTCTGGGAGGTATAGACGGTCGTCGCGGTGCTGGGCGCCGAGACCGATCCGGTCGCAATCGGCGTGTTCTGCCCGACCTTGACCGAGGCCGTCTTGCCGTCGCTGGCCATCAGGAGCGGCGTCGAAAGCAGATTGACCGTGGTGTCGTTGCTCATCAGGTTGAGGAGCGCCACGATGTTCCCTGTCGAATTGGAGAGGACGTAATTGAGGCCGGAATTGACGTTCGGAACGATCGTGGAGGCCGAAGTGACCGGGTCGATCGCCGTTGAGGAAAGCCCGGTCAACAGGGAGAGATTCTGGTCGAAGTGGAATCTGCCGGAATTGAGATTGCTCTTGATCCACCATTCGATGCCGTATTGGAAATTCTGGTTCAACTGGACTTCGGCGACTGTCACCTGGACCAGCACCTGCCGCGACACCGTGTCGATTTTCTCGATCACTTTCCGGATCTGCAAATAGTCCTGCAAGGTAGCCTTGACGATCAGCGTATTCGTACGCTCGTCGGCAATCACCTGCACCGAACCGGAAAGCCCGGCCTCCTGCGCCTGCGTCGAGGCGTTCGAACTGTTCGCCCCGCCGGGGCGGGCCGTTGTCTGCGTCGTTCCCTTGTTGATGGTTTTGGAATCGCCGCTGGCGCTGCTGGAAGTCTTCGTACTCCGGTCTGCGGAACTGACTCCGGCGGTGCAGCCGTAGATGCGGCAGACGATGTCGGCCAGATGCGCTGCGGTGCTGTTGACAACGGAATAGATATGAATGTTGGCGCCGATTTTCGGTTCGTCGTCGAGCGTCCGGATCCACTGCTCGGCGGATTCCAGCAGGGAATCGTTGGCGGCGACGACGAGAATCGCGTTCATCCGCACAATCGGCATGAAAAACATCTTGTTGGCTTCGGTGCCGGTCCAGTTGAACATGCCGGAGGTCTTGAACAGCGTTTCCATCTCGCGCGCCATGTCGGTCGCATCGCTCTTCGTAACCTGCACCATCCGGATCCGCACATGCTTCAGGTAATCGACATCGAGCACGCGCACCATGTCGAGCATCTTGGCGACGTTGGAGGCGCGATCGGCGATGATCAGGTAATGATTGGTCGGATCGTTGGTGATGCTGCCCTGCTGGCTGATGAAATTTTTCAGCGTGCCCACCAGTTGCGAAGCCTGCACGAAACGCACCGGGATGATCTGGATCAACGGCGAGGATTCGCCGGCTGCCTGGAAGGAGATTGCGTCGCGCACGGCGTTGGCATCGCGCACGACCTTGTAGATCTGCCCGTCGCGGATGATCGAAAGGCTGTTGAGCGAGAGGATGCTTTCGAGGATGTTATAGACATCGGCATAACTGATCTGTCCGTCGGTATTGAGCGTGATCTTGCCCTGGATCGAGGGGTCGATGATGTAGTTGAGCTTGAGGATGTCGCCCATCACGGTCTGTACGACTTCGTAGATGTCGGCATTGTCGAACTTGAGCGTAACGCCCTGCACCGGCGCGGTGGAAACATTGGGCGGTTTCACCGAAACGCCGCGCGTGGAAGCCGGGCCGCCGCCGGTCGGCATGACAACACCGCCGGAAGGATCGGCAGACGCAGGCCGCGCCGGAGCCGGAGCGGCAGGCGGCGTGGTCATCGCAGAGGCAAAGGGATTCGCCGGTTTGGCCGGAGTGGCGGGAGTTGCCGGAGTTGCCGGAGTTGCAGCAGGTGCGGGAGTCGCGGGAGTCGCTGAATTCGCAACAGGCGCGGCGGCACGGGCGGGCGCGGCAGCAGGAGTCGCAGGATTTGCAGCAGGATTCGCCGCCGGTTCTGCCGGATTCTGGGAAGCGCGCGGCGGAATTCTCGGAGGACGGGGTCTGGGAGATGCGGAAGACGGATCCGGAGGCGTGGATGGCGTCGCGGAAGGATCCGGTTTGGCTGCGGCAGGAGTTGCGGCAGGTTTTGCGGGCGCGGGCGCGGGCGCGGGTGCGGGCGCAGGTGCGGGAGGTGCGGAGGCAGGCGCCGCCGCCGGGGATGCCGCCTGTGTGGAGGAAGCTGCCGGATTCGCAGGATTCGCGGCGTCGCGCGGCGTTTGCGCGGGCCGCATCTTGGGGAAGACGAAAGGCGAATCCGCAGGCGCAGCCTTCCCGGAAGAATCCGCCTTGCCCGCCTCGGGCGTCGCAGCAGGAGTTCCGGCAGGCGCCGCCGGGGCTGAAGCCGGGGCCGGATTGATCGCCGGGGCAGGCGCTGGATCGGCGGCAAGCGCCGGCGCGGGGACATTCAGCACCAGCAGCAGGGCCAGCAACGGAGCGGCGCAGGCATGGCAACGATGGCGTATGCCTGCGGAGATGCGCGAGGCGAACGATAGGGAGTACGGCATACCGTGAATATCCTGTGGTTGTAAATCAAATGAGGCGATGTTCATGGGCTCTGGCGTTTTGAGTCGCCCCAAGCTGAAGCTTGGGGATTCCTCGACACCGTGTGGGGCGCCTTCGGCGCCTGTTAGGCGATGTCTCGCTGACCTCGCCATGAATGGCGGGGATTGCGCTCGACAGGTGTTCATAAACGGTGTTCTCCGATTCAGCGCGCGGGCGCACCGGTAGCGCGCCGCGCGCCGGGGCGCGCGGATTTGCTCAATGGATCCGGCGCAGCGATGCCGGCGGGAACATAGGCGGCTTCAACGCGCGCCTTGACTTCTACTTCCCTGGGTGCTTCCGCGTTGGCGACGCGCACTTCCAGGGAAGCCACCCGGATCGCCGGGGTTCCGTTGCGGAAGGACTGCAAAAGCGTCACCAACTGGCGCGTGGTTGCGGCAAATTCGATTTCTGCGGCGATTTCCGCGCCCAGCGATCCCTTGTCGCCACCCTTGATGTCCTTGCCATCCTTGCTGTTGGGTTTTCCGCCCTTGTCCTTTGCGTCCTTCAGGTTGTCCTGGACACTCTCGACGCTCTTTTCCACGAAGGTTCCCTTTTCGTTCCGTATCCTGGACGGCAGTACCGTCACCTTCGGGCGCGCGACGCTGGCGGAGGAGAGTTTTTTCGTCACCGTGGCGACGAATTCAGTGGTCGAGCGCTCTACCGTGACGCCCTGCACCACGCGAGCATCGGCGCTCAAGGCGGCATGGCTGTCCTGCAAGCTGCGTTCGATACGCGCTTGCTGCCCGATCTTGTTGCGCATGTCCAGTTCCTGCCGCGCGAGTTCGTCCCGATTGTCGGCGGCTTCGGAGTATTCCGTGCCGTACTGGTCCAGCCCCAGGAGGACAAAGAGGAGAACGATGATCAAAAGGCCGAAGGGGCGAATGCCGTACAGGCGATAGACGCGGCGGAAATAACGAAGGATCACGGCCGCGCTCCCTTCGGCGCTTCGGCGGGCAGCGGGGCATTCCCCGCCGCATTCCCCGCAGGCGCCGGCGATGGAGCGCCTTGCGCCGCACCCGCCGTGGATGCCGGCGGCGGAGATTGCGCGCCATCCGCTGCGGCGGGCTGGGGCGCGGCGGCCTTGGGCGTCGGATGCCATTGGGCCTCAACGCTGAATTCAGGCGGACGCGGTGGAGTCGCGACTGGCGCAAGCGGATTGGCAGCGGCGGCAGCAACCGGCAATGCGGCAGGCGGCGCAGCAGCGGGTGCTGCCGGGCGGGAAGGAGCAACGGGAAGCGTCGCGGGAGCCACCGCCGAAACCGGCAGGGCGGGCGGAGCAGGCGGAACATTCGGCGCGGCGGCAGCCGCTGCTGCTGCTGGCGCAGGAGCCGGAGCCGCCGCAGGGGCGACAGGAGCAGCAGGCGCGGAAGATTTTTCCGGAGCGGGAGCGGCGGCCCCCGGATCGGAACCGGGCGGTTTCGCGGCCTGTTCGTCCTTCCGTGCCGCCTCTTCCGTCCTTTTCACAAGCCTGACCTGGCTCCATCCGGGCTGCCTGGACAGCAACTCGACAATCTCCGCGCCGGAAGCGCCATCGCCGGACAATTCGAGCTTTCCGTCCGGCTTCCACTGATAGGCGCGCAGCCAGACCTTCTCCGGAAAAACCTGCGCTGCGGAAAGCAGCGGATCGAGCGCGCCGGGATGGCGCGCAACATCTTCCTGGAAGCGGAGCGCGGCAGCAGCAGTCATCGCGCGTTTTTCCTGCGCGACGATTTTCTCGAAACGCGGCTTGATCTTTTTGATCGAGGTTTCCAGGGCCTGCGCTTCCTGCCGCGCATCCGAGGCCATCCAGGCAAAGGCCGCGACGAGGGCAGCCCCGGCAATTCCGGCAATGATCGTGTTGCGCGTGAGCGGCGCCAGGAGTTTTTTCTGCGGCGGCGGCAGCCAGATGCCTTCGGCGTCGCCACGGCAGTAAAGCCTGAACAGTTGCGCCGAAAGATCGAGCGGGCGGGAGATTCGGCGCGACGCAAGCCCCGGCGGAACAGCAAGATCCCCGGCAGCGTCGCCGACGATGAAAATCTGGCGCAGCCCTGGCGCAGCTTGCGCGTCCCTTGCGCCAGGCATCCCGAGATTGAAAATTTCCGCTGCCAGCGCAGCGGAAGAATCGTGCAGGCGACCAGCACGGCAAAGCAGCCCATCGTTCCACGCGTAAAAGGCGGCGGCGCCATTGCCGAAAGTCTCGACAAGCGCCAGAAGTCCCGCCTGCTGGCCGGATTGTGCAGAGAGGCCGAATTCCGCATCGCCCAGAAGCGCGGCGGTCGTCAGTTGTCCCCGGTGATAAAAATCCTCGACCCGCAGCCCGAGGCGGCCGAGCGCAGCGCAGAGCCGGTCGACCCAAACGCGCGGCAGCCAGAAGATCGGCGCCGGATTGAGCGGCGTCGAAGGGAGCGCCGCAGGGGGCACGGAATTTTCCGGCGCGACTGGCGCCCCCAGGGAAGGTGTTGGCGCCTTTTGCGGCAAAAACTTGCGGAAATCGCGCGTCGCCCCGCGCAGGGCCGCGCGCGGATCGGCGCGCGAGCCGGTCTTTTTCCGGGAAAGGGTTCCGGAACACCAGGACGCAATGATTTCTTCGGATGCGAAAGGAAGGTTCTGCGCCAGCACTTCAGCCGAAGGCGTCTTTCCCGTTTCACCACCAACGGGGTCGGGAAATATGCCGCCCACCGAGAGCGGCGGCACGACCACCACCGGCGTTTGCGGCGGCAGCTTCCAGTGTTCGAGGCTGGACTTCAGGGTCAGCGCGATGGCTTCCGGCGTAACGGTGATGGCCTTGTCGGCTTTCCCTCCCTTGCCGCCCGCATCGGCTTCGCTGCTCATCAGCGGCAGCGTTTCGAGCGTGGCGAGCTGCCAGCCGCGCAATCCTGCTTCCCAGCGCGCGGCAAGGAGATACCCGGACTCAACAATGAGTCCAAGCCGGCAGGATCGTGAACGCGTGAATTTCGCCATAAAAATGATGATGCCCGGAAAACCGTTCAGGAATATCCCGAAGCGCGGAATATCAGGCGGAAAGGGCAAGCCGAAAGAAAAGGGCGCGAGGGATAATCCAATATGAGTATGCTGAAAAACCGGTTATTTTACACCACCAAGCCCGCTGGTTACGTTACGGCACTCATCGCCAACAATAAGACACCAATGGATTTTGCCCGAATTCCCGTCACTTTTTCGAGGATTCGTTTCATGACGAAGCCATGAAAACGCCATTCTTCCGGCAGGAACGATTTTTCGGGAAGAAATTTTCTAAATTTGATTAAAGAATTATTTTATATAAATCACTATGGTAGCGTTATATTATTTAACCAAATTTAGAAAATTGGGCGATAATGCAATTGAGTCACCCCAAGCTGAAGCTTGGGGATTCCTCGACACAGTGTGGGGCGCCTTTGGCGCCTGTCACGCTATGTCTCGCTGGCCCCGCCATAAATGGCGGGGATTGCGCTCGACAGGTGTTCAAATTGCTGGAAGGAAATTCGTAGGGGCGGCAAATCTCCCTCCGGCGCTATTGACTCGGCACGATAATACTTGAAATATTTGGATTGATCCCCATGTGGTAGAGATGGAAAAAGACGACGCAAGATATTCGACACTGGAGCAACTGCACGAACGGCGCAAGCAAGTGGTGCGGTTACATCGCAAGGGTTATGGCGTGATGCAAATCGTTGATCTCTGTGGGCTT
>WQZF01000073.1 GCA_009780885.1 Betaproteobacteria bacterium | reverse complement strand
GGGACTTTTCTGTAATGTGCGCGTTCATCTGGACGGCAGCGGGCAATGGAGTCTGCTGGCCGCAGACGTGTGTCCGCCATCGGCTTCGGCGAACGACAGCTACAACCTGGCGACCGGAATGCTCTCCCTGCCGCACATCAACATTCCCGGCCTGGGCGAATTCATCAATGTTTCGGCGCGGCTGGACGCCAATACCTGGCGCTGGCAACTGCTGGGCGCCGATCCGGCCGGAGGGGGCGGTGGTGGCGGTGGCATCGCGGCATGCTTCTCGGCGGACAGAACCATCACTTATGCGATTACCGGTAATGGCAGCAATGCGGTAAGTCGCACTATCGGACCGACCATTTACAACGGTCAGGCGGCCATAAAATCCACGGATTACACTTCAAACGGAAGCGTGGTTTCTTCCGAGTACTCAGCGATCACAAGCAGCGACGTCGTCTACCTCGCCGGGGACTTTGGCGGTGGAGTGCTTCTGAGCTACACCCCGCAGATGGTGCTTGCGCATTTGTCCATGCAGCCGGGCAGTTCTTTCGATCAACGCAATGTCATGGCGGGGAGCGCCCAGGTCGACACTCATACGGTCTTCGTCGGGTACGAAACGCTCACTCTGGCCGGCAAAACCTTCTCGAACGTTTGCCATTTCCGCAATACCAGGGCCATGTCCGGCGCCGGGATAACGACGGCGGATGATGCGTGGCATGCGCCCGGATATGGCGTGATCAAGGACTCCGCCACAAATAGCGCAGCGCCGGGCTTTACTGCTTACTATGAGTATGCTGGCGAGCGCTGAACCCTTGATGCCCCATCGCCCTGCTGCGATGCGAGCATGAAATTCAGGACGCGCTATAATGGGTACCCATATTTCCTTTTATGGGTACCCATATGAAAACCACCATCGAATTACCCGACGCCTTGTTCGGACAGGCGCGGCATTATGCCGACACGCACAACATGACGATGAAAGCCCTGATCGAGCAGAGCCTGCGCGAAATCATGGCGAAGAAAGAAAAGAAGCCGAAGTTCAAGCTGCGTGATGGCAGCGTTGGGGGTAATGGCCTGACGCCTGAATTCCAGAATGCCCCTTGGGAGAAATTCCTCGACGCCATCTACGAAGGTCGCGGATGATCGCGCTGGATACCAATCTGCTGGTGTATGCGCATCGCAGGGACAGTTCCTTTCATACAGTGGCGGCAAAACTTCTCGCTGCGCTGGTGCAGGACAAGACCGCCTGGGCCATTCCGTGGCCTTGTTTGCATGAATTCTATGGCGTCGTCACCCGCCCACGGATCTTTTCACCGCCCAGCACGCCTGATGAAGCCATGAACCAGATCGACATCTGGCAGGAATCGCCCACGCTGCAACTGCTGTCGGAAGACAAAACGCACTGGCCGCAACTGCGTGAATTGATCGCCAGGGCACGAGTGCAAGGTCCGATGGTGCATGACGCGCGCATCGCCGCCCTGTGCCTGAGCCATGGCGTCCGCGAATTGTGGAGCGCCGACCGCGATTTCAGCCGTTTCCCCAGTCTGCGCGTGCGCAATCCCTTGGTGTGAAACACGAACGAGCAGAGAAGGGGATTTTCTAAATTACTTAAAGAATTCTTTAATGAAACTCTCTACTGTAGCGAAACATTATTTAAGTAAATTTAGAAAATATGAACCCCAAAATCCTTCAGTGTTTTCAATTCGGGGCAGACTTGTCCGCTCCATTCCTTTCCGCCCCCGGAAAATCTGGCTAGAATAGACTAAGCTCTTCCATAAAGGATTCGCGCCATGATTGCCGTCAACATGCTGGAAGCCAAGACCTCGCTCTCCCGCCTCGTCGCGGCCATTGAGGATGGACAGGAGAGTGAAATCCTCATTGCCCGCAATGGCCGGCCCGTTGCCCGGCTCGTGCCGATCCAGGCGTCGCCGCCGCAACGGCGCATCGGGATTGCTGCGGGGAAATTTGTCGTGCCGGATGACATCGACCAGAGCAACGCGGAGATTGCGCGCCTCTTCAGCGGAAAGGATTCCGCATGAACATCCTGCTGGATACGCATGTCGCGCTCTGGGCGATTACCGATAGTCCGAGACTGGGCGCGCAGAGCAGGGCAATGATCGAGGACCCCGACGCGCTCATCTGGGTCAGTGCGGCGAGCTTGTGGGAAATTGCGATCAAGCACGCGCTCGGACGCGGCGACATGCCCATTGCCGCCCAGGAAACGCTGGATTATTTCCAGGCATCCGGGTTTTCGATGTTGCCCGTTTCAGCGCGTCATGCCGTCGCCGTCGAGTCCCTTCCGCCGCATCATCACGATCCTTTCGATCGCATCCTGATTGCGCAGGCGTTCACGGAACCGATGACGCTCATCACGCATGACGCCCAAATCCTCCGGTACGGCAATATTTTCGTGGCAGCCTGAAGCTTCTTCTGTCATCCTTCCTTGCCGCGAACCCCATTCCCGCCGTATAATCCGCCCTCGCCCGCCGGGCGACTTCGATCAACTTCAGGCATTGGCTCTATCAAACCGGGGCGATGCTGTTTTTTACGAAAGAGAGTTTGAATATGGCTATCGATACCGCGCAAAAGGCGCAAATCGTCAACGACTATCAACGCGCCAAGGGCGATACCGGATCCCCGGAAGTCCAGGTCGCCCTGCTGACCGCGCGCATCAACGATCTCACCGAGCATTTCAAGGCGCACATCAAGGATCACCACTCCCGCCGTGGCCTGCTGCGCATGGTCAGCCGCCGCCGCAAATTGCTCGACTACCTCAAACGCACCAGCCCCGACGCCTATCGCGCGCTGATCGACCGTCTCGGTCTGCGTAAATAAACGGGCCGGCTTTCCCGTTATCCATCCTGCTGCGCATCGGTCTGCATCTCTCGCCGGTCTGCGGCCATTTCTGGATAAACAGCCAAACCCGGAAAAACAGCGGCAACCCCTGTCCAGGGCAGAAGGCCGCTGTTTTCCCATTCAGCCATGAAGATGCGTGGAATTCCGCAGGCCGGCATTGTGGGCCTGCCGCATTGATTACAGAAAGAGAAAGATCCAAATGTTCAACATTGCAAAACAATCTTTTAGCTACGGCGCTCATACCGTCACCCTCGAAACCGGTGAAATCGCGCGCCAGGCCAGCGGCGCCGTCGTGGTGTCGATGGATGACACTGTCGTATTCGTCGCAGTGACCGCCGCAAAGGAAGCGCGCCCCGGGCAGGATTTTTTCCCGCTGACCTGCGACTACATCGAGAAAACCTATGCCGCTGGAAAAATCCCCGGCGGCTTTTTCAAGCGCGAAGGCCGCCCTTCCGAAAAGGAAACCCTGACTTCGCGCCTGATCGACCGCCCGCTGCGCCCGCTTTTCCCGGACGGCTTTTATAACGAGGTGCAAGTCGTCGCCACGGTGATGTCGCTGAATCCGGAAGTCGATCCCGATATTCCGGCGCTGATCGGCGCTTCGGCGGCGCTGGCGATTTCCGGCATTCCCTTCAACGGCCCGATTGGCGCGGCGCGCGTCGGCTACCTGGACGGCCAGTATGTCCTCAATCCGACCCGCACCCAGTTGCAGGAGAGCCGGATGGATCTCGTCGTCGCCGGAACCGAACAGGCCGTGCTGATGGTCGAATCCGAAGCGAAGGAATTGTCCGAGGAAATCATGCTCGGCGCGGTCGTCTTCGGCCACCAGCAGATGCGCGCCGCGATCGACGCGATCAACGCGCTGGTCGAAGCCGCAGGCAAGCCGGAATGGGACTGGCAGCCTCCCGCCAAGGACGAGCCGCTGACCGCGCGTCTTGCGGAAGCCGTCAAGGCCGATCTCGAAGCCGCCTACCGCGTCACCAGCAAATCCGCGCGCACCCAGCGCCTGAAGGAAATTTTCGCCAGCGCCGTCGCCACGCTCTGCACCGGCGAGGAAAACGCCCCGGACGAAGCCACATTGGGCAACCTCTTCTTTGAACTCGAAGCCTCGATCGTCCGTGGACGCATCCTGGCCGGCGAACCGCGCATCGACGGACGCGACACGCGCACCGTGCGCCCGATCAGCATCCGCCACGGCATCCTGCCGCGCGCGCATGGCTCGGCGCTCTTTACGCGCGGCGAAACGCAGGCCCTGGTCGTCTCCACGCTCGGCACGGGCCGCGACGAACAGATCATCGACGCGCTCGCCGGGGAATACAGGGAACGCTTCATGTTGCACTACAACATGCCGCCCTATGCCACCGGCGAAACCGGCCGCGTCGGATCTCCCAAGCGGCGCGAAATCGGGCATGGCCGCCTTGCCAAGCGGGCGCTGGTCGCCGTGCTGCCTCCGGTCGAGGAATTCTCCTATGCGATGCGCGTCGTCTCCGAAATCACCGAATCGAACGGTTCCTCGTCGATGGCCTCGGTCTGCGGCGGCTCGCTGGCGCTGATGAACGCAGGCGTTCCGCTGAAGGCGCATGTTGCCGGCATCGCCATGGGACTGATCAAGGAAGGCAACCGCTTCGCCGTGCTCACCGACATCCTCGGCGACGAGGATCATCTGGGCGACATGGATTTCAAGGTTGCCGGCACCACTTCCGGCGTCACCGCGCTGCAAATGGACATCAAGATCCAGGGCATCACCGCCGAAATCATGCGCGTCGCGCTCGACCAGGCGCGCGAGGCGCGGATGCACATCCTCGGCCTGATGCAGGAGTCGATCACCGCGCCGTGCGAACTTTCCGCCTACGCGCCGCGCCTCTTCACGCTGAAGATCAATCCGGAGAAAATCCGCGACGTGATCGGCAAGGGCGGCTCCGTGATCCGCGCCATTACCGAGGAAACCGGCACTTCGATCGACATCCAGGACGACGGCACCATCACCATTGCCTCGGTCAGCGGCGAGGCCGCCGAAGCCGCGAAGAAGCGGATCAGCGACATCGTTGCCGAAGTCGAGATCGGCAAGATCTACGAAGGCCCGGTGCAGAAGCTGCTCGATTTCGGCGCGATCGTCCAGATCCTGCCGGGCCGCGACGGTCTGCTGCACATCTCGCAGATCGCGCACGAGCGCATCAACCAGGTTTCCGACCGCCTGAAGGAAGGCCAGATCGTCCGCGTGAAGGTGCTGGAAGCCGACGAAAAGGGCCGCGTGCGCCTGTCGATGAAGGCGCTGCTCGATCCTCCCGCGCCGCCCGCAGGCGATTCCACGCCTCCGCAACAGTAAAAAAACCGCCCCTTCCCTGCATTGGGAAGGGGCCATTCCTGCGGCAGGCCCCAGGATATAACGGTTCCCAAAAAACCTCGGGCGCTTGCCAAAGTTTGAGGATTTTTGGGAATTGTTTTTTTTCTCCCTTTTCCTTTCTCTTTCAGGCTCCCCCATGCAACCCGACCGCAGCGCAGAACTTCACTCCCTCCTGAAACGCCGCATCCTCGTCCTCGATGGCGCGATGGGCACGATGATCCAGCGGCACCGCCTGCAGGAAGCCGATTTTCGCGGCGAGCGTTTCCAGGCGCACGGCAGGGATCTGAAAGGCAACTACGATGTCCTCAACCTCACCCGCCCCGACCTGATCCAATCGGTTCACGCCGAATATCTGGAAGCGGGCGCGGACATCATCGAGACCAACACCTTTTCTTCCACGCGCGCGGGGCAATCCGAATATCTGCTGGAGGACATCGCCGGTGAACTGAGTTTTGCCGGCGCTGCGCTGGCGCGTCGCCTGTGCGACGAATTCACCGCGAAAAATCCCGCGAAGCCGCGTTTCTGCGCAGGCGTCATGGGGCCGACGGCGCGGGCGCTTTCCTATTCTCCCGACATCAACAACCCCGCCCTGCGCAATACGAGTTTCGACGCGCTCTCCGAGGACTACTACCAGTCGGCAAAAGGCTTGATGGAAGGCGGCGCCGATCTCCTGCTGGTGGAAACGGTGTTCGATACCGCCAACGCGAAAGCGGCGCTGTTCGCGATTGAAAAACTCTTTTCCGATCTGGGCCGGCGGCTGCCGGTGATGATTTCGGGCACGATCAGCGATTCTTCCGGGCGCACCCTTTCCGGCCAGACGGCGGAAGCCTTCTGGAATTCGTTGCGCCACGCGCGTCCGATTTCCTTCGGGCTGAACTGCGCGCTCGGCGCAAAGGATTTGCGCCAGCATGTCGAGGAAATGGCGCGTCTCTGCGACACCTTCATCTCGGCCCATCCCAACGCCGGCTTGCCGAACGTCCTTGGCGGCTACGACGAAACGCCGGAACAACTGGCCGCCGAAATCGGCGACTGGGCGCAAAAGGGCTGGGTGAATATCGTCGGCGGCTGTTGCGGCACGACGCCGGAGCATATCCGCGCCATTGCCGGAACCGTCGCGAAGATCGCCCCCCGCGCCGTGCCGGAAATCGCGCCGAAGCTGCGGCTTGCCGGCCTGGAAGCCTTCAACATCGGCCCCGGCGATCTTTTCGTCAACGTCGGCGAGCGCGCCAATGTCACCGGGTCGCGCGCCTTTGCCCGGATGATTCTCGAAGGCCGCTTCGACGACGCGCTCTCGGTCGCGCGGCAGCAGGTCGAAAACGGCGCGCGGATCATCGACATCAATATGGACGAGGCGATGCTCGACGCGCAGGAAGCGATGGCGCATTTCCTCAAGCTCATCGCCGTCGAGCCGGACATCGCGCGCGTGCCGGTCATGATCGATTCCTCGCAATGGGAAGTGATCGAAACCGGCCTGAAGTGGATCCAGGGCAAGGGCATCGTCAATTCGATTTCGCTGAAGGAAGGCGAAGAGGAATTCCTGCGCCGCGCCCGCCTCTGCCGCCGCTACGGCGCGGCGGCGATCGTCATGGCCTTCGACGAAACCGGCCAGGCCGACACCTGGGCGCGCAAGACCGAAATCTGCGCCCGCGCCTACGCGCTGCTCACCGGCATCGGCTTTCCGCCGGAAGACATCATTTTCGACGCCAACATTTTCGCCGTCGCCACCGGCATCGAAGAGCACAACAACTATGCCGTCGATTTCATCGAGGCGGTGCGCTGGATCGCGCAAAACCTGCCGCACGCCGGAACCAGCGGCGGCATTTCCAACGTTTCGTTCAGCTTCCGAGGCAACGAGCCGGTGCGCGAGGCGATTCACACCGTTTTCCTTTACCACGCGATCAGGGCCGGCCTCACGATGGGCATCGTCAACGCCGGACAGCTCGGCGTCTACGACGAACTCCCCGCCGAATTGCGCGAGAAGGCCGAAGCCGTTGTGCTCAACGCCTCGCCGGACGCGGGCGATGCGCTGGTCGAATTCGCCGCCACGGTAAAGGGACAGGCGAAGGAAGAAACGCAGGATCAGGGCTGGCGGCGCGAACCGGTGGAAAAGCGCCTCGAACACGCGCTGATCAAGGGTCTCACCGATTTCGTCGTCGCCGATACCGAAGAATGCCGGGCCGCGCTCGCCGCCGCCGGGAAACCGCCGCTCGCGGTGATCGAAGGGCCGTTGATGAACGGCATGAACGCCGTCGGCGAACTCTTCGGCGCCGGCAGGATGTTCCTGCCGCAAGTCGTCAAATCGGCGCGCGTGATGAAGCTCGCCGTCGAGCATCTGATTCCCTGGATCGAGGAAGAAAAACTCCGCACCGGCGCCGCTTCCAAGGGCAAGATCATCATCGCCACCGTCAAGGGCGACGTTCATGACATCGGCAAAAATATCGTCGGCGTCGTCCTCGGCTGCAACGGCTACGAAGTGGTCGACCTCGGCGTCATGGTCCCCTGCGAAAAAATCCTGAACGCCGCGCGCGAACACGGCGCGCAGGCCATCGGACTCTCCGGCCTGATCACGCCCTCGCTGGAAGAAATGAGCCACATCGCCACCGAAATGCAGCGGCAGGGATTCGGCAGCAGCGAAGGAAAACCCGCGCTGCCGCTCCTGATCGGCGGCGCGACCACCAGCCGCGCCCATACCGCGATCAAGATCGCGCCGCATTACGATGGCCCCGTCGTCTACGTGCCGGACGCCTCGCGCGCCGTCGGCGTCGTCACCCGGCTTTTCTCCGGGGAATTGCGCGAAAACTACACGAAGGAAATCGACGCCGATCACGCGAAAATCCGCGCCGAGCACGCGGACAAGAAACCCGCCGCGCTGATTCCCCTCGCCCAGGCGCGCGCCAACCGCCTGCCGTGGAACGCCGCGTACCTTCCGCCTGCGCCGAAACAACCGGGGCTGCATGTGCTGCGCGAGATCGAGCTCTCCGAAATCGCCGCGTTCATCGACTGGAGCCCCTTCTTCCAGACCTGGGATTTGCGCGGCTTCTACCCCGCGATCCTGGAGCACCCCAGGCACGGCTGGCAAGCCCGCGCCCTCTTCGACGACGCGCAGAAAATGCTTCAAGAGCTGATTTCCGAAAAATGGCTCACCGCCCGCGCCGTCTGCGGCATCTTCCCCGCCAACGCGGCAGGGGACGACATCGAAATCTACCGCGACGAAACACGCGCTGAATGCCTTTGCACCGCGCATCACCTGCGCCAGCAGAACGAACACCCGGCAGGCAAACCCAACCTCTGCCTCGCCGATTTCGTCGCTCCCAGGGGCGTCGCGCCCGACTGGATCGGCGCCTTTGCCGTCACCGCCGGAATCGGCATCGAAAAGAAACGCGCCGAATTCGAGGCCGAACACGACGATTATCGCGCCATCATGTTGCAGGCGCTCGCCGACCGCCTCGCCGAAGCCGCCGCCGAATGGCTGCACCGCAAGGCGCGAGTGGAATGGTGGGGCTTTGCCGCCGGCGAGGCGCTGGACAACAATGCCTTGATCCGCGAGGAATACCAAGGCATCCGCCCCGCCCCCGGCTACCCCGCCTGCCCCGACCACACCGAAAAGGGCAGCCTCTTCCAGCTTCTCAACGCGCCGGAAAACATCGGGATCACCCTCACCGAAGCCTACGCGATGCACCCGGCAGCCTCCGTCAGCGGCTGGATTTTCGCGCACCCGGAAGCCCGTTATTTCGCCCTCCAGAAAATCGGCGCCGACCAACTGGAAGACTGGGCCAGCCGCAAAGGAATGAGCGCAGAAGAAGCCCGCCGCTGGCTCGCGCCGGTGTTGCAGGGCTAGAAAACCGGGGTGGAAGACTCTGCGTATTGCTCTTTCGCGCAGCAAATCCGTACAATTTGCTCGTCGAAGAAAGCAAAAGCATGTCGAAACGAGGGCCAGATGATCCAGATCGACCGGGAAATCCTGAAGCCGCTTGCCAGCAAATATATCTGGTGGAAAACGCCGGATGAAGCGCTGGCGATACCTGGGCGGGTAATTGCCCAGGTAATGAACATTGGCGATTACGCCGATGTTCAGTGGCTCGTCTCGCAAGTAGGCGACGAGGCGCTGCGCGAGGTCTTGATGCACGCCGAAGCCGGACAGTTCAACGAACGTTCCTGGGCATACTGGCACTATCGCCTTGGCCTGTCCGACGTGGATTGCGTCCCCGCCTTGCCGGTACGGAGCTTTGCGTGAGCCGCGTGTTCAAGCCCCGGACGGATATCCTGCCGCCTGCGCAACAACACCTTTGGCCGGAACTCCGCAATACGGCAAATCTTGGATTTACCCTGTACGGCGGCACCGCCATTGCGTTGAGGCTGGGTCATCGCGACTCGGTCGATTTCGATTTTTTCTCGGAAAAGCTGCTGGATCAGGAAACCCTCAAGGCAGCCCTTCCGTTCCTGATTCAGTCCACGACACTCCAGGATCAGGCAAATACCTGGGTTGTGCTTAGCCCTGACGGAAACTCCGGAAATGCGCATGTCAAGCTTTCATTCTTTGGCGCGGTTGCTTTCGGACGAGTGGGCGAACCGGATTGTACCGATGACGGTGTGTTGCAGGTCGCCTCTCTCGACGATCTGATGGCGACCAAACTTAAAGTCATTCTTCAACGCGCCGAGGCCAAGGACTATCGCGATATTGCCGCGATGCTCAACGCCGGGGTGAGCCTGCCGCGAGGACTTGCCGCCGCCCGCCTGCTTTTCGGCCCGAATTTTGAGTCACCCCAACCTGAAGCTTGGGGATTCCTCGACACAATGTGGGGCGCCTTCGGCGCCTGCTGCGCCATGTCTCGCTGACCCCGCCATGAATGGCGGGGATTGCGCTCGACAGGTGTTCAACCGGGCGAGAGTCTGAAAGCACTGGTCTGGTTCAATGACGGCGATCTGAATAGCTTGACGGCTTCCGAAAAAAATACGCTCGTCGACGCCGCGAAAGCGGTTCGTGACCTTCCCGAATTGACATTGCGCTCAAAATCCCTGGGCAGCCCCGGCTGAGACAGCAAGAGACGTCACTTTCTAAATTTACTTAAATAATGTTTCGCTACTGTAGTGAGTTTTAATTAATAATTATTACATTAATTTAGAAAATTCATACCGCCAAATCATACAAACCCAAGGCGACGCTCCCAAATCAATCACGAAGTCTTATTAAACCGGCAATCAAATACAAGATTATGTTTGAGCGGTTTTTGTTTAAAGCTATACCCTCCTTTCCCTCTCCCGCCGCTTTTGTGTAAACCTCGGGGCACCCTCTCCCACATGTTGTATAGCCCGGACACATGGTGGACAGGTGTTCAGGGACATGGTGGACGGTTTAGTCAAGGATTCTTCCTGAAGAGACGGTAAGCGAGCGCAGGTCGATGCGTGCGATGCGCCAGATACTCC
>WQZF01000072.1 GCA_009780885.1 Betaproteobacteria bacterium | reverse complement strand
TTTCCCTCTCCCGCCCCTTTGGGGCACCCTCTCCCACAAGTGGGAGAGGGGCAAAAACTCCCCTCGCCCGCTTGCGGGAGAGGGGCGGGGGGAGAGGGGAATGCGGGCAAAAATGTACACGACTAAACCAAAACCGCTCTAAAAAGGAAATCACATGACGCAAAAATTCCCGCCCCTTTTTTCCAGGTTTGAATCCCTCGTCATCCACGGCGATGCCCGCGACGATGGTGACCGGAAAGACGATGACACCGCACTGTCCCCCGCCATTTATCCAAGCTCGACCTACCGCGCGCGCTCGGCGGAGGAATTCGCCGAAATGGTAAGCAGGCCGCGCCACCCGCGCTACTACGCGCGTTACGGCAATCCGACGCAGGAGCGTTGCGAGCGTCTGCTGGCCCGGCTCGAAGGCTGCGAAAGCGCCATCCTGCTCGCTTCCGGCATGGCGGCAATGACCACTACGCTGCTCGCGCTCGTGCGCGGCGGCGAGCATATCGTGGCGCAAACCTCGCATTACATGGGCACCGCAAAACTGCTCGGACAAATCCTGCCCGGCTTCGGCGTCGAAGTCACGCAGGTCGACCAGACCGACAGCAACGCCTTCGCCGCCGCCACGCGAGCGAATACGAAGCTGATCCTTGTCGAGACTCCATCCAATCCGACGCTGGCGCTGACCGACCTGGCCGCCGTCGCCGGATTCGCGCGCAGCCGGGGCATTCTGACGCTGGCCGACAATACTTTCGCTTCCCCCATCAATCAACAGCCGCGCGAATTTGGCATCGACCTCGTCCTGCACAGCGCCACGAAATATCTGGGCGGCCACAGCGATCTCGTCGCCGGTGCGGTCTGCGGCGAGAAAGCGATCATCGAACGGATCTGGGAACACGCCATCGTCTTCGGCACCAATTCCAACGCCTTCGATGCCTTTTTGCTGCTGCGCGGCTTGCGCACCCTGCCCTTGCGCGTCAAGCAGCAAAGCGCCACGGCGCTCCACCTGGCGCGGTTTTTTGAAACGCATCCGGCAGTCGCGCGGGTTCATTACCCGGAACTGCCTGCCCATCCGCAGCACGAATTGGCGCAGCGGCAGATGAAACACGGCGGCGGCGTGCTCAGTATCGAATTGAAAGGCGGCTACGCGGCAGCGCAAAAATTCGTCGATTCCCTCTCGCTTGCCGCCAACGCCGTCAGCCTGGGCGGCGTCGAAACGCTGGCGGTACACGCGGCCTCCATGTGGGAAGGCACCCTGGATGAGGAAGAAATCGCCCGCGCCGGTGTCGTGCCCTCGCTGGTGCGTATCGCGGCGGGCCTGGAAAACGCGGAAGACCTGTGCGCGGACATGGCGCGCGCGCTGGCCTAAACCTCATTGCCCCCCGGCAAGAAACGGAAACGCAATTCTTCGAGATTGAGCGCGCGCAGGATTTCCCCGATCCGTTCCGCCGCGTTGCCGCGTGGAGCGCCGGTATAACGCGCGATGATGAGTTCGTTTTTCAGCGAATGCTCCCAGCCGACCAGTTCGGTCACGCTCAATTGATACCCCGCCGCTTCCAGTTGCAAACAGCGCAGCGCGTTGGTGAGCTGGCTGCCGAATTCGCGGGTATGCAGCGGATGCCGCCAAAGCTCGGAAAGCGGGGTTTTCCCGAAAGTCTCGTTCTTCTTCCGCCTTAACAGCGCGGCAACTTCGGCCTGGCAGCACGGCGCCAATACGATGAAACGCGACTTCCTGGCGCAGGCGAAGCGAATCGCATCGTCACTCGCGGTATCACAGGCATGAAGCGCGGTCACGAGCGCAACCCGCGCCGGAAGCGCCTCCGTTTCCAGCGCGGCGGCAGCGTCGAGATGCAGGAACCGCATTCGCCCGAACCCAAGCCGCGCGGCAAGCGCGCGCGATTTTTCGACCAGTTCGGCGCGTGTTTCGATCCCGGCGACTTCGCCGCCCTGTTTGTGCTTCAGATAGAGGTCGTAAAGAATGAATCCGAGATACGACTTCCCCGCGCCGAAGTCGACCACCAGCGGCGCTCCGTCCGTTTCGTCGGCATAAACGGCATTGAGCAAGGGCGCAATGAACTGGTACAGGTGATAAACCTGCTTCAACTTGCGCCGGCTATCCTGATTGAGCTTGCCGTCGCGCGTGAGAATATGCAGTTCCTTGAGCAAGTCTTCGGATTGCCCGGTGGCGATTTCTGGAATGTTGGACATGATGAAGTCACAAGGATTGAGATTTTTTGGGGGGCTCCATATTGACTGCAATGCTCAACCCGTGCTCAAATGCGCCCCTTCTCCGGGCGGTTAGCTCAGTTGGTACGAGCACTGCCTTCACACGGCAGGGGTCACTGGTTCGAGTCCAGTACCGCCCACCACTTCCCCTCCCCCGGCATCCGTTCTGTGATTCATGCGAATCAACAGAAGGCCCTCCATTCATGGCGAAGAGAACAGCACGGGCATTATAAACATCGGAATGCCCATTCGAATGAAGATGAATTTTCTAAATTTACTGAAATAATGTTCAGCTACAGTAGTGAGATTGACTCAATAATTATATAAATTAATTTAGAAAATCTGCATAAAAAATTCGGGCCAAGCCCTGTCTTCAAATTTTTGGAGCGTCTTCTCCCTTGGAAGGAGAAGACGCAATTCGCGGCGTGTTCTAGCCGATTCCCATTTGGAACAATTCGCGCTTCAACGCGAGTTGCGGGGGGAGTTTTTCGCCGAGCTTGTCGAACCATTCCTTATGGCTGGCCAGTTCGGTTTTCCAGGCATCGGCGTCGATTTTGGTCAGAGCTTCAAATTCGGCCCTTTGAATATCGAGACCGGTCCAGTCGATATCCTCGAAACGCGGCATCCAGCCCAGAGGCGTTTCCCTGGCGCCGACGCGGTCGCGCGCGCGGTCGACGATCCAGCGCAGGACGCGCATGTTTTCGCCAAAACCCGGCCAGAGGAATTCGCCCTTTTCATTCGTCCGGAACCAGTTGACGCAGAAAATCCTGGGTGCGGTTTCCTTGCCCATGTGCAGCCAATGGTTGAAGTAGTCGCCCATGTGGTAGCCGCAGAAAGGCAGCATGGCAAAGGGGTCGCGGCGCACGATGCCTTGCGCGCCGACGGCGGCGGCGGTGGTTTCGGATCCGAGGGTCGCCGCCATATAGACGCCGTAATTCCAGCTGAACGCCTGGTAGACCAGCGGCACGGTCGTGGCGCGGCGGCCTCCGAAGACGAAGGCGGAAATGGGCACGCCCTCCGGATTTTCCCAGGCGGGATCAATCGAGGGGCATTGGCTGGCCGGCGCGGTAAAGCGCGCGTTCGGATGCGCCGCCTTGCGGCCCGTTTCGCGGGCGATTTCCGGCGTCCAGTCCTTGCCGGTCCAGTCGATCAGATGCGCGGGCGGCTCCTTGCTCATGCCTTCCCACCAGACATCGCCATCGTCGGTCAGCCCGACGTTGGTGAAAATGACGTTTTCCTTGAGGGTCGCCATTGCGTTGTAGTTGGTTTTTTCCGAGGTGCCGGGCGCAACGCCGAAATAACCGGCTTCCGGATTGATCGCATAAAAGCGGCCATCCTTCCCCGGTTTGATCCAGGCAATGTCATCGCCGACCGTGGTGACTTTCCAGCCATCGAAGGATTTCGGCGGAATCAGCATCGCAAAGTTGGTCTTGCCGCAGGCGGAAGGGAAGGCGGCGGCGACATAGGTTTTTTCGCCCTGCGGCGATTCGACGCCGAGAATCAGCATGTGCTCGGCGAGCCAGCCCTCCTCGCGCGCCATCGTCGAGGCGATCCGCAGCGCAAAGCACTTTTTGCCCAGCAGCGCGTTGCCGCCGTAGCCGGATCCGTACGACCAGATCTCGCGCGTTTCGGGGTAATGAACGATATATTTGGTCTCCGGGTTGCACGGCCAGCGCGAATCCTTTTCCCCCGGAGCGAGCGGCGCTCCAACGCTATGAACGCAGGGAACGAATCGGCCCTCGCTGCCCAGGACATCGAATACCGCCCGGCCCATGCGCGTCATGATGCGCATGTTGACCACGACGTAGGGAGAATCGGTGATTTCAATGCCGATATGCGCAATCGGCGAACCCAGCGGCCCCATCGAGAAGGGCACGACGTACATCGTGCGTCCGCGCATGCACCCGGCGAACAGGCCGTTCAGGGTTTCGCGCATTTTTTTCGGATCTTCCCAGTTATTGGTCGGCCCGGCATCCTCTTCCCTGGCCGAACAGATGAAGGTGCGATCCTCGACACGCGCCACATCCGAGGGATCGGAGCAGGCCAGGTAGCAGTTCCTGCGCTTTTCCGGATTCAGCCTGGTCAGCATTCCGGCCTCGACCATCCCGACGCAGAGACGGTCATATTCCTCCTGTGAGCCATCGGCCCAGACAACCTGATCGGGCTGTGTCAGCGCCGCGATTTCGGCAACCCATTTTTTGAGTTTTTCATGTTTGACGTATTCGGGAATATTCAGGGATGAACTCATGGCAATACACTCTTTACAAAAAGCCGGGGTCAAAAAGGAATGCCGCGTCTGTCATGCGTCATACATGACGGGCGGCATAGAGAAAATGCAAAAGGAATCCAAAAAGACGCGTCAGGTAAAAAATGGCCTATTATGCCACAGAGCCCGCCCTTCCTTCAGAAAAACCAGAAGGCCCGTTTTGTGAAAAGGGCCGGATTCCGGATTTACCAGCGGAACCAGCGCTGCCACCATTTCTTCTTCCTTGCGGGGCCTGCCGGCTGGACCAATTCGTCGGGGGATACTTTCCCTGCATATTTTTGAAGACCATCGGTCTGGAAATAGATTCCGAAGCGACGGTCGCTATCGTTGATATGCTGCATCAGCCAATTCTTGAGGAAATGCAGGAGCTCAAAGCTGATCGCAATCCCTTCTTCATCCAGTTTTGTCTGCAATGCCTGAACCTGGCGGATGAGGTCTTCATGCTGATGTTTGTGGAGATCCCATCCGGGATAATGCGTCAGCCGCATCAGGCTTTCTTCCAGCGAGAAATGGGTTCGTGTGTATTCCACGAGCTTATCCAGTATCTGCCGCGATGCCACACTCCCGTGGCGCTCACGGATAGCCTCATGCAACTGATTGAGCAGGATTACCAATCCCTGATGTTGTTCGTCGATTTCATCGATACCGATATTGAAATCCTCAGTCCATTCAAACAGCAGCTTATCAGACATATCCTTGCGCCCCTTTCTATTGAACTTACCCTGTGTCTGAACCTTACACTACATTTGTCACAAAGGGAAATGAAACCAAAAAATCCCCCGATCATTCTGCGGGTTCTCGCTGTAAAATAGTTCCTCATAAAGTGCCGCCAGAATAAAGCCCTTTGTTATCGAGCGTTTTTTATTGATTTCCTTCTTGATATCTTTTTGCTTCAGGAATCCGCCTTATGCCCCTTGTCATTGATGCCTGCCTCGCCCACGATATCGGCGACCGCACAGAACAACAGGATCTGGCAGCCATCATCAAACACCCCCGGGGCGCCTTGCTGGCAGTTCTTGCCGACGGGATGGGCGGGCATACCGGCGGCGCGCTGGCCTCCTCCCAGGTAGTGCATACCTTCAGGAACAACTTCGAGCATTTCTCCATCCAGGAAGATTCGCCCTCCGGCCTGCTGAACACCTGCCTGAATGAGGCGCACACGCTGATCAAGACTTCGCGTTTCATCAGCGAGCAGGATCCGCACAGCACCGCAGTAGCCCTGTTGATCACTCCGGGAAAGGCCCATTGGGTCCATTGCGGCGACAGCAGGCTTTACCACTTCCAGGGCGATCAACTCGTGCAGCGCACCTCCGATCATTCCTATGTTGAAAGCCTGGTGCAGAAAAAGATCATTTCCGAGCAGGAAGCCCTGATCCATCCGCGCCGCAACATGCTGCTCTCCGCCCTGGGAGGAGAAGAAAATCCGCTGATCAGCATGGACGCCTCGAATCCGCTGCACGCCGGCGACAGTTTCCTGCTCAGTTCGGACGGCCTTTGGCACTATTTCACTTCGGAAGAACTGGGCATGATCGTTTCCGCCTATTCCGCGCGCGAGTCCTCCGAAATGCTGGTCGCGCACGCGCGCAAACGCGCCCATGGCGAAGGCGACAACATTTCGCTGATCATCATCAAACTGCTCGAAGCCCCCTCCCCCAACCAAGGCCCGCCGCACACGAACCGTGTGCGGATCGATTCCAGAAATCGTATGCGGATTGATTCGAGGTTCCCGGACAACTGAGGGCGGGAAATCTCCCTCCGGCGCCTTGCGCGCCACCCCGGGAGGAAATGCGCGGATTCAGACCGAAACCGCGCTAACCGAAGCTGCTCAACCCCGTCAGCAGCAAAAGCAGAAACCACAGAACGACGGCACGCCATACCAGTCCGGTAGCGCTCTGCATGAAATCCGCGTCGGCTTCATCGCCCAGGCCGAGTTCGGCGCGATCGTCGATTTCACCCGAAGCGCCGGCCAGGGGCATCCCGAGGCGCACTCCGAGCGCCCCCGCGCCGCTGGCGAGAACGATTCCCAGATTGCGATCCGTCCATTTCACGGCCTGGGTGCGCCAGCAGAAAACGGCATCCTCGAAATCGCCGACGACGGCAAAACTGAGCGCCGTCACTCGCAGCGGCAGCCAGTCGATACAAAAAAAAGCCTGCCGCGCGAAAAGCCCGAATTTGGAAAGATCCGAAAGATCCCTTTCGCCGCGCTGCTGCCAACGCCCGGAGAAAATCGCGGCCAGCCGGTAAAGGACGGCGCCGCAAGGGCCGGGCAACAGGACGAAAGCCACCAGCACACCGAAGACATGACGATGGGATGCCGCCAGCGCCTCCTCGATCGCCAGGCGCGCAATCTCTTCCGAAGCCAGTCCATCGTCCGAGCGGCCGCGCCATTCGGCAAGCAATCGCCGCGCCTCGGGGACATCGCCGGCCTGCAATGCCTTATGAATATCGGTGTAGTAATGGCTGAACTGGCGAAAACCCAGCGTCAAATAAAGCAGAAGGACATTCCAGACCCACGCCGCCAGCGGATGAATTTTCCTCAACAGGAAAAAAACCGTGCCGGCCAGGATTGCAGGAAGGAAAACGCCTGCAGCCCAGGCGATCACGCCGTTCTTATAATCGCCGCCATTGAATTTCCGTTCGAGAAAATCCGCCCAGGATGCCACTGGCTTATGGACGAAACGGCGGTAATCGAGCGCCTGCAATTGCTCGATCAACAAGGCTGCGACAAGAGAAAAAAAAGTCATTCCACACAAGGCCGGGAACTGCCGGCAAGATCGCCGGGAGCCTCCAGCGCCGCTTCAGTTTTGGGAATCCCGAAGATAGCACATTTCCCCGGCTCTCCCGCGAAGGGCAAAACCTTGCCCCCGGCGCCCGCTTGAACACCTGTCGAGCGCAATCCTGAGCCATTCATGGCGAGGTCAGCGAGACATCGCCTGGCAGGCGCCGAAGGCGCCCCACACTGTGTAGGGGCGGGTTTCAAACCCGCCCGTACAGGAATCCCCAAGCTTCAGCTTGGGGTGACTCAAACGGCATCCTTCTCTCCTTCTTATTCACCCGGCAATTAAGGGTTGAAGGAACGTAGGATGGGTAGAGCGAAGCGAAACCCATCATTTCTCCATCTGAAACCCCGATGGGTTTCGCTCACGCTCTACCCATCCTACCTCCCTTGAAAATCAATTCTTGATTGCCGCTTCAATAACTCGGCAATCAAGGGTTGAAGGAATGCAGGACGGGTTGGCACAGGCTCGCAAAAAAGCCTTGTGCTTTCCTGCATGGAAGAGTAAATTTGATGGAATAACTCCTCCTGCAAGAACAACCCAAATGTTTCCCTCGCGGCGCAAGGACGCCCTTCTTTCCTTGACAAATATCTCCCTGAGCGGATTCGCCTGGGCAAGCAGGAATATTGCTATAGCATACCCCCCCTCAGCATTCATTTAGCATTAAATCTCAATACCCAGCAAGAAAAAACTGTAAAAATCAATTCCTGAAACAGCCCTGTTTCCCTTTCGGGAAACAGGGCTGTTTTGCTGTCCCCCTCTGAAATCCATGGAGTCCCCAAAATGATCTCGATCTTCGGCGCCATCAAAAAAGTTTCTTCCCTCGCCGTCATTGGCAAGGTTTTCGCGTGTTCCACGCCGCCTGCGTCAGCACACCGCGCCAGCCCGGCGCGGCGCGGCAAAGGCGTGTTGCTGGCGCTTGGCCTCGGCCTGGCGCTGAGCGCCGCGCTCGCCTTTCCGAGCCAGGCCGTCGCCGCTGATCTCTATATTTACGGCGGCAGCGGCGGCGGCGGCGGCAGGTCGGACAACGGCGGCGGCGGCGGTGGCGGCGCCGGCGGCAGCGATCCGTCCGGATTTATTGGCGGCGGGGGGGCGGGGGGGAACTCCTCGTATGGCGGCGGCGCGGGCGGCGGCACAGGCGGCGGCCTGGACAGCAGCGATGCCACGCAAAATACCGGCGGCGGTGGCGGCGGTGGTTACACCTCGACCGTCCCTGGCAGCGGCTTGGGGGGAGGGGCTGATGGCGGTTCATGGAACGGCGCTGCGCCTGGAAGCCAGGGGAGTGGCGGCGGCGCCGGAGACCCCATCAACGCAATCGGAGGCAAGGGAGGCGACGGTATAGCTGCTGGCGGTGGCGGCGGCGGTGGCGGATCGGGTAAGTCTGGTTCGGGGGGCGCAGGGGGCGCGGGAACCCTTTACACCTATCCCACCGCTCTTTCCGGCTCCTACGGAATATTGGCGATTCGGGGGGGAATTGGAGGAGACGGAGGAGCAAACGGCGGCAGCGTTACTAACGACGCAGGTGGTGGCGGTGGCGGCGGTGGCAGCGTGAGTGCCGCTGTGAACGGCCCTCTGAGCGCTACCAGCCTCACCGTGTCCGGCGGCAATGGCGGGTCGGCAGCGATAAATATTTTTAGCAGTCCAGCAGATTCTGGTGGCGATGCCGGACTGGGTGGCGCAGGCGGCATTCAAGGTCAAAATGGCAGCGGCGGCGGCGGTGGTGATGCCACGCTGAACGCTACCGGGCAGACGGTGACCGTGACCGGCGCCTTGACGGTCAGCAGCGGCGCGGCGGGTGGCGCGCAGGCCAACGGCTACGGCGCGGGCGGCGATGCCACTTTTATCGCCGGAACCCTGATTGCGCCGACGATGACCCTGACCAAAAACGATGGCGCGATTTCAGTTGCCGTGGACACGCTGAATGTGAACCAGAACACGACCATCACCGTGGAGGGCACGGCGGCGGCGGATGTTGTCATAGACACCGTCAACGTAGCGGCAGGGCAAACCCTGACGATTGCGAGTCTGAATAGTGGAGAACTCACCATCAACCATCTCAATATTGCCCCTCAACCGCAGCCTCCAGCGCCTCCGGTTCCGCCGCCCATCCCCACCCCCGACCCAGCCTTTTCCGACGGCGACACGCTGAGTCCGGGGAATCGCTACACCGCGCCTGCCGGCAATTCCAGCTTCTGCCTCGGCGGAAATCCGGGAAGCGCCCCGGTGACGATCCGGATCGACAATGTGCCCTACACGATCACGCCGGAGGCCGAAAACACCTGTTTCGAGATTTTCTCCGCAGGCAGCGGACGCGCGTTGATCCTCGACAGCGGCACGGCAGAGATCGGCACGATCGTTCCCGGCGCGGCATTGCTCGAAGCGAGGAACGGGGATCTGGTGGTGGACGATTCGCACACCGGCAGCACCAGCGCGACGATCCGCGCGATGCTCGACCCGGTCTGCACCAGCACCCGGATCACGGTGCTCGAAGGCACAGTGTCTGCGCCGGATTGGATCAAGTCTCCGATGCCTGCCAGCGGTTGCCCGGCAGACGCGCTGACGCCGGGGAAGGGGAATTTCATGGTCTCCAACGGAAAGCTCGCCTGCCCGCCTTCATCGCTTGAAATCAAGGGCAACTGGGCGAAGCTGACGGTGAAACATACGCAAAACCTGAATGCCGGACAGCAGGTCTTTGACGTAGCCACTTATGGAGGCGCCTGGTTCCAGAACGCCCCCCACGGCTGGGCTGCGCTTGGGGAGAGCTTCGAGCCGGTCGATAGCGCGACCGAATCTGGCCAGAGGACGACGACACTGGTCAATGGCCTGGATGTACGCGGGATTCCCGGAACCGAGTTGTACACCGGGCACGGGGCAAATGCAGATGAGATGATGATGAATGGGCGCTATTGCGGGGTGTTCCGGGTAGCGCCTTAAAAAAGTCCCCCTCTTCGAGGGGGATGCCGGCAGGGGGAGAGTTGCCGCCCGATGCTTGCAAACGGGTGATTTCGGGCGACCACAGGTCGCCCCTACGCCAAGGTTTTGTAGGGGCGACCTGTGGTCGCCCGTTCCGGCGCAAAGCGCCGCATGACAAAGCCCCCTTTCCAAAGGGGGTGGCGGCGAAGCCGTCGGGGGTTTGGGGGTTGAAGCCTTATTTCCGGCGCCTTGCGCCGCATTGGAACGCAAAACCACAAACCCCCGCCCGCCAAAGGCGGGCACCCCCTTTGGAAAGGGGGCTTGATTTGACTTGCGGAGAAACAAAGCCCCGCCCGCCAAAGGCGGGCACCCCCTTTGGAAAGGGGGCTTGATTTGACTTGCGGAGAAACAAAGCCCCGCCCGCCAAAGGCGGGCACCCCCTTTGAAAAGGGGGCTTGATATGACTTGCGGAGAAACAAAGCCCCGCCCGCCAAAGGCGGGCACCCCCTTTGAAAAGGGGGCTTGATTTGACTTGCGGAGAAACAAAGCCCCGCCCGCCAAAGGCGGGCACCCCCTTTCACTCCCACCGGCGCTTCGCGCCACCTCCCTCAGAGAGGGAGTGTATAGACTCGACACATAGGTAACAAGTGTGCCAAGACATGGGTAACAGTTGAGGATGATGCATTCATTCTATTCCGATGACGGACAAATCGAAAGAGGCGACGCGTTGATGGCAGAAGAA
>WQZF01000071.1 GCA_009780885.1 Betaproteobacteria bacterium | reverse complement strand
TTTCGATTTGTCCGTCATCGGAATAGAATGAATGCATCATCCTCAACTGTTACCCATGTCTTGGCACACTTGTTACCTATGTGTCGAGTCTATACAGAGGTGGCGCGTAGCGCCGGTGGGAGTAAAGGGGGCTTGATTTGCGGCGCTTTGCGCAGGGCGATGGAGGGGCGAGAAATTCTAAATTACTTAAATAATAGTCCGCTACAGTAGTGTTTATAACAGCCAAATTCTTTAGTCAAATTTAGAAAATAATGAAAACCGGAAGCTTCGCGCACAAACAGAAAAGCGCGGCGAAAATGCTCTAAAATCGCTTTCTTCCCCTTTTTTCCCCGATTACCGTGACCGACACTGCTGCTTCCACACCGATCACCATTGCCTTGTCGAAAGGCCGCATTTTCGATGAAACCCTGCCCCTGCTTGCCGCTGCCGGGATTGTGCCGCAAGGCGATCCGGAAACTTCGCGCGAGTTGATCATCGCGACCAATCGTCCCGATGTCCGGGTCGTCATCGTTCGCGCGACCGACGCGCCGACCTATGTGCAATACGGCGCGGCCGATCTCGGCGTTGCCGGGAAGGATGTCCTGATCGAGCATGGCGGCGCGGGCCTGTATCAGCCGCTCGATCTGAAGATTGCGTGCTGCCGGATGATGGTCGCGGCGCCGGAGGATTTCGATTACGCCCAGGCCGTGCATCAGGGCGCACGGCTGAAGGTGGCGACGAAATACGTGCGGACGGCGCGTGAGCATTTCGCCGCGAAGGGGGTGCATGTCGATCTGATCAAGCTCTACGGTTCGATGGAGCTTGCGCCGCTGGCCGGGTTGGCCGATGCGATTGTCGATCTCGTTTCCACCGGCGGCACCCTGCGCGCGAACCGGCTTGTCGCGGTCGAGGAGATCATGCCGATCTCCTCAAGGTTGATCGTCAACCAGGCATCGCTCAAATTGAAGCGCGAACGCCTTTCTCCGATTCTCGAAGCCTTTTCCCGGGCGGTGCGCCGATGAAAACCGCGATCAAACGTCTTTCCAGCACGGACGCCGGTTTTTCCGGCCGTCTCGATGAATTGCTCGCGTTTGAAGGCGCCCAGGATGCCGGGGTCGAAGCGGCGGTTACGTCGATTCTGGCGGAAGTGAAGGCGCGCGGCGACGAGGCGGTGCTCGAATACACCAGGCGCTTTGACCGCCTTGACGCCGGCTCGATGGCCGAACTCGAATTGCCGCCCGCCGCGCTGCAAGCGGCGCTGGACGCATTGCCGGAATCGCAGCGCGCCGCGCTCGAATTCGCCGCTTCCCGCATTCGCACCTATCACGAACGGCAGCCCCTCCAAGGCTGGCAATACGAGGAAGAGGGCGAAGCCTTGCGCGGAACGCTCCTCGGGCAGCGGATCACGCCGCTGGACCGGGTCGGCCTCTATGTGCCCGGCGGCAAGGCGGCGTATCCCTCGTCGGTGCTGATGAACGCGATTCCGGCCAGGGTCGCCGGGGTCGGTGAACTGATCATGACCGTGCCAACGCCGGGCGGCGAGAAGAATCCGCTCGTGCTGGCCGCCGCCGCGCTGGCCGGCGTGGATCGCGTCTTTTGCGTCGGCGGCGCGCAGGCGGTGGCTGCGCTGGCCTTCGGCACCCGGACGATCCCGCGCGTCGACAAGATCGTCGGCCCCGGAAACGCCTATGTCGCCGCCGCGAAGCGCCGCGTCTTCGGCATCGTCGGCATCGACATGGTGGCCGGGCCTTCCGAAATCCTCGTCATTTGCGATGGCAGCATTGACCCGGAATGGGTGGCGATGGACCTTTTCTCGCAGGCCGAACACGACGAGCTGGCGCAGTCGATCCTGCTCTGTCCCGATGCCGCGATGATCGAGCGCGTCGCGGAGGCCATCGACAGGCTGCTGCCGGAAATGCCGCGCGCCGATACGATCCGCGCCGCGCTGGAAGGGCGGGGCGCGTTGATCCAGGTGCGCGATCTGGACGAAGCCTGCGCGATTGCCAACCGCATCGCGCCGGAACATCTGGAACTCGCGCTTGAGGATGCCGAAGACTGGCTCCCGAAAATCCGCCACGCGGGCGCGATCTTTCTCGGCCCTTGGACTTCCGAGGCGCTCGGCGACTATTGCGCCGGACCGAATCACGTCCTGCCGACTTCCGGATCGGCGCGCTTCTCGTCGCCGCTCGGCGTCTACGATTTTCAAAAACGTTCGAGCCTGATCCGCGTCTCGCAGGGCGGCGCCCGGACCCTGGGCCCTGTGGCTGCCGCGCTGGCCGAAGGCGAAGGCTTGCAGGCGCACGCCCGCTCGGCGTCTTATCGTTTCCCCTGACTGCGGAGTCGTGAATCGTGCCTCGTCCTTGCTCCTCCCTTTTTGCGCGTTTCCGTCCAGCCTGCCTTCTTGCGGCGCTCTGCCTTCATGGCTGGCCAGCGGCGGCCCTGGCGGATTGGGTACTCATTGCCGCTGAACAGGGCCGGAAAATCGAAGCCGAAACCGGCAGCGTCCGCAAGGAAGGGGGCAAAACCCTTGTGCTGGGGCGGATCGTGTTCGACAAGGAGATCAGCGACCCGAGGAGCCAGGGCTTTTACAAAAGCATCGAATTCGTCAACGCCTACGATTGCGATGCGCGATCCTATGCGACGACCCGGCGCATCTGGTACAAGGCCAACGGACAAGTCCTGCGCGAGGAATCGCCCGGCACGCAGATTTCGCTGCCGGTGCCGACAAATTCGCCGGACGGCAAGATCCTGCGCGAAATCTGCCGGCCTGCGAACATCAGCGGCATGAGCGCCGACCAGGTCGCGGCGCGGGCAAGCGCGGCGGCAGGCGATCTGCGCAATGCCAACAAGGCTTTGATCCAGAAGGAAATTGCCAGGGGAGAAAAAGCCAACGCGCGCGCGACAATCAGGAAGGGCAGCGCTGGCGCTGCGGCGCCCTCTTTTGCCGCAGACGGCAAGACAGCAGGAGCAAGGCAAAAAGCAGCGCGGGTCGAATGGGGCTATGAAGGGCCGGGCCAGCCTGAATCCTGGGCGCGTCTCGATCCCGCCTACGCGCTCTGCGGCAGCGGAAAGCGGCAAGCGCCGATCGACATCCACGACAGCATCCCGGTCGACCAGCCTCCGGTCGACTTCGCTTACCGGGACAGTTCCTTCACCATCCTCGACAATGGCCGCAGCATCGAAGTCAGCCTCTCCGGCAACGCGATGCTGGCCATGGGCAAGGCATATCGACTGGAGCGCATCGACTTCCGCCAGCCATCGGAAACGCGGGTCGACGGCGTCACCTGGCCGCTCGAAGCGCAACTGCTGCACAGGGGCCCGGATGGCGCGCAGGCAATTGTCTCGGTGCTCTTTTCCGAAAGCGCCGAAAATCCCTTCATCCAGACCCTCCTGGATTACCTCCCGCTGGAACCGCGCACTGCCGTCACCCCGCCAGGCGTCCTCATCGACCCGCTTCTCTTCCTGCCGCCCCGGCGCGGCTACTACTCCTTCATGGGGTCGTTGACCACTCCCCCCTGCACGGAAGGCGTCCTCTGGATCGTCTTCCAGGAACCAGTCCCCATCTCGCGCGCCCAGATCGACACCTTCGCCCGCTTCCACAAGAACAATATCCGTCCCGTCCAGCCGGGATTCGGCCGCACCATCAAAGGCTCGCGCTGAAAGCAAGGCAGGTTCCGGAGCTTGTCCGGCCTGCAAGCCACGCAGGATGGCGATTGTGTAGGATGGGTAGAGCGAAGCGAAACCCATCATTCTTCCCTCTGGAATTCCGGTGGGTTTCGCTGTCGCTCTCTCAAGAAACCCCCCATCCTGCACACTGGATCCTGCGACTTCGCGCAGGATGACAGAGTGCGCGTGCCGGAGTTCCCTGGTTCGTCATCCTGCGCGGAGCGTAGCGGAGTCGCAGGATCTCTACGAGGTGGGTGTTCAATTTTCTAAATTTACTTAAAGAATGTTTCGTTACTGTACAGTTTTTAAATCAATAATTGTTACAGTAATTTAGAAAATTTCCACGCTTGAACCCTTTCGGAACGGCTTCGGGATTATTGCTTTCCCCAATCCTTGCGGGCTGCGCGGGCGGAGGCGAAGATGGCTTCAAGGCGTTCGCCGTTGGCGGTGGAGAGGGCGGTGCGGATTTCGTCGAGTTGGGCGCGGTAGCGGTCGAGTTCGGTCATCAGCGCAGCGCGGTTGGAAAGGCAGATGTCGCGCCACATTTCCGGGTGGCTGGCGGCGATGCGCGTGAAGTCGCGGAAGCCCGAAGCGGCGTAGGAGAAGAAGAGCTCGGCATCCTCGCGCACGGCGAGGCCGTGCACCAGCGCGAAGGAGAGGAGGTGCGGGAGATGGCTGACGGCGGCGAAGACGCGGTCGTGTTTTTCCGGCGGCAGTTCGTGGATTTCGGCGCCGCACCATTCCCAGGCCGAGCGCACGCGCGCGATGTCGAGGCGGGTGTTTTCCGGCAGCGGGGTGATGACGACTTTCTTTCCGGCGTAGAGTTCGGCGCGCGCTGCCGCCGCGCCGCTGTTTTCCGCGCCGGCGATGGGATGCGCGGGGATGAAGCGGCCAACTTTTTCCGCGAAGGCGGCACAGGCGGCGGCGACGACATCGGATTTGGTGCTGCCGCCATCGGTGACGAGGGTCTGCGCGCCGAGGTAGGGCGCGATGCGCTCCATGATCGCGGGCATTTGGCCGACGGGCGTGGCGAGAAGGACGAGGTCGGCGTCCGCGCATTCCTGGCCGGGGTGGATGCCGATGCGGTCGATGATGCCGAGTTTTTCGGCTTCGGTGAGGGTGGCGATGCTGCGCCCGAAGCCGACGATCTCGCCGACGACGCCGGCCTTTTTGAGCGCCAGCGCGAAGGATCCGCCGATCAGTCCGACGCCGAAGATGACGATCTTGTCGAATTCAGGCATCGGAGTTCCCGGGCTAGAAGAGATTCGGGATCAGCGCTTCTTCGAGCGCCGCGAGGAAGCGCGTGTTTTCCGCTTCGGTGCCGATGGTGACGCGCAACCAGTCGGGCATTCCGTAGCCGGCGAGCGGGCGCACGATGACGCCTTGCTGGAGCAGCTTTTCGTTGATTCCGCGCGCATCCTTCAGGCGGAAGGTGATGAAGTTGCCGTGCGGCGGGATGTAGTCGAGGCCGAGGCGCTTCAGCGCGGCGGTGATCTTCGTCATGCCGGCCTGGTTGACGGCGAAGCTTTCGGCGAGAAAGTCGTAGTCCTCAAGCGCGGCCACCGCTGCGGCGAGCGCCAGGTTGTTGCAGTTGAAGGGCTGGCGGATACGGTTCATCAGGCCGACGATTTCCGCCGAGGCGATGCCGTAGCCGATCCGCAACCCGGCAAGGCCGTAGATCTTGGAGAAGGTGCGGATGATGAGGAGATTCGGGAATTCCGCGAGCCAGCCGCCGGTAAAGGCGCGGTCGGCAGGGGCGAGGTATTCGTTGTAGGCTTCGTCCAGGACGACGATGACATCGGGCGGCAGCGCGGCGATGAAGTCGTGCACCTCCTGGTGCGGGAGCAGGGTTCCGGTGGGGTTGTTCGGGTTGGCGATCCAGACGAGCCGCGTGTCGGGCCGCAACACGGCGCGCATCGCGTCCAGGTCGTGGCCAAAATCGCGCGCCGGAACGACGATGATTTCCGCGCCGGTGGTCATCGTCGCCAGCGGATAGACGGCAAAGGCGTATTGCGCGCAAACCGCCGAGCTCCCCGGCGCGAGAAAGACGCGGGCGATCAAATCGAGGATGTCGTTCGATCCGTTGCCGAGCACGATCTGTTCCATCGGCAGGCCGGTATGCACCGCCAGCGCGTGCTTCAGGTCGTAATCGTCGGGATAGCGCTGGAGTCCGGCAATGGCGCCTTCCACGGCCTTCCTGGCTTTCGGGCTCATTCCGAGCGGGTTTTCGTTGGAAGCGAGCTTGATGATGCCCTCGACCGGAATGCCGATTTCGCGCGCGACCTCAGTGATCGGCTTGCCGGGTTGATATGGGGAAATGGCGCGGACGTAAGGGTGCGAGCGGTCGATGAGGGTCATGGCGGCGGGATAGGGTTGAGAGTCAGTAAACAGCGGCGGGATAGGAGCCGAGCACTTTCAGGTACGGCGCGCGCTTGGCCAATTCCGCGAGGGCGGCGGCCAGCTTCGGGTCGTCGCGGTGGCCTTCCAGGTCGACGAAAAAGACGTATTCCCACAGGGTATGACGCGCCGGACGCGATTCCAGCCGGGTCATCGAGACGCCGGCATCGGCGAAGGGCTCAAGAAGATGATGCAGCGAGCCGGTGCGGTGGGGGGCCGACATCAGCAGCGAAGTCTTGTCGCGTCCGGAAGGCGCGGCATCGTGCAGGCCGAGCACGAGGAAGCGGGTCGTGTTGTTCGGATCGTCCTCGATGTTTTGCGCGAGCCGGGGCAGTTGATAACGCTCCGCTGCGGCTTCGCCGGCAATGGCGGCAACATTGGGCGCGTTCCGCGATGCCGCCGCCTGTTCTGCCGCCTGCGCATTGCTGCCGACAGGGATGCGTTTCGCGTGCGGCAGGTTGCGGTTGAGCCATTCGTGGCATTGCGCCAGCGATTGGGCGTGCGAATAGACGACGGTGACGCCGGAGAGCGCCCCTACGTGCGAGAGCAGGTGTTGATGCACGCGCAGGATGACTTCGCCGCAGATTTTCATCGGCGTGGAGAGCAGGAGATCGAGCGTGCGCCCGACCGCGCCCTCGGTCGAATTCTCGGACGGGACGACGGCGAAATGGGCGCGTCCGGCTTCGACTTCGCGGAAAACATCGTCGATCGAAGCTTGCGGCAACAGGCGTGCAGCATGTCCGAAATGCTTGCTCGCCGCCGATTCCGAGAAGGTGCCCAGGGGGCCGAGAAAGGCGATGCCGAGCGGTTCCTCGAGCGCGAGGCAGGCGGACATGATTTCACGGAAGAACCAGGCCAGGCGCTCGCCAGAGAGCGGTCCCGGATTTGTTTCCTGGACGCGGTGCAGGATTTGCGCTTCGCGTTCCGGGCGGTAGGTGAAGCCTTCCTCGCCGTGACGCGCCTTGATTGCGCCAATCGTTTGCGCGCAGCGGGCGCGGCGGTTCAGGAGATCGAGCAGTTCGCTGTCGATGCCGTCGATTTCGCCGCGAACGGCGGCGAGTTCCTGTTGCAGTTGCGTTTCGTTCATGTTCGGATCGTCCTAGCCAAAACGTTTCTGGAAGTCGCGCATGAAATCGATCAACGCGTCGATGCCTTCGAGCGGCATCGCGTTGTAGATCGAGGCGCGGATACCGCCGACGGATTTGTGTCCTTTCAGGGCCAGCAGCCCGGATTCCCGCGCGGTTCCGATAAAGGAGGGTTCCAGCGCGGTATCGGCGAGGGTGAAGGGCACGTTCATCCGCGAGCGGACTTCCGGCGCGACCGGGTTGTGGTAGAAGCCGCCGCTGTCGTCGATTGCGGCATAGAGCCGACGCGCCTTTTCCCGGTTGATTTCTTCGATCGCGGGCAGTCCGCCCTGTTCCAGCAACCACTGGAATACCAGGCTGGCGGCATAGATCGCGAAGGTGGGCGGCGTGTTGAGCATTGAATCGTTTTCCGCTTGCACCGCGTAGTCGAAGAGCGCGGGAATGCCGGGGCGGGCGCGTCCGATGAGGTCGTCGCGGACAATCACGATGCACAGCCCTGCCGGGCCGATGTTCTTCTGCGCTCCTGCGTAGATGAGGCCGTAGCGCGAAACCTCGATCGGGCGCGAGAGGAGGTGCGAACTCATGTCGGCGATGAGCGGCGTGCCGCTGGGAAAAAGATCGTCCTCGTCGAAGACTTCGACACCGTGGATCGTTTCGTTCGTGCACAAGTGGAAATAGGCGGCTTCCGGCGCGGCGTCGATTTCGTCGCGGCGGGGGATGCGGGTGAAATTCTCGCTTGCCGTCGAGCCGGCGCAGCGAATCACGACCTCGTTGCCGGCGACGCGCCGGGCCTCGTTCAGCGCCTTCTGCGACCAGGCGCCGGTGACGAGGTAATCCGCGCAATTGCCTGCGGGCAGGAGATTGAGCGGAATCTGCGCAAACTGCTGCGTGGCCCCGCCCTGGAGAAAGAGGATCCGGTAATTTTCCGGAATGCCGAGCAGCGCGGCGAGGTCGGCCCTGGCGCGGTCGATGAGGGCGGTGAATTCCTTGCCGCGATGACTGACTTCCATCACGCCGCAACCGGTGCCGTTCCAGTCCAGCAACTCGTCGCGGATTCGTTCCAGCACTGCGGTCGGCAGCATCGCCGGGCCGGGGCTGAAATTGAAGACACGATCCCGGCGCGATGTCATGGTCGTCGCGGTATCGTTCATGTTTCCGTATCCTCGCTTTCGACGATTTTCTCCAAACCGGCGAGTTTTTCGCCCTCGTCGAGCGAGATCAGCGTGACGCCCTGCGTGGCGCGGCCCAGTTCGCGGATTTCGGAAACGCGGGTGCGGATCAGCACGCCGCCGGTGGTGATCAGCATGATTTCGTCCTCGTCGACGACGAGCTTCGCGCCGATCACCTTGCCGTTGCGCTCGCTCGCGGCGATGGCGATGACGCCCTGCGTGCCGCGCCCGGAACGGCGGAAATCGGCGAGCGCGGTGCGTTTGCCGAAGCCGTTTTCGGTGACGACGAGCACCGTCTGCTGGTCGTTGTCGGCGACGAGCAGCGAAAGCACCTGCGGCCCGTCGGGCAGCTTCATCCCGCGCACGCCGCGTGCTGGACGGCCCATCGGGCGCACATCTTCCTCGTCGAACCAGACCGCCTTGCCCGCGTCCGAAACCAAAACGATGTCATTTTCGCCGCTGGTGATTTCCGCGCCGATCAGGTAGTCGCCCTCATCGAGCGCGACGGCGATAATCCCGCTCTTCCTCGGATTGGAAAATTCGGAAAGCGGCGTTTTCTTCACCGTCCCCATCGAGGTCGCCATGAAGACGTAGCGATCCTGCACGAATTCCTTGACCGGCAGAACGGCGTTGATCTTTTCGCCTTCTTCGAGCGGGAACATGTTGATGATCGGCTTGCCCCGGCTGCCCCGGCTGCCTTCCGGCGCCTCGTAGACCTTGAGCCAATAGACGCGGCCACGGTTGGAAAAGCAGAGGAGATAGTCGTGCGTGTTGGCGACGAACATATGGTCGATGAAATCGTCTTCCTTCATCGCGGTCGCCTGCTTGCCGCGCCCGCCACGGCGCTGCGCGCGATAGTCGGCGAGCGGCTGCGACTTGATGTAGCCGCTGTGCGAGAGCGTGACCACCATATCCTGCGGCGTGATCAGATCCTCGATGCCCAGATCCTGCGTATGCCGCTGGATTTCGGAACGGCGCTTGTCGCCGAACTGGTCGCGGATCGCCGTCAGTTCCTCGACGATGATCCCGGTAATCCGCTCCGGGCGTTCGAGAATGTCGCTCAGGTTGCCGATCGTCTCCAGCAACTCCCTGTAATCGGCGACGATCTTGTCGCGCTCCAGTCCGGTCAGGCGTTGCAGCCGCAATTCGAGAATCGCCTGCGCCTGCGCCTCGGAAAGCAGATAGCCGTTCTTCGAGAGGCCGAACTCGATGCCGAGTCCTTCCGGGCGCGTCGCGTCGAAGGAAGCGCGGGAAAGCATCTCGGTCACCGTCGCCGATGGCCACAGCCGCTCCATCAGCGCGTGACGCGCGTCGGTGGGCGTCGGCGCGGCGCGGATCAGCGCGATGATCGCGTCGACATTGTCGAGCGCGACGGCCAGACCTTCCTGCGTATGCGCCTTCTCGCGCGCCTTGCGCAACTCGAACAGGGTGCGGCGGGTCACGACCTCGCGCCGGTGCGCGAGGAAGCATTCCAGCATCTGCTTCAGGTTCAGGAGGCGCGGGCGTCCATCGACCAGCGCCACCATATTCATCCCGAAGGTGTCCTGGAGCTGCGTCTGCTTGTACAGGTTGTTGAGAATGACATCCGGCAGTTCGCCGCGCTTCAGCTCGATGACGACGCGCATCCCGGACTTGTCCGACTCGTCGCGCAGATCGGAAATCCCCTCGATCTTCTTGCTGTTGACCAGTTCGCCGATCTTTTCCAGCAAGGAACGCTTGTTGACCTGGTACGGCAACTCATCGACGATGATCGCCTGCCGCCCCACGGATTTCTCGATATCCTCGAAATGCGTGCGGGCGCGCATCACGACGCGGCCACGGCCCGTAAGGTAGCCATCCCGGACGCCGGAAACGCCGTAGATGATCCCCGCCGTCGGAAAATCGGGGCCGGGAATGATCTCCATCAGCGTCTCGATGCCGATTTCCGGATTGTCGAGCAAGGCCAGGCAACCGCCGATGATCTCGCCCAGGTTGTGCGGTGGAATATTCGTCGCCATCCCGACGGCAATCCCCGAACTGCCGTTGACCAGGAGCGTCGGAAGCCGGGTTGGCAAGACGGTCGGCTCAAGTTCCTTGCCGTCGTAATTCGGAGTGAAATCGACCGATTCCTTGTCGATATCGGCCAGCATTTCGTCGGTAATCCGCTGGAGGCGGCTTTCCGTATAACGATAGGCCGCAGGCGGATCGCCGTCGATCGAACCGAAGTTCCCCTGCCCGTCGATCAACTGGTAGCGCATCGAAAAATCCTGCGCCATCCGCACCAGCGCCTCGTAGGTCGCCGTATCGCCATGCGGGTGGTATTTCCCGAGCACCTCGCCGACCACGCGGGCGCACTTCACATAAGGGCGGTTCCAGACATTCTTCGCCTCATACATCGCGTAAAGCACACGGCGGTGCACCGGCTTCAAGCCGTCGCGCACATCGGGCAGGGCGCGACCAATGATTACGCTCATCGCATAATCGAGATAGGAACGCCGCATCTCGTCTTCGAGACTGATGGGCAAGGTTTCTTTTGCGAATTGATCCATGAATTTGTGCGTGTCGATGCGGTTCTGAAAAGGGCGCCTGTCGGGGGTCGTGCATTTCGGGCGAAGCCTCGAATTTTATCACGCTGCCCCTCCCTTTCCTTGCGGGCGGAACGGCTCATTCCGGACGGCGGAATATTGCCTCTGTGGGGATGGATTTTCTAAATTACTATAATAATTATTGAATAAAAAATACTACAGTAGCCAATCATTATTGACTCGGCACGATAATACTTGAAATATTTGGATTGATCCCCATGTGGTGGAGATGGAAAAAGACGACGCAAGATATTCGACACTGGAGCAACTGCACGAACGGCGCAAGCAAGTGGT